>JAICMG010000124.1 GCA_025929365.1 Frankiaceae bacterium
CCCATCCCGTCTCCGCCGACACCAGGTACGCCGCCAGCTCCCGCGCCGCCAAGGTGCCGTCCGGGAAGTCCCACAACGGGCGCTCACCGGCAATCGGCTTGTACACGCACGCTGCGGACTGGCCGTCAAGCGACACCGTGCAGTAGAGCGTCGCGTTGGAGGCGTCGATCAGCCGGCCCTCGATGTCGAGCTCGCCGTCGCGGAGCAGCCGTAGTGCGCCGTCCGGGTCGAACAACGGCGCCGCCTCGGTCATGCCTTCAGTGTCGCCTGTCACCCGGCGTGCAGGTGTCCGTTCTGGCGTGGACAGATGTGACCCTCGGGATCGAGCGGATTGCCGCACAACGGGCAGGGCGGACGCCCGGCGGCGACGACGCGAAGCGCACGCTTTGCAAACGCACGCGCCACCGCCGGGGACAGCTTCACCCGCAGCATGTCGGCGACGGTTTCCGTGTCCGACGGCGCGCCCGCGGCCTCTTCGTCGACCACCGATTGCGCCTCGATGATCACGAGGCTCTCGTCGTCGTCCCAGGCGAGCGCAAGGGTTCCGACGCGGAACTCCTCCTCGACCGGCGCGTCGAGCGGGGCGACGTCCTCGAGCTGTGGCGGCGCTACTGCCGGCACGGCGGAGTCGCCGCCCTGCCTCCGGCGTACCTCGTCCAACAGCTCATCGAGCCGCTCGGCGAGTGCAGAGACCTGGAGCTTCTCCAAGGCGACCGAGATCAGCCGGCCGTTTCCGCTCGCCTGCAGGAAGAACGTCCGAGAGCCCGGCTCGCCGACGGTACCCGCGACGAACCGCTCGGGCGGATCGAACGCGAACTCACGGCCAGGCACTACGTCACACTAGGACGTCAGGCATCCGGTCAACGCCCGCCACCTGCGCCGCCCCCGACCGCCGCGTCGGAGGATCGCTTGCGGCGAGCGCGCTTCGGCGGGATTAACCCGGCCACATCTCCGCCGGTGTCGTTCATCCGTACGACGAACGGCCGGAGCGGGGTGTAGGTGACCACCGACACCGAGGCCGGATCGACCACGATCCGCTGGAACTCGTCCAGGTGCAGACCGAGCGCGTCGGCCAGGATCGCCTTGATGACGTCACCGTGGCTCACCGCGATCCAGGTCGCGTCGTCGCCGAGGCGCGCGTTGTGTTCGCGAATCGCGGTGACCGCACGGGCCTGCGTGTCGCGCAGTGCCTCACCGCCCGGGAACTGCGCCGCGCTGGGGTGAGCCTGCACGACCTTCCAGAGCGGGTCTTTGGCCAGCGTCTTGAGCGCCTGACCCTGCCAGTCGCCGTAGTGGCACTCGCCGAGCCGCTCGTCGGTGTCGATGACGAGCTTGTCCCGCCCGTCGCCCAGCGCGGCCGCGGTCTCCTGGCACCGCTCGAGCGGGCTGCTCACGATGCCCGCCACCGGGACCGCCGCAAGCCGCGCCGCGAGGGCGCGGACCTGCTCCTCGCCCTTCGGGGCCAGATGCACGCCAGGGGTCCATCCGGCGAGGGTGCCGCCGGTATTGGCGCTCGTCAGGCCGTGGCGGACCAGCAGAACAGTTGTCACGCGAGCCGGTCAGTCCCCCACGCCGGACTTGTCCAGCGCGTCCGCGACGGAGCGAAGCGTCGCGATGCGCTCCTCCTGCGTCCCGCTGAACCCACTCACGTTGACCGTCGTGACGCCGGACGCCGCCAGCGCCTGCATGCGCTCGGCGATCCGCTCGACCGGGCCGAGCAGCGAGGTCCGGTCGATGAACTCGAACGGGATCGCGGCCGCCGCCTCGGCGTACTTCCGGTCGAGGTACAGGTCCTGGATCTCGGCGGCTTCCTTCTCGTAGCCCATCCGGCAGGCGAGGCGGTTGTAGAAGTTCTGCTCGCGTGAGCCCATGCCGCCGACGTACAACGCGGAGTAGCCGCGGATCGGGTCGGCGCACGCCTCGATGTCCTCACCGATGATCACCGGCGTCGTCGGCATGATGTCGAACGGCGCGTCGGCGCGACCGGCCTTCTGCTTGCCGGCGTTGACCGTCGCGACGAGCTCCTTCGCGAACTCGGGGTCGTAGAAGATCGCGAGCCAGCCGTCGCACTTCTCGCCCGCCAGCTCGAGGTTCTTCGGCCCGATCGCTGCGAGATAGATCGGCACGTAGCTGCGCACCGGGTGGATGATCATCTTGAGTGCCTTGCCCGGGCCGTTCGGCAGCGGCAGCTCGTAGTGGTCGCCGTGGTACTCGACCCGTTCACGAGCCAGCGCAAGCCGCACGATGTCGATGTACTCGCGCGTCCTGGCGAGTGGCTTGTCGAAGCGCACGCCGTGCCAGCCCTCGGACACCTGCGGTCCGGACACGCCTAGCCCGAGCCGGAAGCGCCCGCCCGACAGCGTGTCGATCGTCGCCGCGGTCATCGCCGCCATCGCCGGTGAGCGACCGGGGATCTGGAAGATGCCGCTTCCCAGCTCGATCTTCGTGGTCTTCGCCGCCAGCCAGGCCAGGACCGTCGCGGCGTCGTTGCCGTACGCCTCGGCGGTCCAGACGCTCGTGAAGCCCAGCCGCTCCGCCTCAAGGACGAGCGCAACGTTGTCGTCGTCGCTCGACAGGCCCCAATACCCCAGGTTGAGTCCGAGTCGCATTCGGGCAGCGTAGTGGTCGGACGATGAACCCCAGGCCGGTGCGTCGTCCCTTCGGCTGCGTCAGGCGCCGATAGCCTCCGAATCCATGAGGCAGCGTCGACTCGGCACGACGGGCCTCTACGTCTCCCACCTCGCGCTCGGCACCATGGGCTGGGGCAGGGACACCGACGAAGACGACGCGGCCAACCAGCTGCGCACCTACCTCGACGCCGGCGGCACGCTGGTCGACACCGCGGACGTCTACGTAAGCGGCGAGAGCGAGCTGATCCTCGGCCGGCTCCTCGCGAACACCGTCAAGCGCGACGAGGTCGTCGTCGCGACGAAGGCAGGAATGCGACGTGATGCCGAACGCGACCGCGACGCGTCGCGGCGGCATCTCCTCGATGCGCTCGATGCATCCCTCGGCCGGCTGGGCACCGACCACGTCGACCTCTGGCAGGTCCACGCGTGGGATCCGCGGACACCGATCGAGGAGACCCTCGCCGCGTTCGACACCGCCGTCGCGAGCGGTCGCGCGCGCTACGTCGGCATCAGCAACTACTCGGGCTGGCAGACCGCGAAGGCCGCGACCTGGCAACGAGCCTGGCCCGACCGCGCGCCGATCTGCTCGTCTCAGGTCGAGTACTCACTGCTGCAACGAGGCGTCGAGCGCGAGGTCGTGCCGGCTGCCTTGAGCCTCGGCATCGGAATCCTGCCGTGGTCGCCACTCGGGCGAGGCGTGCTGACCGGCAAGTACCAAGCCGGCACGCCGGCCGACTCGCGGGGAGCGTCACGGGACTACGGCCGATTCATCCGCCCCTACCTCGACGACCGCGCCTCGCGAATCGTCGGCGCCGTCCTCACCGCGGCAGATGGCCTCGGGGTCGCTCCGCTTGCGGTCGCACTGGCCTGGGTGCGCGACCGGCCGGGTGTGAGCGCGCCGATCGTGGGGGCGCGGACGGCGGCACAGCTGCGCACCTCGCTCGACGCCGACGCCACCGTCCTCCCGGACGAGATCCGCGCTGCCCTGGACGATGTCTCGGCACCGGACCTGGGATACCCCGAGGCGCCGCCTCCGCTCAGCCGCTGACGCGTTGGCTGACACCGCGTTCGAGGCGTTCTGCGAGGCAGGGCTCTGGCCCGGCCTCGGCCGGACGTTGTCCGCCGCGCTGCCGGCCGCACGCATCAACGGGCCCGACGACGTGAGCGTCGAGGCGCTTGCATCGCTGCCGGAGGTGGGGCGCAAGCGAGCCGAGACCTTGGTGAAGTCGTTCGCGAGTGCCGCACCGAGGCTGGCCGTCGCGGAGCTGCTGTTTGCCGCCTCGCTGTCGGTGCGTCCGGCCTTCGGCGCGGTCGACGCCTTCGGTGCCACTGCGGCCGAGCTGCTGCGTGAGGATCCGTGGCGACTGCTCGAAGTGCCCGGTGTCGACCTACGCACCGCGGATCGGTTCGCCCTCGCGACCCTCGAGGAACGGCCGACCAAAACCGATCCGCGGCGCGGGCGCGCCCAGGTCGCCCACGGCCTCGCGCGGGCGGCTCGCGATGGCCACACCGTGGTTCCCGAGAAGACTCTGGTTGCGGCCTTGGCCGGCCTCGACGCCCCCGAGCCCGAGGCCGCGTTGGACGCCGCCCTGGACGAGGGTCGCGTGCTGCGGTTCGAGGAGTACGACGCCGGCGGCGATGCGCATCGGGTGTTCGGGCTGGAGCGATACGCGATGGCCGAGGACGCCGTCGCCGAGGGAGTGCAGCGGTTGATGGCGACCGCCGAGCGCTTCTGCGACGCCGCTGACGCCGTCAGCGCCGACGACGAGCTCGATCCCGCCCAGCGCGATGCTGTGGTCGCCGTCGCCGTCCATGGCGTCACCGTCCTGCACGGCGGACCGGGGACCGGGAAGAGCCGGACGGTCGCGGCGGTGGTGGAGATGGCCGCCCGCCACGGCAAGTCCGTGGCGCTTGCCGCCCCGACGGGCCGCGCCGCGAAGCGGCTCGAGGCACTCACCGACCACGAAGCGACGACACTGCATCGCCTGTTGCAGGCACAAGGCACATCCGGCGAGTTCCTTCGCACCGAGAGCTGGCCACTGGATGCCGATCTCGTCGTGGTCGACGAGGCGTCGATGCTCGACGCGGAGCTTGCGGCCGCGCTCCTGGATGCCTGCCCGGACGGCACTCACGTGATGTTCGTCGGCGACCCGGCTCAGCTGCCGTCGATCGGTCCGGGCCGCGTCCTCGGCGACGTGCTCGACTCCGGCGTGGTGCCCGCAACCGAGTTGACGATCCTGCACCGCCAAGCCGAAGGTGGCGCGATCGCGCGGCTGGCGACCGCGGTACGCGCCGGCGAGCTCCCCACGGTCGACGACCCCTCGAAGGAGGTCGTCGTGATCACGGCGGACGGACCCTCCGACGCGGCGCGCCGGGTGACGCAGCTGGTGACCGACTCGATCCCGCGGGTTTTCGGAATCCCGGCCGGTGAGATCCAGGTGCTCACGCCGGTTCACCGGGGCGGCGCCGGGACCGAGGCCTTGAACAAGGCGCTGAAGGAGCTGCTCAACCCCGGCCAAGGCGCGTCGTCGGCGTTCGATCCCGGCGACCGCGTCGTCGCGACGGCCAACCATATGGACGACGGCTTCGCCAACGGCGAGGTCGGGGTCGTCACCGAGTCGACCGACTCGCTGCTCGGCGTCGACTTCGGCGCCGGCCCGATCGCCGTGCCCGGCAAGGCGATCCGTGACCTGGTCCACGGGTGGGCCATCACGGTCCATCGGGCACAGGGCTCAGAGTGGCCTGCGGTGGTCGTCGTACTCCCGCCCGAAGCAAGCGGAATGCTCTCGCGACCGCTCGTCTACACCGCGCTCACCAGAGCGCAACGCCACCTGTCGATCGTGCACGCGGCCGGTCCTGCGCTGGCGCGCGGCGTGCGCGACGTCGGCGCGCGGCCACGGCGTACCCGTCTCGCCTCGCTGCTGCGCGGTGACCCCTAAGCGCGGGCGAGGAAGCGGCTGAGCGCGCGTACGCCGAACTGCAGGCCGTCGATCGGCACCCGCTCGTCGACCCCGTGAAACATGCCGACGAAGTTGAGGTCCGGGGGCAGCCGCAACGGAGAGAAGCCGAAGCAGCGCATCCCGAGCTCGGAGAACGACTTCGCATCGGTGCCACCGGACAGCGAGTACGGCACGACCCGCGCATCGGGATCCTCGTCAACGATCGCGGCCGTCATCGCAGCGACGAGGTCGCCGTCGAACGTCGTCTCGTAGGCGATCTGCGTTTGCACCACCTCGATCGCGACATCGGGCCCCACCACGCGCGCGAGCTCCTCGCGGAACCGCTCCTCACCACCGGGCAGGAACCTGCAGTCGAGATAGGCGTGTGCTTCGCCGGGGATGACGTTCTGCTTGTAGCCGGCGTCGAGCATCGTCGGGTTTGCCGTGTGCCGCACGGTCGCTCCGATCATGCGGGCGAGCGGGCCGAGCTTCGCGAGGACGCCCTCGACGTCGTTGGGGTCGAACGTGATGCCGAGCGCGTCGCAGATCTCGCGGAGGAACTGCTCGACCGTCTGCCCGAGCTCGATCGGGAAGGTGTGCCGGCCCACGCGGGCGACAGCTTCGGCCAGGGTCGTGACGGCGTTGTCGTCGTTGAGCATCGAGCCATGGCCGGCGAGTCCTTTGGCCACGAGCCGGAGCCAGGCGATGCCCTTCTCGGCGGTCTCGATCGCGTAGAGGCGCCTGCCGCCGATGGTCATCGAGAAGCCGCCGACCTCGCTGATCGCCTCGGTGCAGCCTTCGAACAGCTCGGCGTGGTTGTCGACCAGGTGGTGTGCACCTTTGACGCCGCCCGCCTCCTCGTCGGCGACGAAGGCGAGGACGACGTCGCGCGGCGGTCGCTTGCCCTGCCGGGACCAGTCGGCGAGCACCGCGAGGACCATCGCGTCCATGTCCTTCATGTCGATGGCACCGCGACCCCAGACGCAGCCGTCGCGGACCTCGCCGGCGAACGGGTCCACCTGCCAGTCGTCGGCGTTCGCCGGCACGACGTCGAGGTGGCCGTGGATGAGCAGCGCGTCGCGGCTGCTGTCCTCGCCGGCCCACCTCGCGACGACACTCGCGCGACCTGGATCCGATTCGTAGATCTCAGGCGAGAGGCCGGCGTCGGTGAGCCGCTCCGCGACCCACTCGGCGACTGCCCGCTCGCTGCTCGTGGGGTTCGTCGAATCGATCCGGATGAGGTCGCGGCAGATCTCGACGACCTCGTCGCCAGCGCGTTCGGTCATGCCGGAGTCAGTCATCGCGCCGGTCCCTTCACCGCAGCACTGATGTCACGCTACCCATGCGGGCAGAGCGACGTCAGCGCGTACGCCTACGGGTTTAGAGCCCGCCGCCGAGCGAGCCGAGCAGCGGACCGAGCTGCGAGAGGTCGACCGCGACCGCGCCCGAGGGCGCACTGATCGCCGGTCCGCTCTGCGCGAAGGCGAGCTCGATCGGCAGGCTCCCGCTGGGGTGCTTCGCGAACTGAGCCAGATCAAGAGTCAAGCCGGTGAGTGCGCCGCCCGAGACCGTCGCCTTCAGCGAGATGTTCTTGTCCGGCACGTTCGACAGGTTGGCCCCACTCAGCGCGGCACCTGCGCCCGGAATCGAGTTGGCGAACGTCGTCGTGAAGTCACGGGCCAACGTACGGAGGTTGGCGCTCAGCGTGAGGGTGTCAGTGCCGCCGGAGGACGACTTCGTCACCGTGACGTCGGTGGTCAGCAGCGACTTGATCTGGTCGATGAGGTGATGCGCCTGCGAGGGGTTGGCTGTCGATGCACCGGTGGCGCCGGGGATCGCGTGCTTCAACGCCGCGAGGGAAAGCGAGATCCACTTGCCCTGTACCGCCGCGCTCAGGAAGCTGGGCAACTGCGCGCTGGCCCCTGCGATCTGTCGGTACGACTGATCCTGTCCCAACGCGTGAAGCAGGTCCTTGAGGTCGGCCTGGAGGTAGAGCGTCTGATTGATGATCCGAATCGCGAACCAGGTCTTGCCGTTGTCCACCAGCGCGATGTTGGCCGCACCGGAGCTCGTCAGCCCCGAGATCTGGTCGAGGGTCTTCCCGCTCGGAGCCGTCACTTCGAAGGTGACCGCCGCGCCGGCGATCGCGCCCGCCTGCGCGGCGGTGAGCGTCGAGGCCTTGTCCTGCTGATGAACGAAGGAGACCAGCTGGCTGCCCGTCGTCCCGAGTTTGAGCGTCACTGTCAGCGTCGAACCCTGTCCAAGCGAGGAGATCGCACTCGACAGCTCGGAGGCAGCGCTCGCGCCTGAGACGTCGCTGGTGCTGGTCTTGCCGCCCGAGCTGCCGCTTCCGCATCCGGCCAGCAGGCCAGCGGTTGCGGTCAGGGCAACAACAGCGGTGGCGGTACGGCGGTACATCGGCTCCCCCAGCGAGTCAGAACTGCGCGACGCTTACGAACCGTACCCCCGCGCGGACTTCAGCCGAACCCGAGATCGGCCGATTTCCCCAGGGTGACGCCGATCACGTCGGTTCGACGTGCCCGCACCAGCGCCCTCGTGGCTCTGGTCGCAGCGGCGCTCGCGGCCGTGCCGGTCGTCGTCCCGGGCGCTCGGCTCGCCACCGCACACGCCGCGGGCAACCCGGCGGTCCAGGTCCAGCAGCTCCTCGCCAAGGTGCATCACCTCCAAGCCCGGGCGCGGGTCGAGGAGCGAAAGTACGCAAACGTCTTCCAGGGCGTTGCGAACAGCATCAGCAGCGCGGTCAACGCGGACCGCGTCAGCAGCGCGGTCGCTCTGCAGGCCGTCGACGCGCAGACTGAGCTCGACAGCCGGGTCCGCGGCTTGTACGAGTCGGGCGGGTCGCTTGCGACGTACGCCGCGCTCCTTGAGTCAGGAAACCTTGTCGAGGCCGCGGATCGGACCGTCATCGCGAGCCGCGTCGTGTCGGCACAGGTCGCCGACGTCCAGACGGTGATTCGTCAGGCGGCTGTCGCACAGGCCGCAGCGGACCGCGCCGAGAAGCGGTCACACGCCAAGATTCACACCGAACGGAACATCGCCGTCGTCGCCGAGCGGGTGCAGCGGCTGCTCGG
>JAICMG010000092.1 GCA_025929365.1 Frankiaceae bacterium
CAGTTCGATGCCACGAGCCCGGCGGTGACGAGCTTCGCCATGTCCGAGGCGCGAGAGAGCTCGACGACGTCCGCGGGCTGCCCAGCCTCGACCTGGCGCTCCTGGGTGCCCGACGGGCCGTACGAGCCCTTGATCGTGCTGTCCGCGCCCGCAGTGGTCGAGGCGAAGGCCGGCCCGAGCTTGTCGTAGGCCTTCTGCGGGGTGGAGAACGCCACCAGGTTGATCGTCCCTCCGGTGCTCGCCGCCTTCGTGCCGGCGACGGAGCCGTCCGACGAGCTGCCGCAGGCCGCCGACAGCGCCATCAGGGCAGCTGCTCCGACGCCGGCGAAGATCCGCTTGTTCGTGGTCACGTTCGCTCCGTACCTCTCGAAGTGTTATCACCTAACAAACTGATTTACCAAAGATAAGCATCTTTATTCAGTTATGAGGTGCGTGTCAAACCGCGACGGGCCGGATAATCACCGCGATGCGTACTCGGACGGGCGCTGCGCTCGCGGCCGCGCTCACGGCGGCGGCCGTCGTGGCGGTTCCCTCGAGCGCTTCACCGATCCGGCCGGCACGTCACCTGACCACCGGCGCCGAGCTGGTCGGCCTCGCGAATGTCTTCGCCGGGACCGACACCAAGCTCGCCGACCAGGGGACAGGTGGCAGCGCCGCCAACATGAGCCCGGCGGCGAACGCGCCCTTCGGGATGCTGTCGTGGGGGCCGCGCACCAGCCCGGACTCGGTGGCGTTCGGTGCGGGCTACACCTACTCCGACCACAAGATCGCCGGCTTCGACCTGACCAGGTTCCAAGGCGGCGGGTGCTCGGCCTTCGGCGATGTGCCGGTCATGCCGACGACGGCAGCGGTGACCGCGAGCCCCGTCCCGCCATTCAGCTTCGGCTCAGACCCGGCGCTGATGGCGTCGTTCGACCACCACCACGAGTCGGCGTCGCCCGGGAGGTACGCCGTCACGCTGAACCCGCGCACCCGCCAGGCAATCGGCGTCGACATCGGCGCGGCCGCACGAGCTGGTGCCGCGCGGTTCACCTTCCCGGCTCGCGCAGGCACCGGGACCGTCGTCGTCAACGCAGGGGGGAGCGAGAACACCGACACGTTCGCCGCGGTTCGCGTCGTGCCGGCACGACGCGAGGTCGACCTCACGACGACGAGTGGCAGGTTCTGCGAACAGCCCGCCGGCTACACGCTGCACGTGGCGATGCGCTTCGACCGTGGCTTCGCCAGCCACGCCGTGTGGCAGCGGCAGACGTTCACCGAGGGCGGCAGCTCCGCGAGCAGCACCGGCCTGACCGGTCTGGGCTGGGAGCCCGGCGCAGGCATCCCTCCGCCACCCGGTGATCTCAGCGCGACCGCACAGGCCGGCGCCGTCCTGCGCTTCGCGATCGCAGACGGCCGCGCGGTGGGTGTGCGGGTCGGGCTGTCGTACGTGAGCGGTGCCGGCGCGCGCGCCGCGCTCGCGCGCGAGGTCGCGCATCGTTCCGTCGCTGCGGTGCAGCACGCGACCGCGCGGTCATGGGCGCGTCTGATGGGTCGCGTGCGGGTCGCGGGCGGCACGTTGACCGACCGCCGCATGCTCGCGACGACGCTGTACCAGTCGCTGCTGTCGCCGCAGCTGATCAGTGACGTCGACGGGCGCTACCCGGGCCTCGACGGGCGGGTCCACCGCGCCCGCGGCTGGTCGGCGTACAGCCAGATGAGCCTGTGGGACGAGTACCGCACCCACGGGCAGCTGCTGGCGATGATTGCGCCGAGACAGGCGAGTGGCATGGCCCGCACCCTGTTGGCCGACTATCGCACCGCCGGGTTCATGCCTCGGTGGCCGGTTGTCGGGGCGAGTCCCGACGTGATGGTGGGCGACCCCGCGATCCCGTTCCTCGCTGATCTCGAGGCCTTCGGCGCTTCGGGTTTCAGCCGGCGCGCCGCGCTTCGCGCCGCAGTGCACGGTGCGGCGAGCAACGGCGTGGACGACGAGTCGTCCGCCGCGCTCGCGGGTCTGGCTGCGAACGAGACCCAGGGCGGTGGTTACTACGTCGAGCGGCCTGGCAACCCGGCCTACCTCGCGCTGCACTACCTGCCGTCGGAGCTCGACGTCTCCACCAACACGACCGGTGGCGAGGAGCTCCTCATCAGCCCTGACCTGGTGTGGGGGAGCGTCTCCACGTCGTTGGAGTACGCAACCGCCGACTTCGCGACGTCGCGGCTCGCCGCCGCGGTGCACGACCGGAAGGCCGAGCGCGACTTCGCAGGCCGCGCTCACTGGTGGCACGACAACTTCAACCGCTCGGACGGGTATGTCGAGCCGCGGAGCGCGTCGGGCGCGTTCCTGCCGATCTCGAAGACCGGACCGGCGCACGGGTTCGTCGAAGGTGATGCCAGCCAGTACACGTTCATGGTGCCGTTCGACGTGGCCGGTCTCCGTGCGGCGCTCGGTGGACCCGAGGCGCTCGTGTCCAGGCTGAACACGCTGTTCACCAAGCTCAACGACGGCCCGAACTCGGCATATGCGTTCCTCGGCAACGAGCCGCAGCTGGACACGCCGTACGAGTACCTCTGGGCAGGCCGGCCCGACCTCACCGAGAGTGTGGTCAGCCGCGCAATGGACGACATGTACGCGCCGACGCCGGACGGGTACCCGGGCAACACCGACGGCGGGACGATGACGTCCTGGTGGGTCTTCAACGCGCTCGGCATCTACCCGGCGATCCCAGGCGACGACGTCGTGACGATCGGCGCGCCACGCTTCGCCAGGGTCCGGATCGCCTTGCCGAGCGGCCACGTGCTCCGGATAGCGGCGCCGGGAGCCAGCCGTGCAACGCCCTACGTCACCAACGCGACGCTCAACGGGAACCCGCTGCCGGTCGCCTGGGTTCGGTTCAGGTCACTGTCCAATGGTGCGAGCATCCGGATCGTGGCCAGCGCCACGCCGAGCCAGTGGGCGCGATCCCTGCGAGCCGCGCCGCCGTCCTACCGCTAGACGCGAGCGCGCGAGAGCGGGCTCGGCTTCCCGCGGACCTTCGTGAGCGTCACGACTTCGCGCTGACCGAGACTCGACGTGACGAGCCGGCCCCACGCCGCAGTGACCGCGCGCGGATCGAAGCGCAGCTTCGACACGCGAGTGGAGGCGGCCGTCGTCATGACCCCGACGTGCCCTGTCGGGCAGCTGTGCGCAGCGATGGCGGTGTTCCACGCGAGCTTCGACCCCCACACCGTGAGCTGATCCGCGCACCGGTTGCCGCCGGTTGTCCGGCTGTTGCCGCTCAGGGCGATCAGTGCCACGGATCGCGTGATTCCGCCGCCGATCACGCAGCCCGCGTAGGTCGAGGCGACGCTGTCACAGCGCACGCTGTTTCCCCCTGGTGCGATGAGCGTTCGGTGGCGGACCGGCGAGCTCCACGGGGTGTAGGTGACCTCGCCGTTGTCATTGCGGAAGTCGTCGGAGTAGGCGACGAACCCATTCGGGCCGACCGCGACCGCGAAGTCGACGCCGGGTGTCAGCGGGCTGCCGTAGTCGACGATGCCGCCTGACTCCGGGCGGTCCACGACGTGCGTCCCGTCGTTGAACCCAGGGTCCTTCACCAGCCACCCGTCGGGGCTGGCTCCGACGACGTCTTCGTTGGTGCCGGTGTCGCCGTGCTTGCCGTTGGCGAGGTTCCACCACTGCACGCGCTTCGTTCCCTTGATGGACTTGTTCATGATGATCAAGTTCGAGCGCGACAACGACAGGACGCGGAGATTCGGCGGTATGCGGCCGAGCGAGGTGGGCTTGCCATGTCGTCCCAGCGCGTACAAGTGAACACCGGTGTCGAGGTTCACCGGGTCGAGCGTGTTCGTGCTGACGGCCTCCGCATAGATGAGGTAGTCGCTGTCTCCGGCCAGCACGACGTACCGGGCGTGCGCCGTGCTCGTAGCAGCCTGCGCCGAGCCCGCCGCAGCGGTGCCCAGGGACATGAGAGCTGCGGCAGTAGCCACTGGGCCGATCCCGCGGATTCGCACGCGAGTGGTCTATCAGATGTCAGGGCCGCGAGTAACGAAGGTAGAGCAGGTCGTTGCGCTGCAGGGCATGTCGCAGTACGAGGCGCGTCGGCGCCACGAGTGACGAGGTGGGCTGCGGAGTCGTCGGCTGCGACCCGGCGAGGTACGGCGCCACGGTCAGGCACATGTCGTCGACGAGGTCGGCGTCGACGAGGGTCGACAGGAGATACGGACCGCCCTCGCACAGGACCCGTTCCAGGCCTATGTCACGCAGGGCGCCCAGCATCGCGCTCGGCTCGATGACGTCGTCTCCCGCAACCACGACCTCGCCGAGAGCGCCGAGCTCCGGCTGCTGCGTCGCGGTACGCGCGACGGTGACGATGATCGGCCGTTCGTCGCCCGAGAAGATTCGCAGCTCGGGTGACAGCGCGCCCCGTGCGGTGACGACAGCGAGTCGCGGAAGCTCCGGCCGGCCGTTCGCGCGGCGGCGAGCTCGCAGCTCGTCGGACAGTCGCACTGGTCCGTACTTCTCCGCCGCGACCGTCGCCGAGCCGGCGAGGACGACATCGGAGCAGGAGCGCAGAAAGGCGAGCAGCGTCTGGTCGGCGGCGTCGGTGATGCCCTTGGTCCGCCCCTCGAAGGCCGCGGCGCCGTCGAGCGCGGCGATCATGTTGGCCCGCACGCCGACCGGCTGCTCGCCGTAATACGTGTCGAGCCCGTCGAGCGTCTCAGGCAGCAGTGGAAGGCCGGCAACGCTCACGCGTGACAGTCTGTCTGAGAGGGTTCTCGCCGTGGCCAACGACCCGACCGATGTTCTCGACCGCGCCCGCGCCCAGGTCCTCGAGCACGGGCAAGGCCTCGGCGAAGTCGATGTCCTGGCCTGCCTGCAACTGCCGGACGAGCGGATCGCCGAGCTGCTCGACCTCGCCCATGAGGTGCGGCTGCGCTGGTGCGGCGACGAGGTCGAGGTCGAGGGCATCGTCAGTGTCAAGACCGGCGGCTGTCCTGAGGACTGCCACTTCTGCTCGCAGTCGGGACGGTTCACCTCACCGGTGCGGGCCGCTCGGCTCGACGTGGCGGAGATGGTGCGTGCCGCACGCGAGACGCGCGAGACCGGCGCCACGGAGTTCTGCATCGTCGCGGCCGTGCGCGGTCCCGACGAGACATTGCTCGATGAGGTCTCAGACGTCGTTCGCGCGATTCGCGCCGACGGCAACGACGTCCAGATCGCGTGCTCGCTCGGCATCCTCAGTCGCGATGACGCCGATCGGCTCGTCGACATCGGTGTGCACCGCTACAACCACAATCTCGAGACCGCCCGTTCGTACTTCGACTCCGTCGTCACGACGCACACGTGGGAAGAGCGCCGCGACACCCTCGACCTCGTGCGCGAGGTCGGCATGGAGGTGTGCTGCGGTGCGATCGTCGGGATGGGAGAGACGCTCGAGCAGCGTGCCGAGCTCGCCGCCCAGCTCGCCGAGGTTGCGCCGCATGAGGTGCCGTTGAACTTCCTCGATCCCCGGCCCGGCACGCCGTTCGCCGATCTGCCCGTGCTCTCCGCGGCTGACGCGCTCCGCGCCGTTGGTGGCTTCCGCCTGGCGATGCCGTCGACCGTGCTGCGCTTCGCCGGCGGCCGCGAGGTCACGCTCGGCGATCTCGGCACGCGTGACGGTCTGCTCGGCGGAGTCAACGCCGTGATCGTCGGCAACTACCTCACGACGTTGGGACGCCCTCCGTCGGAGGACCTCGCCTTGCTCGGGGAGCTGCGGATGCCGATCAAGACGCTCTCGTCCGCCATCTGAGCCGCTCCCTATGTCGCACTGCACGGGCTGCGGGCGTCCGCTCGCCGACGCGGATCACGCTCGCTGTGTGCGGCGCGGCCGATACGAGCCACCCCGGTTCTGCGCCGAATGTGGTCGTCGCATGGTGGTCAAGGTCACCCCCACGTCGTACGTCGCGACCTGCAGCGTCCACGGCGACGTACGGTCCCCATAGCCCAACGGTCACCGACATTCGCCGCGCTGCGTGACATCATTTCGCCACGCCGGTTGCGGGCTCCCAGCTGTTCCGCCTGACGTGAACGAGCAGGTCTAACGCCGCGTCCGCGACGCACAGGGGCAGGGGGTCGGAGGTGCGTTCCACCCGGCTTCCGCGGCTGCTGGCATTGGCCGCGGCCGGTTCGGTGCTGGTGCCACTGCCCGCGTTGCTCGGCGCGGCCCACGCGTCGACGACGCTCACGGCCCGCGTGCCGGTGAGCCAGGCGAGCTGGTTCTGGCGCGCGCAGGTCGGGGTGATCGGCTCCACCGGGGTCGCGCCTCCGCAACAGGTGCCCAATCCGTCGGTTCCGGACGGCGATCTTGCCGTCGCGGGTCCGGAAGCACCGGCTGCGGCGGGCACGCCCGGCGGCCCGGTGGCCGAGTCGTACCTGTCCTTCGACATGAGCTCGGTGCCGGTCGGCTCGACGATCACCTCCTTCGTGATCTCGCTGCCGGTGGACGCCAAGGGCGTCAACGCCAACGCGGCCGGCGCCCCCATCGTCGCGTGCGCGCCGAAGGCTGCGTGGTCAGGCGGAGAGGCCGCCGCCGCGTACGGCGGCAAGCCGGCCGACTCCTGTGACGTCCATTCGCCGCGGGTCACCGCGAAGGGCGCGAACAGCTACACGGTCGACATCGCCTCCATCGCACAACAATGGGTGAGACCGAATGCGCTCAACCTCGGGGTTGCCATCCGCGACAACCCGTCGAACACCTCCACGCTGTACCAGGTGGTGTTCGGCCCGGCGACGGCGCTGGCCCGGTTGACCGCGTCCGTCACCTATCGACCGTCGACTGTGCCCGGCCCGATCGTGGCGGGCGGAGGAGCAACCGCGCCACCCGTGCCTTCGGCGCCCAGCGCCCCCGGCAACCCCGGGCCGCTCCCGACCGTGGCGCCGCCCCCGGTTTCCTCGCCGGCGCAGGTCGCGAGCCCACCGGCACCCGTTGTCGCTCCGACGAAGCCGGCGACCGCGGCGATCCAACCCGCTGACGGCTCCTCGCCGCCGCTCGGATTCTGGATCGCCCTCGTGCTGATCGTTGTGCTGCTCGGCACGACGACGGTCGTCCTTGCCGATCCGCGCCTCTTGCCCACCGCGACCCCGGATCGCGGGGTCGCCAAGGCGCTGCGGACCCGCCTCGCTCTTATGCACCGATGAACGCTGCGCATCACACGATCTGGGAGCTGACATGATCCGACGCACACCGACGACGCTGACGGGAATCGTCCTCGTTGCGCTGACCGCGGGGTGCGGCCTCAGCTCACAGGCCGTCACGTCGCTGAAGCAGCAGTCCGGCGGGTCCTCAGCCGCAGGCGCGGGCGTCGGCTCAACCGGCACCGGCGCCGGTGGGTCGATCGGTGGGACGGGCACGACCGCCGGCGGGACCACGGGTGGCAGCGGCGGGACCGGCGCCGCGACCGGCGGGACCGGTACGACGACCGGTGGGACCGGTACGACGACCGGCGGGACCACGGGTGGCACCGGCACCACGGGCGGGACCACCGGGGTCACCGGCACGACGGGCGCGACCACGGGCGGCTCGTCCGCGCAGGCGAAATACGAGACGGTCGGAATCAGCGCCCACCAGATCACGCTCGGCCTGCACGCGCCGCAGACCGGCGCCGCCCCCGTGCCGCTGCAGGCGTTCAAGACGGGGACCAAGCTGTTCTGGGAGAACCACACCGTCTTCGGCCGCAAGGTCGTCGTCAACTTCTACGACGATCAGTACGACCCATCGGTTGCCCGGCAGCGGTGCGAGACGCTGTCCCGCCAGGCCTTTCTGGTCATCGGCGGTGCCGGCACGGACCAGATCCAGGCCTGCGCGACCGACCCGGTGCTGCAGGCGACCCACACGCCGTACCTGTCGGTGGGTGTCACGACCAACGGGCTGACCAAGCTGCCGTACTACTACGCCATCTCGCAGACGTACGCCGCGCAGGTGCCTGAGGTCTGGACGATGGCCAACCAGCTGTTCCCGGCCAACGCCAAGGGCAAGTGGGCGATCGTCACGGAGAACACCCCGAACTTCAACGACGTGACCGCTGCCGCAGCGTCGTTGCTGGCGGCGCACCACGTCGCCTACAAGATCATCCGTACGCCGAAGGCAGGCAGCCAGTCGCAGGCATCGGCCACGGTCAACCAGGCGGAGGCCTTCACGGGCCGTTCCGGCGGCACCGTCTTCCTCGACGTCGACCCGAACTACTGGATCGACATGATCGCGGCATCCGGACAGTCCCTCTACCAGCCGGCCTGGGTCGGTCCTGGCGTGACGCAAGGCGAGGACCTCGTCGCCGGCCCGGTCTGCGGCGTACAGAGCTACATCAAGGCGGCCTTCCTCTCGCCGTTCATGGCCCTCGACCGCGAGCCGAAGGGCTTCAAGCAGCAGAACAACCCGCCACCGGACGGCCTCAAGACCAACCGAGACGTCGAGCTGCTCCTGTACGGAGTCAACGAGATGCTGTACCACGCGCTGTTGTCGGTGGGCAGCATCAAGAACCTCACCCGAGACAACTTCATCAACGCCATGTCGCACTTCTCCGCCCAGCACGGTCGCGAGCTCTCCGTGCTGCCCACGATCAACTTCAACGGCGGGCACTTCGGCAGTACCGGCGCCTGGATCGAGAGGCTGAACTGCTCACAGGTGCAATACGTGACCGTCGGCAGCGGGCCGATCAGTCACTGATATGCACGTTTTCGCGTCGGGCGGCGTCGCTGTCCCCGTACAGCTCGCGACGGGCATCGTCGTGGGCTGCGGGTACGGCATCTTCGCGCTTGGCATCGTGCTGGTCTACAAGGCGAGTCGCATCTTCAACTTCGCGCAGTGCGAGATCGGTGCGTTCGGTGCGTTCATCGCGCTGTGCTGCGTGCACGGCATCGGGTTCGTTCCCAAGCTGCCCTTCCCGCTCGCCATTCTGATCGGGCTTGTCGCCGGCACCTTGACGGGCCTCGGCGCGGAGCGTTTCGTGATCAGGCCGCTGTTCAGCGCCCCACGCGCAACGCTCCTCGTCGCAACGGCCGGCTTGGCGCTCGGGTTCGCGTCGCTCGAGGCTCTCATTCTCGGCACCAACTTCAAGGTGCTCCCCAACATCGGCGGCCCGTCGAAGTTCGCGTTGTTCGGGTCATCAAGTGACTCCAACAGCTACCTGTACGGATGGACCCAGATCACGACGGTCCTCGCGCTGGTCGGCACGGCGCTCGCCGCTGTCGCGTTCTTCCGGACGCGGTACGGCGCGGCCGTGCTCGCGGTCTCGCAGGACCCAACTGCTGCATCCGTCGTGGGCATCAAGGTCTCGCGGATCTCGGCACTCGTCTGGGGTATTGCCGGATTCCTCGGCACCGTCGCGGCGATCGTCACTCTCGCCGGCAAGCCATTCATCCCGGGCGGTGAGTCGGGCTTCTACACCGGCACCGGACCGCTGATCCTGGCGTTCACCGCTGCGGCCCTCGGTGGCATGACGAGCCTCTCGGGCGCCTTTGTCGGCGGGCTGGCACTGGGAATCATCGAGCAGGTCGCCGCTAACTACATGCCGTCCTCGGTGCCGGGCGGCACGGCGATCGTCGTGTTCGCTCTCCTGCTTGTCGTCCTGCTGGCGAAGCCCACGGGACTCCTGGGGAAGACGACATGACCGCCGGCACGTACGACACCGGGCTGCGGGCGCGGCCAGACGTGTTCGCCTTGCTGCCGCGAGCCGTCGCGTGGCTCGCGATTGGCGGAGTGGTCGCACTGTGCGCGAGCACCGGCGCGACAGTAGCGGGATACGCAACCCTCGCCGCGATCTACGTCGTCGTCGGTCTGTCGCTGAACGTGGTCCTCGGTTACACCGGCCAGCTCTCGCTCGGTCACCAGGGTCTTGTCGGCGCCGGCGCGCTGCTCGCGGCCTACACCTCGACGGCGCACAGCGCTCCCTTCGTGGTGGCGCTCCTGTTCGGGGCGCTCGCCGGGGGGATCTGCGCTCTGGTCGTCGGGTTCGTCGCGTTGCGGATCAGCGGTCTTTACCTGTCGCTGGTCACGCTCGTCTTCGGCGTCACCCTCCAGCAGTCGCTGTTCGAGGTGAACGCGCTAACTGGCGGTGGCGCAGGCGAGCCTGCCAACAGGCCTCACTTCCTGTTCAGCAACTCGCGGTTCTTCCTCGTGTGCACAGCCTTCGCCATCGCAGCGACGTACCTCGACTACCGGCTGACCAAGTCGAAGGCCGGCCGGGCGATGTTCGCGATCAAGGCCGACGAGCGCGTCGCGGCCTCGATGGGCGTGAACGTCGTCGGCTACAAGCTGTTCGCCTTCGTGCTCTCGGGGCTGCTCGCAGGTCTGGCCGGCGCCGCCCTGGCGTTTTCCTCTCAGCAGTTCAACGGCAGCGACTACAGCTTCAACCTCGCGATCCTGTTCGTGCTGATGACGGTGGTCGGGGGCGTCGGGTCGCGCGCGGGTGTGATCGTCGGGTCGATCTTCTTCGCGCTCCTCGGCAGCCTGCTTCCGACCTTGCGTCCGTTCAAGTGGTTCGCCGGGCTGTTCCCGACGCAGACGGCTGCCAACATCCTGCAGTTCGGTCCCGGGTTCGTCGGTGCGCTGTTGCTGCTGCTGACCCTCACGTTCAACTCCGGAGGAATCGCCCAACAGATCGCACCGGTTGTGCGGTGGCTGACCGGCGGTCGGTTCAAGGAGGCCGATCATGCCTCCGGTTCTTGAGGTATCCGGCGTCTCGGTCCGCTTCGGCGGTCTGCAGGCGCTGCGCGACCTCTCGCTCGAGGTCAACGAATGGGAGATCGTCGGCCTGATCGGGCCGAACGGTGCCGGCAAGACGACCGCCTTCAACTGCATCGCCGGCGTTCAGCGGCCCGACCGCGGCATCGTCCGCTACCGCGGCCGCGACGTGACCAGCGTGCCTGCGCACAAGCGCGTGGCGCTCGGATTCGGCCGCACCTTCCAGAACGTGGGCATGGTCAAGACCTCGACCGTGCTCGACAACCTCAAGACCGCGCAGCATCTCAAGGCCGACTACTCCGCGCCTGCCGGGCTGATCGGCACGACCATGGTGTCGATTCGCGAACGTGAGCTGACCCGTCGTGCGGACGCGCTGCTCGAGCTGCTCGGCCTCACTGCGTTGCGCGACCGGTTGGTGAGCTCACTGCCGTACGGGCAGCTCAAGCTGCTCGAGCTCGGGTGCGCACTGGCCACGGACCCTGACCTGCTGTTGCTCGACGAGCCGTCGTCGGGGATGGGTCCCGACGAGTCCGAGCAGCTTGCGGACCGGCTGCTGGCGCTGCGTGCGGAGTTCGGCCTGACGATGCTCGTCATCGAACACCACGTGCCCCTCGTCACTCGCGTGTGCGACCACGTCTACGTGCTGAACTTCGGCGAGCTCCTCACGGACGGCGTGCCGGCCGAGGTCCGCGCCCATCCCGGCGTCATCGCGGCGTACCTGGGGTCGACCGCGTGACCGCGCTTCTCGAGGTCGAGGGCCTGCGCGCCGGCTACGGCTCGCTGCCGGCGTTGCACGGCGTCTCCTTCGCGGTCGAGGCGGGCACGACGGCGGCGATCTTCGGCCTCAACGGCGCCGGCAAGACGACCACGGTCAACACGATCGCCGGCCTGCTCGCCACATGGTCGGGCGAGGTGCGCCTCGACGGCGAGCCGATCAGCGGGCTGCCCGCCGACGAGGTCGTACGGCACGGGGTGTCGCTGTCCCCGGAGGGACGCCGGGTATTCGCGGACCTGTCGGTGCGCACCAACCTGGAGCTCGGCTCGTGGACGTGCCGATCGGATCTCTCGCGCAACCTCGACCGGGTCTTCCACTACTTCCCGCGGCTCAAGGAGCGCAGCGGCCAGCTCGCCGGCACCTTGTCCGGCGGCGAGCAGCAGATGCTCGCGATCGGTCGCGCACTGATGTCCAGCCCACGGCTGCTGCTGATCGATGAAGCTTCACTCGGCCTGTCGCCGCTGCTGGCCCAGACGGTCTTCGAGATCGTGGCCGAGATCACGCGCGACGGCACGACGGTCCTGATCGTCGAGCAGAACATCGGCGTGCTGCCGTACGCCGACCAGGCGGTCTTGCTGGAGAAGGGCGTCGTCACGTATGACGGCGTGGCAAGTCACTTGATGGAGTCGAGCCATCTCCGTGAGAGCTACCTCGGGTAGCCGGGCGGCGACGACAGCAATGCAGGAGCAGGGAAGGCGGAGGACATGACGGTCATCTCGCAAGGAAACGAGTCCGGCGGATTTCTCGACCGGCTGCGCCGGCTTCGCGTGGCGTCGTACGGCAGCGGGCTCGGCGTGATCGTCGTCGGCGTCGGCATCCTGCTGATCGGCATCGGCTGGAACGGCATGGCCGGCGGCGGCGGGGAGATCAACGGCGTCCCGAACCTCAACGCCCAGCTGCCGTGGCTGATCAGTGGCGGCGTGCTCGGCCTGGCGTTCGTGGTGTTCGGTTCGGCATTGCTGGTCGCCCACAACGCCCGCGTCGATCGCGCGCGGCTGGAAGCCAAGCTCGAGGACCTCACGGCGGCCATGGAGCGGTCGACGCAGGCCTCGCA
>JAICMG010000242.1 GCA_025929365.1 Frankiaceae bacterium
CAGCAGGCGCGTCCTTCGGACCCCCTGCTGTCGGCGTGGCTCGCCGTCAACTGCATCCGGGAATGGCGCGGCGACACCCACTTCGCGGTGCTCGCGAGCGAGGACATCTCGGCCACACAGGCGGGGCTGCTGCACAACGCGCTCCTCAACTATCCGACCGACTGGATCCCTCGCAGCCGTGGCTCGGATGACGCGGCGCTGGACGCGGCCTACGCCTCGCTTTCGGCTCGCGGACTTGCGGCGGGTCGCGAAATAACTCCTGCGGGCCTCGCGCTTCGCGCTCGGATCGAGGAACGCACCGACTCGCTCTGCGAGCTCGCTTGGCGCTCGCTCGGCGAGGAGCTGACTCACGAGTTCCTCTCGCTCGTCGAACCGGTCGGTGACCGGCTCGTCTCGCGCATCGACGCGACAGCCGGTACGGAGTGGATGCCGGCCGCTCGCACTCGTCGGACATCGTCCGCCTCATAGAACGGAGTCTGGTCATGGGGGCGACGCTTGATTATGCGGACCGGCTGTGGCGCGGCATCGACACGATCGAGAGCGGCCACCAGCTCTTCGCGCAGAGCGGGCTGGAAGAGGTCACCGACGGCGTCGCATTCCTGCCGACGTTCGCAAACGTGTCGGCGCTGGCGACGGATGACGGCCTGTTCCTGGTCGACACCGGAAGCGAGATGACCGCAGCCTCGGTGCACGCCTCGATCCGCGAGTGGTCGGCGGCGCCACTGCACACGGCGGTCTACTCACACGGTCACGTCGACCATGTCTTCGGCGTACCCGTCTTCCAGGCGGAGGCGAAGCAGAAGGGCTGGCGGGCGCCGCAGGTCATCGCGCACGAGGCGCTGCCGCCGCGCTTCGACCGCTACAAGCTGACCAACGGCTACAACGCGGTCATCAACCAGCGCCAGTTCCAGATCCCGGGGATCCAGTGGCCGATGGACTACCGCTACCCCGACGTGACCTACCGCGACACGATGACGCTCGTCATCGGGGGCGTGACGATCGAGCTGAACCACGCGCGCGGCGAGACCGACGACCATACCTGGACCTGGATCCCGGAGAAGAAGGTGCTGTGCAGCGGCGACCTGTTCATCTGGGCCTCCCCCAACGCCGGCAACCCGCAGAAGGTGCAGCGCTACCCGATCGAGTGGGCGCGCGCGCTGCGCAAGATGGCGGCACTGGGCGCGGAGTTCCTGCTGCCGGGACACGGCGTACCTGTCGTCGGAGCGGACCGGGTCAAAACGGCGTTGCTCGACACCGCCGCACTGCTCGAGTCCCTGCACGAGCAGACCCTCGCGCTGATGAACGCCGGCGCCCGCCTCGACGAGATCATCCACTCGGTCAAGGCGCCGGCCGAGCTGCTCGAGAAGCCTTACCTGCGGCCGGTGTACGACGAGCCCGAGTTCGTCGTCCGCAACATCTGGCGGCTCTACGGCGGCTGGTACGACGGCAACCCGGCGTCGCTCAAGCCGGCGCCGGACGCGGCGGTTGCGGCTGAGCTTGCCGCCCTTGCCGGCGGCGCCGCCGTTCTGGCGGACCGGGCTTCCGCCCTCGCTTCGCTAGGCGATGAGGCATCGCTTCGGCTCGCCGGGCACCTTGCCGAGGTCGCCTCGCTTGCCGCGCCGGACGACGCGGGCGTGCACAAGGTGCGGGCCGAGGTGTTCGCGGCGCGTGCGGCCTTCGAGTCCTCGACGATGGCGAAGGGCGTCTTCGCGTGGGCAGCGTCGGAGTCCCGCAAGCGAGCGGGTGGCGACGCCTAAGCGGCGCTCTCGATCGCATGTGACATAGGTGTTGTGACAGGCCGCCCCTATGTCACATGCGTGTCGTGATTCACCACCCGTATGTCACATGCGTGTCGCGATCCACGACACCGATGTCACATGCGTGCTATCCGCTGCCCGCGAGTCGAACAGGCACGTCTACTCCGGGCGTAGCACCTTGCGATAACGCGCCTCGAGGAACGAGTACACCGCAAACACCACGAGCCCGACGACGACTGCGGCCAGCAGGAGCTCGCCCCACCAGTGGCCTGGCAGCTTCGCGAGGACCTGGTCGAGCCCTTTCGCGTGGTTGGGGTCGGACTGCACCGCTGCGACGATGAAGAACACGCCGACCGGGATGAAGACCA
>JAICMG010000126.1 GCA_025929365.1 Frankiaceae bacterium
AACGCCCGGCCGAAGATGTTGTCGCACGCATCGAGCAGCGTGTCGATGTCGGTGCCGTCGGCGTCCCCGCGCTCGAGCCGCTCGAGGATCTGCACCATCCAGTAGGTGCCCTCGCGACACGGCGTGCACTTGCCGCATGACTCGTGGGCGTAGAACTCCGTCCACCGCAGCGCCGCGCGAACGACGCACGTCGTGTCGTCGAAGATCTGCAGCGCCTTGGTGCCGAGCATCGACCCGGCCTCGGTCATGCCCTCGTAGTCCAGTGGGGCGTCGAGGTGCTCGGCGGTCAGCAGCGGTGTCGACGATCCGCCCGGCGTCCAGAACTTCAGCTCGTGGCCCTCACGGACACCGCCGGCGAGCTCGAGCAGCTCGCGCAAGGTGACGCCAAGGGGGGCCTCGTACTGGCCGGGGTTCGTCACGTGACCGGACAGCGAGTAGAGGGTGAAGCCGGGGGACTTCTCCGAGCCGAACTGCCGGAACCACTCGACCCCGCGGTCGATGATCGGCGGCACGCTCGCGATCGACTCGACGTTGTTGATGACCGTCGGGCAGGCGTAGAGACCCTCGACCGCCGGGAACGGCGGTCGCAGCCGCGGCTGGCCGCGGTACCCCTCGAGTGAGTCGAGCAGCGCCGTCTCCTCGCCGCAGATGTAGGCACCGGCACCCGCGTGCACCACGACCTCGAGGTTGAAGCCGGTGCCGAAGATGTCGGAGCCGAGCAGCCCGGCTGCGTAGGCCTCGGCGACGGCGGCCTGCAGCCGTCGTACGACGTGCAGCACCTCTCCGCGCACGTAGATGAACGCGCGGTCCGCACGAATCGCGAAGCACGTGATGACCACGCCCTCGATCAGCACGTGCGGGTCGGCGAGCATCAGCGGGATGTCCTTGCAGGTCCCGGGCTCGGACTCGTCGGCATTGACGACGAGGTAGTGCGGTTTGCCGTCTCCCTGCGGGATGAAGCCCCACTTGCCGCCGGTCGGGAAGCCGGCGCCGCCGCGACCGCGAAGGCCGGAGTCCTTGACCGCCTGGATGACCGCGTCAGGCTCCATCGAGGTCAGTGCCTTGCGGGCCACCTCGTAGTCACCGCCGTAGCCGGCGAGCGTCCAGGACCGCTCCTTGTCCCAGTTGTCGGAGAGGACGGGGGTCAGCTTCATGCGCTGTCGCCCCGCTCTCTTGCGAGCTCGAGACCGACGAGGGTTGCGGGGCCGGCGGCGACGCCTTCGTCGGCGCGACCGTCGCTGAATCCGGCGAGCACGCGCTCGGCCTGCTTCCAGGTGCAGACGGACGACGCGCCGCGGGTGGGCGCCACTGGCTTGCCCGCGCGGAGGTCGTCGACGATCGCCTTTGCGGACTCCGGCGTCTGGTTGTCGAAGAACTCCCAGTTGACCATCACGACCGGAGCGAAGTCGCAGGCGGCGTTGCACTCGATGTGCTCGAGGGAGACCTTGCCGTCGTCGGTCACGCCGTTCTGCGACGTGACGCCGGTGTGCTCCTTGAGCGCGGAGTAGATGGCGTCGCCACCCATCACGGCGCAGAGCGTGTTGGTGCACACCCCGACGTGGTACTCACCCACCGGCTTGCGCTTGTACATCGTGTAGAACGTCGCGACCGCGGCGATCTCCGCCTTGGTCAGGCCCAACAGCTCGGCGCACAGCGCGATCCCGTCGGGGCTGACGTAGCCCTCATCGCTCTGCACGAGGTGCAGCAACGGCAGCAGCGCGGACCGCGGCTTCGGGTAGCGCGCGATCACCTCACGCGCGAGCTCGCGCGTCTCCTCCGACAACGCCATCAGCGATCTACTCCGCCCATGACCGGGTCGATGCTCGCAACCGCGGCGACGACGTCGGAGATCATGCCGCCCTCGGACACCGCCGGTACCGACTGGAGGTTCACGAAGCTGGGGTCGCGCAGGTGGACGCGATAGGGCCGCGTGCCGCCATCGGAGACGACGTGAGCGCCGAGCTCGCCTCGCGGCGACTCGAGCGGCACATATGCCTGGCCGGCCGGCACCCGGAAGCCTTCGGTGACGAGCTTGAAGTGGTGGATCAGGGCCTCCATCGACGTCGCCATGATGTTGCGGATGTGGTCGAGGGAGTTGCCCAGGCCGTCGGAGCCGAGTGCGAGCTGCGCCGGCCAGGCGATCTTCTTGTCCGCCACCATCGTCGGACCCGGCCGCAACCTGTCCAGGGCCTGCTCGACGATCTTCAGGGACTCGCGCATCTCGTTGATCCGCACGAGGTAGCGCGCGTAGCAGTCACCGGCCTGCTCCGTGACGACGTTGAAGTCATATGTCTCGTAACCCATGACCGGCATCTCCTTGCGGAGATCCCATCCGAAGCCCGATGCCCGCAGCAACGGTCCGGTGACACCGAGCTGCATGCACGACGAGGTGTCGAGGTAGCCGACCCCTGACAGCCGCGCCAGCCAGATCGGGTTGGCCGACAGCAGATCCTCGTACTCGTTGATTCGCCCGTACATGTCGGGGATGAACTCGCGGATCGCGTCGACCGCGCCCGGCGGGATGTCCTGGGCAACGCCGCCCGGGCGGATGTACGCGTGGTTCATCCGCAAGCCCGTGATCATCTCGAGGATGCGCAGGATCTTCTCGCGCTCACGGAAGCCGAGCAGCATCATCGTGATGGCGCCGATCTCCATGCCGCCGGTCGCGAGCCACACGAGGTGGGAGGAGATGCGCTGCAGCTCGAGGACGAGCACGCGCAGCACGTTCACGCGCTCGGGAATCTGGTCCTCGATGTCGAGCAGCCGCTCCACCCCGAGGCAGTAGGTCGTCTCGTTGAACAGCGGCGCGAGGTAGTCGCACCGGGTGATGAAGGTGACCGCCTGGACCCAGTTGCGGTACTCCATGTTCTTCTCGATGCCGGTGTGCAGGTAGCCGATCACCGGGCGGATCTGCTGGACGGTCTCGCCTTCGAGTTCGAGCACGAGACGGAGCACACCGTGCGTCGACGGGTGCTGCGGTCCCATGTTGACGACGATCCGCTCGCTCGTGTCCGGGTCGATCGCCTCGACCACGTCGTCCCAGTCACCGCCACCGACGGTGAACACGCGGCCTTCGCCCTCCGGCGAGTTGCCGCCGTACGGATCGCTCGACTCGTAGGTACTGGTGTAGGCCTCGTTGTCCGCTGTCATTACGCGTAGGACCTCCTCTCGTCAGGAGGCGGAACCGTTGCGCCCTTGTACTCCACAGGGACGCCACCGAGCGGGTAGTCCTTGCGCTGCGGATGACCGGGCCAGTCGTCGGGCATCTCGATGCGTGTGAGCGCTGGGTGGCCGTCGAAGACGATGCCGAAGAAGTCCCAGGTCTCACGCTCGTGCCAGTTGGCGGTCGGGTAGACGCCGGTAACGCTCGGGATGTGCGGGTCCTCTGCCGTGACCGACACCTCGAGGCGCAGCCGGCGCCGGAAGGTCATCGACAGCAGGTGGTAGACCGCGTGCAGCCGCCGGCCCGTCGGGTCGCCCAGGTAGTCGACGCCGGACACTCCCGCACACATCTCGAACCGCAGTGCCGGGTCGTCGCGCAGCGTCTTGCAGATCTCTGCGATCACCTCGCGCTTGACGTGCAGCGTCAGCTCGCCGCGGTGGACGACGACGCGCTCAATGGCGCCGTCGAAGTCGGCGTAGGCCGCCGCGAGAGCGCTGGTCGCCTCGTCGAACCATCCGCCGTAGGGCTTGGCGCTCGACAGCGGCTGCGGCGTCCGAACGACGAGTCCGCCGAAGCCCGACGTGTCGCCGGACCCGCTCGCCCCGAAGATGTCGCGGCGGGTTTCCGGATCGCCCGTCGTCATCGGTCCTCGCCGGGAAGCGGCGCGGCATTGGCGTACGGCGCGATCTCGACGTCGACGGGCAGGCTCTTCGACGTGCGGGTGTCGCGCTCGATCGGCTTCTCGTACGGCGAGTCGTCGATCTGGGTGATCCCGAGCTTGCCGGTGATGGGTCCGGTGCGGATCTTGTCGTGGAGCTTGAGGATCGCGTCGAGCAGCATCTCGGGGCGCGGCGGGCAGCCGGGCAGGTACATGTCGACGGGCACGATGTGGTCGACACCTTGCACGATTGCGTAGTTGTTGAACATGCCGCCGCTGCTCGCACAGACGCCCATCGCGAGCACCCACTTGGGCTCGGACATCTGGTCGTATATCTGGCGGAGGACCGGCGCCATCTTCTGGGACACCCGGCCGGCCACGATCATCAGGTCGGCCTGCCGGGGCGAGGCGGAGAAGCGCTCCATGCCGAACCGTGCGATGTCGAATCGCGGACCGCCGACCGCCATCATCTCGATGGCGCAGCAGGCGAGACCGAACTGCGCCGGCCACACGGAGTTCTTCCGCGCGATGTTGAGGACCTTCGCGACAGTCGTCAGCAGGACGCCGTCGGGGATCTTCTCTTCGATGCCCATGGCTACCGCCGGCCCGTCAGTCCCACTCGAGGCCGCCGCGACGCCACACATAGGCGTACACGACGAACACGGCGAGGATGAACAGCACCATCTCGACCAGGCCGAACATGCCGAGCGAGTTGAAGGCGACCGCCCACGGGTACAAGAAGATGATCTCGATGTCGAAGACGATGAACAGCATCGCCGTCAGGTAGTACTTCACCGGGAAGCGGTGACCGCGGAACGCCTGCGGGCTCGGCTCGATGCCGCACTCGTAGGACTCGAGCTTGGCCTTGTTGAAGCGCTTGGGGCCGGCGAGTGAGCCGGCCACGATCGAGAAGACGGCAAACCCGCCGCCGATGATCGCGAGGATGAGAATCGGGATCATCGCGCTCCTTCTCTCCTCGATCGGCCAGCTGTGTCCAATCTGCAGACAGTGGCGACGAGTCTAGGTCTCACGTTCGGCACCGATTCACGCGGCCGGGGTGATGCGAGCGAGGCCGTTGATGAGGCGGTCCATGGCGTCTCCGCCGCGCGGCTCGGTGAGGTTCGCGAGCAGCTTCAGGCAGAACTTCATCAGCGTCGGATGCGGCAGCCCGTGGCGCGTGCAGAGCTTCATCACCGACGGATGGCCAATGGCGGTGACGAACCAGCGACCGAGCGTGTAGTAGCCGCCGTACGTCTCGTCGAGCACCTTCGGGTAGCCCTGCAGAACGCGCTCGCGGCGCAGGCCCGCGGGCTCGGCGACGGCCTGCGCGACGATCTCGGCGGCGAGCCGGCCGGACTCCATCGCATAGGCGATGCCCTCGCCGTTCATCGGGTTGACCATGCCGCCGGCATCTCCGACGAGCAGGGCTCCGTCGGCGTAGTGCGGCTTGCGGTTGAAGCCCATCGGCAGCGCGGCGCCGCGGATCGGGCCGGTGGCGTTGTCGGGGACGAAGCCCCACTCCTCGGGAAGCGCCGCCACCCACCGGTCGAGCATGTCGCGGTAGTCGGTCTGCCCGAACGCGTCGGAGGTGTTGAGGATCCCCAGCCCGACGTTGGACGTGCCGTCGCCCATCCCGAAGATCCAGCCGTAGCCGGGCAGCAGGCGGTCCTTGCCGGGCTCGCCGTCCCACAGCTCGAGCCATGACTCGAGCCAGTCGTCGTCGTGGCGCGGGCTCTTGTAGTAGCGGCGGTAGGCCACGCCCATCGGGCGGTCCTCACGGCGCTGCCGGTCGAGGGCGAGGGAGAACCGGGTGCTGTTGCCATCGGCGACCACCGTCACAGGCGCACGAAACGTCCTGCCGTCCTTGGTGACGACCCCTTCGACGCGACCCGTGCGCTCGTCGCGGACCGGGTCGGTGACGGTGGTCTGCTCGTGGATCTGAGCGCCCGCCTTCTGCGCGGTGCGCGCCAGCAGGTCGTCGAAGTCCTGACGCTGCCGGACCAGGCCGTACGACGGGTACGCCGCGAGATCGGGCCAGGGCATCTCGAGGCGCATGCCGCCGCCCATGATCCGCAGGCCGTGGTTGGCCAGCCATCCCGCTTCGCGCGAGGTGTCGATGCCCATCGCGACGAGCTGCTTCACCGCGCGTGGCGTGAGGCCGTCGCCGCAGACCTTCTCGCGAGGGAACTTCGACTTCTCGCAGACGATGACGGACAGTCCGGCCTGGGCCAGCCAGTACGCGGTGGTCGAGCCGCCGGGACCGGCGCCGACGACGACGACGTCCGCGTCGTACTCGGGGAGCGTCACGCCGATCTCCTGCTGCTCGTGAAAGCGTTCACATGCTCTCGGTGCGATCTTATCGAGCGGTCAGCGGCCCTCACCGGCTCGGGTGGTCGCACCGGCCGAAGTCACACCAGGCGTCCCTACTGCGACGGCACAATGGAGCGCAACCGCGCCGAGCATCAGCTGCCGCCAACGGACGCAACCCCACCCCGCGGCCGCGATGCGGTCGGCCAGCTCGGCCGGGCCGGGCCACGCGTCAACCGACTCCGCAAGGTAGTCGTAGGCCTCGCTGTTGCTCGCCACGAGGCGAGCGAGGCGCGGCATGACGCGGCGTACATAGAAGTGGTGTCCGGCGCGCAACGGCTGGCGCCGGGGGGCACTCGTCTCGAGGATCGCGAGTCGCCCGCCGGGTGCGGTCACACGAGCGAGCTCGCGCAGCGCGGCGTCGACGTCGGCGACGTTGCGCAGCCCGAAGGAGATCGTGACGGCGTCGAACCTGCCGTCGCGAAACGGCAGCTGGAGCGCGTCGCCGGCGACGAAGCGCATCGCCGGGTGACGGGCATGGCCGACCTTGAGCATCCCCTCGGAGAAGTCGCACGCGATGACGCTCGCGCCGCGCGCGCCGAGGCTCGCCGAGCTCGCGCCCGTCCCGGCCGCAAGATCCAGCGCGAGGTCGCCGTCCTTCAGCTCGAGTGCCTCGGCGACGACGCGCCGCCAGCGCCGCTCCTGACCGCCGGTCATGACGGCATTCATCCGGTCGTAGGTGTCCGCAACCGCATCGAACATCCGGGCAACCTCGCGAGGCTGCCGGTCGAGCTGAGCGCGGGGCATCAGCGCTAGGACGTGGCGTCGTCGGCGTGGACGGACTCGGCGTAGGCGTCCTCGGCCGCGGTGCGCTCGGTGGCCTTCGCCCGGCCTCGCTCGACGGTGCGCTCGATCGCGATGCCCATGTTGATGCGCTGGTTCTTGAGCGCGAACCAGCTCACGGCGCCGGAAACGAGGAAGGCGGCGGCGACGAGGTAGAGACCGCGAAGCCCTGCGAGGTAGCCCAGCGCCAGACAGGCCGCGAGGAGTCCCAGCCGCATCAGGTTGTAGACGAGGACCGCACGCGCGCCACTCGGCTGCGGGGCGTTGGTGCCGTCGGCCACGAAACCGAGGTTACGCGGGGCGGCGCGGGCGACTCGCCGGCGGTGTCGATCAAGGTCGGCTGACAAGAACCGGCAGTAAATGGGACAATGGACCCAACACGCCGCAATCCTGACGGGGGTCGCGGCCCGCGGAGGGGAACTGCAGTGGAAGCTCGCGACCGCCTTTTGACGCCGGGCGAGGTCGCCAGCCTCTTCCGCGTCGACCCGAAGACCGTGACGCGCTGGGCCGCGGCCGGCCGGATCAACAGCATCCGTACCCCCGGCGGCCATCGCCGCTTCCGGGAGTCCGAGATCCGCGACCTGCTCCGCCAGGATGGCGCAAAGGGTGCCGCAGCACCGGCGCAGCGAGCCGCGGGCGAGGACCAGCCCGCCACCACGGCCTAGGCCAGGTCCCCTGGATCGCATGTCACATACGTGTTGTGACTTACAACCCGCATGTCACATGCAGACGGTGATTCACAACACCGATGTGACATGCGGGATCGGTGCCAGGCTCTCACGCCCCACACGCAGCGGCTAGCTGATCCCCGCGTAGCTGTGCAGGCCGGTGATCACGGTGTTGACGACGTAGTAGTCGACCATCAGGGCGCCGAACGCGATCAGTGACAGTGTCGCCGCCTTGCGACCCCGCCACCCGGCCGTTGCCCGCGCATGCAGGTACGCCGCGTAGCCCAGCCAGGTGATGAACGACCACGTCTCCTTGGGGTCCCACCCCCAATAGCGGCTCCAGGCCTGCTCGGCCCAGATCGCGCCGGCGATGATGGCGAACGTCCACACCGGGAACGCGAACGTGATCACCCGGTAGGAGAGCCGGTCGAGCGACGCAGCGCTCGGCAGCGCACGCATGAGGCCGCCCCGCGCAGCGCCCATCTCGATCGCCGCCGCCGTACCCGGACCGAGGCTGACCCGGGCCGGGCGCATCGGCGACCGCAGCCAGGCCATCGCCGACACGTGCAGCGGCGGCCGGCCGCGCTCGTATCGGTCCTTCAGCAGATAGAGCATCGTGATCACGCCGGAGACGAGGAACGCGCCAGTGGCGGTGATCGCCGCCACGACGTGGATCTTGATCCAGTACGAGTTGAGCGCCGGGACGAGCGGGCCGGGTGCGGCGTACAGCACGGTTCCGGCCAGACCGAGGTACAGGATGATCGGGGCCATCACGAAGGCGCCGAGGCAGCGCACCGACTCGGTCGTGCGCTGCTTGCCGGTGACGAGCGCGCGGATCCGCGGCTGAGTCAGCAGGAACAGGTACACCGTCACTGCGACGAGGGTGACCATGCACGAGAACTCGTACATGTTTCCCCAGGGCACGCGGTGAACCGCGACGCC
>JAICMG010000047.1 GCA_025929365.1 Frankiaceae bacterium
CGCGAGACATTGAGCTCGCCCATCGAGACCGACCCGCTGCGCAGGGGTACGACGCCGGCGATCGTCTTCAGCAGCACCGACTTGCCGGCGCCGTTCAACCCGAAGACGCCGGTCACCGATCCCGCGGGCGCCGACAGGTCGACGCCGTGCAGCACCGTCTGCGCCCCGAACCCCGCGACGACATTTCGCGCCGCGAGCTCGGTACTCACGTCGTCACCCCGGAGTTGTCAGAACGTGGTCCGGTCATAGCCGGACGAGGTTCTGACAAGTTGGCTTGGGCGCCGAAGTAGGCGTCGACCACGCGCGCGTCCGACGCGACCTGCGCCGGTGTCCCCGACGCGACGACCGCACCGGCGTCGAGCACGTAGACGAGGTCGCAGCAGTCGAAGACCAGCGGCACGTTGTGCTCGATGATCAGCACGGTCCGGCCCAGCGAGTCGCGCAGGTCGCGCAGCCGGTCCGCCAGGCGCTCCGCGGCCCCCGGCGACATGCCCGCCGACGGTTCGTCGAGCATCACGAGCTCCGGCCCGGTCAGCAGCAGCGAGGCCATCTCGACCAGCCGCTGCTGACCACCGGACAGGTTGCGCAGCGGCTTGTCGGCGTGATCGGCGAGGCCGAGTGACGCCACCGCCGACGTGGCGCGGGCCCGGAGCTCCGACTCATGGCGGCGGACCGACGGCATCATCACGAGCGCCGCGCCGTCGCCGTAGGACGCGAGCTGGTGCTGGGCGAGCAGCAGGTTGTCGAACACCGACAGGTCGAGCGCCAGCCCGACGTGCTGGAAGCCGCGCGCGATCCCGAGCCGCGCGCGCTGGTCCGCGCGCAGGTCCTGGATCTCCTGCCCGTCGTACGTGACCACGCCCGACTCGCACCGGACAAGCCCGGACACCGCGTTGAACAGGGTCGACTTGCCGGCGCCGTTCGGACCGATCAGGCCGACGATCTTCCCGCGCGGTACGACGAGGCCGGCGTGGTCGACCGCGGTCAGCCCGCCGAAACGGACCGTGACGTCGGAGACCTCCAGCAGGTTCGCCCGCGCCGACGGCTCACGCAACACTCCATACATTTGCGCGCGGGGCGCGACCGACGGCATCCCGAACTGCGGCAGCGCGGGCTCGTCGTCGTCGTCGACGGCGCCGGCACGCTCGGCACGCCGCCGTGCCAGGTCCTCGCGGATCAGCGTGGGCAGCTCGCCGAGCCCGTTCGGGTTGCGCGTGACCGTGATGAGGAGCAGCGCCGCCCCGATCGCGTACTGGTAGCCCTGCACCGCCCCGATCGCGTCCGGCAGCAATTGGAAGGCGAGCGCCGTCACCACCACCGCGCGCCGGTGCCCGAGCCCGCCGACCACCGCGATCGTCAGCAGCTGCAGCGAGAGCAGCAACGTGTAGGACTCGCTGCTCACTGAGTACGACGCATGGCCGGCCATCGCGCCCGACAGCCCCGCCATCCCGCCGGACACGACGAACGCGAGCAGCTTGTAACGCGTCACGTTGACGCCGTGGGCGGCCGCGACGGCTTCGTTCTCCTTGAGCGCGCGCATGGCGCGGCCGAGGCGGGTGCGCACGACGTTGTCGTCGACGACGCACACCAACACGAGCAGCACGAGACAGATCGCGAGGTAGATGCCGGAGTCGAGCTGCGTGTCCGTGAGCAGGTGCGAGCCCCACACCCGCTTGGGCAACGGGAAGCCTGAGGAGCCGCCGCCCCCGGACAGCCAGGTGCCGGGCAGCACGGAGTACTCCATCGCGATGCCGAACACCAAGGTGACGATCCCGAGATAGAGCCCGCGCAGGCGCAGTGCCGGCAGCCCGATGACGAGCGCGACGAGTACGCCGACGACGAGCGCGGTCGGCATCCCGACCCAGAACGGCAGCCCGTTTCGCGACGTGATGACACCGCTTGCGAACGCGCCCGCGCCGAGCAGGCCGGCGTGACCGAGTGAGAGCTGGCCGGCGTATCCGAGCAGCAGGTTGATGCTCACCGCGGCGACAGCGGTGGCGATCGCCTCGGCGCCGAGCATCCAGTTCGCGGAGGAGATCAGCTTCGGCATTGCCGTCGCGGTGGCGAGCGGCAACGCGACGGACAGCAGCAGCAGTACGCCGATGTTCGCCTTGCGGAACGACCGCGGCGGCGCGACCGAGCCGCTCATTCCCGCGCTCCGAGCAGGCCTTGCGGCCGGAGCAGCAGCACGACCAGGACGATCACGAGCATCGCGAGGTTCTCGGGTCCCGGCACCTGCGGGTAGAGCAGGTGGGTCTGCACCTCCGCCTGCGCGACGCCGACGACGAGCCCGCCGGCGAACGCACCGGGCAGGCTGGTCAGCCCACCGAGCAGCGCCGCGGTCAGACCGTAGATGAACAGCGTCGAGGCGAAGCCCGGCGAGAGGACGCCGACGGTGGGCTCGATGAGCAGGCAGGCGATGACCGACAGCGCACCGGCGATCGCCCATGTCACCGCGCTCACCCGCGCGCGCGGCACGCCCATCAGCTGCGCGGCGACCGGGTCGTCGGCGGAGGCGAGGATCGCAAGCCCGAAGCGGGAGCGTCGCAGGAACAACGCCAGCGCGAAGGCGACGACGGCGACGACGACGACCGCGAGCTCCTGCGTCGGACTGATCGGTACGCCGGCGACGGTGATACCGCCATGGGTGAGTGGAGGCGGGAAGATCTTTGCGGAGCCGGCGAACCAGCGTGCCTCGAGTCCGGTGAGCAGTCCGAGCAGGCCGATTGTTGCGACCGTCTTCGTGATCTGTGACGACGTGACGAGCTTGCGCATCACGAGTCGATCGAACAGCAGCGCGATCGCGATCCCGAGTCCGAGCGCGGCGAGTGCACCGACCCACCATGGTTGGCCGTGCTTGCCGCTCACCCACCAGGTCGCGTAGATCGCGAGCGTGCCGACCTCGGCTTGCGCGAAGTTCACCGCCCGGGTCGCCTTGTAGACCAGCGTGATGCCTGCGGCGAGCAGCGCGTAGATGGTCCCAGCGATCAGCCCGACGACGATCGTCTGCACGTCAGGTCACCTAGTACGAGGTGATGCAGCGCTTGACCGGCGCCCAGTTGGGCCGGTTCTTCGGGTCGCGGATCACCTTGAAGATGTTCATCGTCTGGCCGCCGTGGTGGTGGTCGCCGACCCCGAAGTCGATCGGGCACGCGGGCGGTGTCTTGTAGGAGAACCCCGCGAGAAGCAGCCCGGCGAGCCGGTTGCGGGTGCAGTCGGGCCCGCACTTCTGCAGCAGGTAGGAGATGAACGCCTGCCCCTCCCAGTTGAGGTAGAGCAGGTCGCCACCGTCACCGGACAGGTGCGCGTTCGGGTCGTACTGCTTGTACTGCCGCTCGAACTCGGCCATCTGCGCGGCGTACGGCTTGAACGTGCCGCCGTGGTCGAACGGGTCGTAGGCGTCCCATGACGCGACTCCCCACAGCGGCTGGGAGAACGACGCCTTGCCGAGCGTGTCGGTCTCGAGGTTGAACGGGAACACCATCCACGCGGGGTGCCAGGCGAGCGACTGCGCCTGCTTGATCATCTCGGTCGTGGCGAGCGCGTTCTCCCAGGCGAAGACCACCTGCGCGCCCTTGGACTTCAGCTGCACAAGATCGTTGACATAGTTGGCCTGGTTGTTCTGCACCGGCAACGACCCGACGATCTGACCGCCGCCGGCCTTCACCGCGCGGATGAACGCATCGCTGCCGGGCTGCCAGTTGGGGCTCTGGCGGTACAGGATGCCGATCTTCTTGCCGTGGAACTGCCGCAGATACAGCTGCGCGAACATGTTGCCGAGCTGCTCGACGCTCGGCAGCGCCGTGAAGCTGTACTGCAGGCCCTTCGACCCGTTGACCGTCGCGTCGTGGTAGAGGTACAGCATCTTGTTCTGCTCGGCCCACTGCCGTACGGCGGGGATCTGGTCGAACCCGATGCCACCGATCAGGAAGAACGGGTTGGAGTCCTTGCACTTCTGCGCGGCCTGAACCGCGGTGGCCGGGTCGTAGTTGTCGTTGTTGTAGCTCATCGAGACCTTGCGGCCGTAGAGGCCGCCGTGGGCGTTGAGCCACTCCCAGTAGACGTTGAGGTCCTTCGCCCCGATGTCGAACGCCGACCCGTACGTCAATGCCGCGTGCGCGCACAGGGTGATGCCCCTGCTCGTGATCCCGATCCGGTCGGTGCTGCCGTGGTAGAGGTCGGCGGTCGGTACACCGTGCACCGGGAAGAAGACGCGGGTGCCGGAGATCGTCTCCCAGTGACCCTTGCCGGTGAACTCCGTCGTCGTCGGATTCGTGGTCGGACTGCCGCCGGGCTGGGTCGGCCCGACGGCTCCTGGCGGCGGGGACGCGGTCGCGCTTCCGCTGGAGTGGCTCGAGCTGGGCTGGGTGGCGCCGCCCGGGATCGACGGGGCGGTCGACGAGCCACTGCTCGGTGCAAGGCCGGGAAGGGCGCCGTCGTAGGACGTCGGCATCGATGCCGTGTTGTTGTTGACGACTGCGTAGCCGGTGAACACCAGTCCCCATGCGATGGCCGCGGCGGCCACGCCGTACGCCCTCGGATGCGTGCGGATCGCCGCGATGATCGGCGGGACGTCGCGCTTCAGCTCGTCGGCGATCAGCGCGCGGTGCGCGATCGCGATCGAGCCCAGGCCGATCAGGATGCAAAGCGCGAGGATGAACGGCCACGCGTTGAGCACGTCGTGGTCGTCGCTCGAGCTTGCCGCGAGCCGCGTCAGTGGCGCACTGACGACCGGCGCATAGGACGGCGGCATCGCGGTGACCGTCCTCGTCGTCGCGAGGCTGCCCGATGGCGCGGCGGGCGGTGCGGTTACCGGCGCCGCCGCCGCCCCGACGTGCCGCGGCCGCTGGGCGGGCGTCGACACCGTCACGGTAAGGACGCGGTCGACGCTCGCGACCATGTCGTGGATTCCGAACGCCGCGCTCCACGTCGCGACCGGAGTCGAGGCGATCGGGACGAGTGCGAGGCCGGTGTCCGCGTGCTTCGCCCAGTAGCCGACGAGCGCCTTCAGCGGGAAGGTCCACTCGGCACCGCCGTCGGTCGGCTTGCCGACCGAGCTGCCCTTCGCGCAGTCGTACGCCGGCGCGTTCGCGGCGGTCAGCGTCGCCGGCACGACCGCAGTCGTCACGCACGCCTCGACGATCGGTGCGGCGACGGTGAGGTCGGCGCCGCCGATCGCTGAACCGACGACCACGGGCGCCGTCAGCCGGAGCGTCGACAGCTTTGCGTGGGCCGGGACGTGACGGGTGTCGACCCGGAGGTAGCCGCGGGAGAGCTCCTGGCCAGCGGCCATCGAGACATGGATCGCGTTGCGGTCCCCCTGGTAGGGGTCGACGGGGGAGGCGGCCACATATCCCGCGCGGTCCACCGTCACGTGCGCCGTCTTCGTCACGTGTTTGACGTGTGCGGCGACCGCCGGATGCAGCGGGACGGAGCTGCCGACCTGGACGGCAGCGGCAGGCGTCGCAAGCGCGGCCCCGCCGAGGACTCCCGCCACCGCGAGCGCGCGCAGCGCCATTCGCCGACCTGGCACCCGTCTCCTCCGAAAGCCGAACGCTCGTTCGGGCGAAGATTGGCCTCCCGGCGGGGCGATGTCAAGAGACATGCTGGAAATCAAGCGGATTCACCCGTACTGGACTTGACGGCTTGCTGGCTGATGGCCACACTTCGCCCGAACGATCGTTCGGATGAAGGGTGCGGAGTGTCGGACGCGGACCCGCTCGAGGCAGGCGCCGAGCTGCTTCCGCCGAGCGCGACCAGCGACGGCACGCTGCGCCGGCTGCAGGAAGTCGCGCTGGAGTGCTTCGGTGAGCGCGGCTACCACGGTGTCTCGATCCGCGATCTCGCGAAGGCAGCCGGGATCCAGCCGAGCTCGATCTACGCGCACGTGCGCTCGAAGGAAGAGCTGCTCTTCGGGATCTCGATGCTGGGCCACACCACGCAGCGCGACACGGCCGATGCCGCGGTCCTCGCGGCAGGGCCCGAGCCCGCCGACCAGCTGCGCGCATACGTGCGCGCGCACGTGCACATGCATGCGACGTACCGGATGCTCGCGCGAGTCTGCAACCGCGAGCTCGCGGCGCTGTCGCCGGAGCACGAACAGGAGGTTCGGGGCGTTCGCGAGTCCTCGGTGCGCCTGCTGCAGGGAATCCTCTCCCGGGGCGAGCGAGTGGGTGCGTTCACCATCGCCGACTCCTTCCTCGTCGCAGCCGCTATCGGTGCCATGGGCATCCGGGTCGCGGAATGGTGGGAGCCGGGCGGCGAGCACACCGCTGACGAGGTCGCGGATGTGTACGCCGAGCTGGCCCTGAAGTTGGTAACGAAGCAGCAGCTGGTCGCGAAATGACGAGGAGATCGCGGTGACCAAGCCCGAGCCGGTGGACGTGGAGGTGGCCGGCGGCCTGCTGCGCGTGCTCGTTCATCGACCGGAGGGTGAGCCGACGCTGCCGCCGGTGCTCGGCCTGCACGGCGTGACCGCGTCGGCGATGTCGTTGCAGCCGGTCGCGCGTGGACTCGTCTCCGAGACCCTGATCGCTGCGCCCGACTTGCGTGGTCGTGGCGCGAGCGGGCAGCTGCCCCCGCCGTACGGGATGGGCGTGCATGCAGACGACTGCGCCGCCGTCGTGCGGGCGCTCGGGCTGGACCCGGTGATCGTCGTCGGCGAGTCGATGGGCGGTTACGTCAGCATCGTGTTCGCCGCGAAGTATCCCGAGCTCGTGAAGTCGGTCGTGCTCGTCGACGGCGGGATCCCGCTGCCGCTGCCGCCCGGAGTGCCGCCCGAGACGATCCTGCCGTTGGTGCTCGGCCCGGCGATCGAGCGGTTGTCGAAGACGTTCCGGTCGGTCGAGGACTACCTCGACTACTGGCGCCCGCACCCCGCGGTCAGCGAGGGCTGGAACGCCGACGTCGAGGACTATCTGCGTTATGACCTGACCGGCGAAGAGCCGCATCTGCGATCGCGCGTGTCCAAGGAGGCCGTCGAGGGCGACTTCGCCGACCAGCTCACCTACCCCGAGGTGATCGCGGACTCACTGGCGTCGCTGACCTGCCCGCTGCACCTGATCCGGGCGACGCGAGGCTTGCTCAACGAGCCGACACCGTTGCTGCCGGAGCCGCTCGTCGACTCGTGGCTCGAGCGGCTGCCGCAGCTCACGGTAGAAACGGTGGACGACACCAACCATTACACGCTGATGTTCGGCGAGCGCGGAGCCGAGCGAATCGTGCAGGCGGTTCACGCAATCGCCGGCCTAGCGAGTGGCGACTAGGCGCGCACTTCGTATCTCGTGGGCGCGTCGACCTTGTTCATCTCTTGGGCGAGCCGGTTGATGAGCGTCACGCCCTGCGCGGTCAGCTGAGCGCCGCTGCCGGCGAGGATCGGGAACTCCGGCACGATCGAGTAGCTCGGCGCCGGCGCACCGAGCACGCGCCCGGCCGCGATCGCGATCCACGTCTTCGGATGCGACATCAGGCGCAGCGTGCCGAGCGTCGGCGGCTCGATCCGGTGCACGCCGTCCCGCCCGATGCGATTGCTCGTCGCGCTCGGCGCGGCGGTGATGACGTAGCCACCGAGGTCGAGGGTGTTGGCGATGTCGGTGCGCACGATCGCGTTGTGCTGCGTGATCCGCTCACCCGGCACGAGTTCGACGTACGTCGACTCGCGGACGTTCGCGGTGCGCGGTGTGACGTACCAGACCTTGTCGCACGCCCAGTCGAGCGCGTCCGCGAGGCACACGAGCTCCTCGCCGAACCGCTTGCCGCGGCCGCTGATGCCGTGGCTGATCACGATGCCCATCTTGGGGGCGTAGCCGAGCCGGGTCAGCGCGATGTACGCCGTCGCGTGCAGCAGCCCGATGTCGAGCAACGGCCCGTGCGGCACCGCGTTGATGACGTTGCCGCCCGACTGAAGGTGTGCGCCGAGCCGGTGGAAGGACTCGACCGTCGCCGGGTCGGCGAGCACACTGTCGAGCAGCTGGTCGAAGCGCGGGTCGATGATGCCGGCCATGCCCTGAACGAAGTCCGCGGACTTCGCCGTACCGGTCGAGAAGTAGGCGTCCTGCGCGGCGTACAGCTCAGGCTCGACCTTCAGGCCTTCGACGTCGCCGTCGTCGTGCTGGGCGGAGAGCTCGATCGAGGCTTCGATGCGCGCCAGGTCCGGGTAGTCCAGCGGGTAGGCGTAGCGACGGCCGTTGCGGTCGGCTTCCAGGATGGAGATCCCGGCGAGCGTCCGCGCATCCATTCGCCGAGCATAGGGACCGATTGTGGCCGCGGCCTTATTACTGATGAGTAGTACGTCGGAGGGCTTATGACCCCCGCACAAGGATCTGCCACACCGGCGCGGCAGCGGTCCGCGCCGATGTGGCAGACATCTCTATAACGGCCGAAGGCCATTGCCGGTTACGCAGCCGTTTGGTGTCCGTCCGCCCCGTGGGCGAGCGCCCTGGCCCACGTGTAGACGTAGCTGAACGAGCTGTGCGTGCTGCCGACGAAGATCTCGGCGATGGAGGATCCCGCGGCGTTCGTGGTGCCGACGCCTGCCAGCAGGGTGTGCAGGCCCGCGAACTTCTCCAGGATGCAGTGGCGGTGGCCCCAGCAGCCGCCCGAGCCGGGCGCCTGGCAGTCCAGGTTGATGCTCCCGGCCGAGGAGTAACCGTCGTTGTACATCCAGTCGTAGTCGCTGGCCAGGGGCCCGAAGTCGCCCGCCCAGATCGAGGCGTACTCGCGAATCCCGAGCAGCGACATCACCGCGCCGAGCAGCGTCGGGTCCCGTTCCGCGGCCGCGGCGTTGTGGGCGGTGGTGTTGAGCCGCGCGGTCAGGCCCTTGATCGGACGAAGGCCACGGTCGACGCGCTCGAGGTTGGTGACGACGTAGGTCTGGCGAACGATCGACAGCTTCGCGTAGTTGCGCGGCAGCACCATCGGGCGAACGCCTTCGGCAGCTCGAGCGTTGTTGATCGCCTGCAACGACTGCTTGACGCACTGCTTGTCGTTAGGGCCGGCGGTGGCGCACTGGTCGATGTAGTCGGGCGACGCCGCGACGTTGCGACGCGGGTCGCGCAGCTTCGCGGTGATGTGGTTCGGCACGGCTGACAGCAAGCCTTTGACCCTCGGTGTCGGCGCGGCCTTGGCGGTCGCCGCAGTGGTCAGGAGGGCGGTGGTCGCAAGGAGGACGAACACCAGGTTCCACACCACGCCGCGGCGCCGATTCCAGGCAGCCGCGCCCTGCGCTCGAGCTCCTGATAGCCGCTGGCTCATGATGTCCGCCGATTGGTTGTCAGCATTTGAAGTAGCTGAAAAACGTTGAGAACGCTTGCCTGTTATGTCTCGGCCCGCCGGTCCCTAGTTGTTGATCAACCAAGCGGGCGACACCATCCCGTGCCAAACCCGGGGGAATCCGGACACTTGCCACGGACACAAAGACCTAGTCATCGGCGTGGCGCGATTGCCGGCTGAGAACGCTAGAGGGTCCTCAGCCGGCAATGAACGCGGTTTAGTAGCGTCCGCGGCGTGCGCGCAGTCGAGATCTTCCAGCTGACCGGACCCGAGACCGGGACGCGTATCGCCGACGTTCCTGAACCGGCCGCGGCCGACGGCGTCGTCGTCGTCGACGTGAAGGCGGCCGGCGTCTCCTTCCCGGAGCTGCTGCAGACCCGCGGCGAGTACCAGTACAAGCCCGAGCTGCCGTTCGTCCCTGGTAGCGAGGTGTGCGGCGTTGTCCGTACGGCGCCGGCTGGCTCAGGTTTCGGGCCCGGCGACAAGGTCGTCGCCTTCTGCCTGCAGGGCGGCTTCGCCGAGGTCGCGGCAGCACCGCTGGCCATGACCTTCCGGCTGCCCGACGGCCTCGACTTCGCGCAGGGCGCCGCGCTGATCCTCAACTTCCACACGGCGTACTTCGCCCTCGTCACGCGCGGAAGACTCAAAGCCGGTGAGACGGTGCTCATCCACGGCGCCGCCGGCGGCGTCGGTACGGCGACGATCCAGGTCGCGCGCGGCCTCGGCGCCAAGGTCATCGCCGTCGTGTCGAGTGACGACAAGGCCGCGGTCGCCGAAGACGCGGGCGCCGACCACGTCGTCCGCTCCGACGGCGCGTGGAAGGACGACGTGCTCGCGCTCACCGGCGGCAACGGCGTCGACATCGTCGTGGATCCGGTCGGCGGTGACCGCTTCACCGACAGCCTGCGCTCGCTCAACCGGGCCGGCCGCCTCGTCGTCGTCGGCTTCACCGGCGGCGCGATCCCCGAGGTGAAGGTGAACCGGCTGCTGCTGCGCAACACCGAGGTCGTCGGCGCGGGCTGGGGCGAGTACTTGCTGTCCTCCGGTCTTGCGTACGGCGCAGAAGTCGCGGCGGAGATCGCGAAGCTCGCGGCCGCCGGCCACATCGACCCGCCGGTTGGCGCGCGCTTCCCGCTGGAACGCGCCGGTGAGGCGCTGGTGATGCTGGACAGCCGGCGGGCGACGGGAAAGGTCGTCCTCGAGCCTTAGGCGATCGGCGCGCCGATGATTCGCCGCTCTTCAGAAGAGCTCAGCGAGTCGAGGCGGATCTGCGCCGGCCCGGCCGCAGCATTTGGCGGCGACGAACGACGCGAACTCCAGCACCAGCTCGAGCTCGCGTCTGTTGAGCGCGGCGACCTTGTCGCGGGTCATGCCTCCCAGCTCGGACAGGATGGTGGCCATGAATGCGTCGCCGGCACCTACCGTGTCGACGACGTCGGCCGGGGCGGCCTCGCAGTGCTTGACGGTCTTCCGCGTCCATGCCGAGGCACCGTCCGCGCCGCGCGTGATCACCACGAGCGCGGGCCCGACGTCGAGCAGCGCCGTCGCGACGTCTTCGAGCGCAACACCGGGGTAGATCGCGGCGGCGTCGTCCGCGCTGAGCTTCACGACGTCCGCGCGCGCCGCGTTCGTCTCGACGTGTCGGCGCGGGTCCGCCGTGACGATGCCGTGGCGCCAGTTGGGGTCGTAGCTGATCAGCGCGCTTCCGCGGTAGCGCTCGACGACTGCCGCCACCGCCGAAGCTCCCGGCTCCACTAAGGAACCGAGCGAGCCGAAGTGCAATGCGTCGAGCTCCGGCCAGTCGTCACCGAAGCGCGGGTCCCATGTCAGCTCGAACGAGTACGACGCGCGGCCGGTGGCGTCGACCGTCGCCGTAGCGATCGCGGTCGCGGCCGTCGATGCGCCGCGGGTGACGGTCACAGCCTCGGCCTGCAGCGCCGACGCCAGCGCCTCTCCGCGCGCGTCGACCCCGACTGCTGTGAACAGGTGCGTGGCGATGTCGAGGCGGGCAAGACCGACCGCGACGTTGAACGGTCCCCCGCCCGGCCGCTCGATGGTGACGCCGCGCGCATCGGTGACGACATCGACGAGTGACTCGCCGATCACCCCGATCGTCATGAACCACCGATGTCGAACGGTGCGCGGGTGCTCCCGCGACCGGCTTCAGATCGGCTGCCGGCGCGCCGATCTGTTCTGCAGCGGGCGGATGCGCGGCCGGAGGGGGTTGCGCATCCGCCTTCGTATCGTTCCGCCCGGGGCAGCCCCGTCAGCTCACCTTGACGGTCAGCGAGAACCGCTTGATGACCTTGCCGTGCTGCGATGCGCTGTGCTCGGCCATGCGCATCGTGGTAGTCCCGCGTCCGACCGCTTTCATCGTCCAGATCGTGTGGTCGTAGCCGCCGACCGCCGGCGGCTTGGCCGCCGCGACCACCCGTCGGCTGACCACCTTGACCACGGCCTTGTCAGGGCGGTGGGAGAACGACCAGTAGTCGCCGCAGTCCCCGCAGCCCTTGAGCCGGACCTTGAACGTCGCGCCTTTCGACACGTGGACCGTGCGCCCGGAGTCGGAGTAGCCGAAGGTGCGAACCTGTGAGGCGCGCGCCGCCGCGGCGGGAGCAACCACGGGAGCTGCACCCAGAAGGAGGGCGGAGGCGACCACGACGGCGCGAGCGAAGGGCTTGCTCATGCCGTCAGGCTAAAGCGGCGGTCAACTCGCCAGGCTGCTGAACGGCTCGAACCAGACCGTCTTGCCGCTGCCGGACGTGCTCGCCGGGGAGACGCCCCAGTGGCCGCACGCGTCGAGCAGTGTCAGGCCGCGGCCACCGAGCTCGTAGTCGCCGGCATTGCGTCGTACCGGTGGGGTGGCGGACAGGTCGGTGACCTCGATCACGACGCGACTGTCGGCGGCCATCTCCACCGCGACGACAAGTGGGGTTCCGACATGGACACATACGTTCGCCACGAGCTCGTCGACGCCGAGGACCGCGCACTCGATGAGGTCCGGCCGGCCAAGTGCGCTGAGACAGTCGCGGACGTAGTGGCGCGCCTCGCCGGCGGATGCGCGTTCGGGGGGAAGCTGCATCGGCCGACACGAGGCCGGTCGCTTCCAGCCGCTGTCGGCCACGTCTTCGGACGTTACGCCGCGGGGGACGTCGGACGTGGTTGCAGCGCCGTAGGCAGACATGCCTGGTTGTTACCTCTGAATCCGCTCGGACTTGTCGGCGTCGGTCTCCGCTGCGGTGAGGTCGACCGTGCGCGGCCGATCACCGGGAATCGTGCGGGCGCCTTCGATGCGCTCGAGTGCGTCGAGCTGCTCAGGTGAGGTGGCCGGTACGGCGCGCGGTCCGGACAGGCTGACCCGGCCGAGTGAGAGCGCCGCGAGGTAGACGATGACCATGCCGACGCCGGTGAACATTCCGATCCGCTCCCAGACCGCCTGGCTCGTGCCGCCGACCGGGGTTCCGATGTTGCCTCCGCTCCACCACGGGCTGACGACGGTGCCCAGCACGAACCAGCTGCCGCTGGCTGCGGCGACCCATCCGCCCAACGTTGCCGTCGCGCGGTTCGCGCTGATGGTGAGGAGCGCGCCACCAAGGAAGGCGCCGATGCCCGGAAGCACTTCGAGATAGCCGCGGGCCGTGGTCCACGTCCAGGTGTTGGACGGTGTGTAGCCGAACCCGAACGAGTGGCCGAAGAACGGGATCAAGGCGCCCCAGGCGCCGACCAGCATGATCAGCGGGCCGGCGACCGCGCCTCGACGACGCGGCATCACGAACCGGCTCGGACGATGGGCGTGCGTCCCTCGCTTCATGGTCGGCCTCACCTTTCTTCATGACGGTCGGCGCACATTCCTCCGTCATCGGTGTGCCCATTCGGACTGGCAACTAAGCACCCTGACTGCCAAGAGCTGGCCGTGGCTCACGACCAGCGGACGCGGACCTGCTTCCAACGGTCCGCCACGGTCGGGTCCCCGGCGATCTCGACGGTTGCCGGACGGTTCCACAACCACAGGTACACCTGGGTCGGCGTGCCCGAGATGGTGACGTCGGCGGCGCCTTCCGCGGCGTCCTGGGACGATCTGGCGCCCTCGTCCCCGAGATCGATCCGCCAGGCGGGACCGGCCCCGGGCAGCAGCCGGATCGACCCCGGCTCGAACGCGCGGGGGCGGGCGCCGAAGCCGAGCAGGGTCTCCTCGATGCCGTCGTGGGCGAGCTCGTCGGCGAACTCGATCGGCTTGCCCGCCGCAGTGGCTGCGTCGGCGCCGTGTACGGCGGTCTCCAGCGCCTGCCGACGAGCCCAGAAGGCCAGCGGCGAGGGGGCGGGGAGAAAGGTGAAGCACTCCAGGTCGAACGGCGCGGCGCGCAACGTCTCGACCAGCGCACCGTGCCCCTCGACGTACCAGTCCAGCAGGCCGGCATCGCCCGGCACCGGGCCGACCGCCTCGTCGGAGCTGCCGGTGGCGCCGTCCAGCCGGCCGGCGACGATCGCGGCGGCCCACCGGTGGACGTAGCCGATGTGGCTCAGCAGGTCGCGAACCGCCCAGTCCGGGCATCCCGGCACCGGGTCGGTGAGTGACACGGCGGCGGCCGCGGCCGCCAGCCGTGCGCCCTCGTGGTCGAGGGCGTCGATGTGGGCCCCGATCTCCATGCCGGTCAGTATTCCCGCGACGGCCGAATCCCCGCAGCGGGGCTGTCACACGGGCGTGCCAGAGTGCGTCTAAGACGTGATGGACAGCACTGGAGGCCAGGTCAAGATGACGGACATCACCCCCGATCCGCGCCGGTGGAAGGCGCTCGCGCTGCTCGGCGGGATCCAGTTCATGCTCGTGCTCGACATCACCGTGGTCAACGTCGCGCTGCCTCACATCCAGACCGACCTCGGATTCTCCAAGCCCGGACTGGCATGGGTGGTCGACGGCTACGTGCTGATGGCGGGCGGCCTGCTCCTGTTGGGCGGTCGGCTCGCCGACATCGTCGGCCGGCGCAAGCTGTTCCTTCTCGGCGTCGGGCTGTTCGCCGCGGCTTCGGCGACGTGCGGCGCGGCGCAGGACCCAGGGATGCTCGTCATTTCGCGTTTCATCCAGGGCGCCGGCGAGGCATTCGCGGCGCCGGCGTCGCTCGGCCTGATTGCCGTGTTGTTCCCGGACCCCACCGAGCGCGTGAAAGCGCTCGGCATCTGGGGCGGCATCGCCGGCCTGGGCGGTACGTCGGGCACCGTCATCTCGGGCGTTCTGGTCAGCTACGCGTCGTGGCGATGGATCTTCTTCGTGAACGTGCCGGTCGCGATCGTCGCGTTGGTGCTCACCCCGAGGCTGGTCAGCGAGAGCCGCATGGTGCGTGAGCACTCGGAGCGGCCCGACTACTACGGCGCCGCGACCGCGACCGGCGGTTTGATCGCCGTTGTCGATGGCTTGCTCAACGCCGCGAAGCACCCGTGGGGTAGCTGGGAGGTGTTGCTGCCGCTGCTCGGCGGGATCGCGCTGCTGGGTCTCACCGGCTACATCGAGGCGAACTCGAAGTCGCCGTTGATCCCGCTGGACTTCTTCCGCAACCGCACGCGGGTGGCGACGAACCTGGTCACGCTGTTCTTCTCGTCGGCCTTCTTCTCCTACTTCTTCATGCTGACGCTGTTCGAGCAGCAGGCCTTGCACTGGTCACCGGTCAGGGGCGGGGTGTCGTACCTGCCGTTCGGCATCACGATCGGCATGGGCATCGGGATCGGCACGGCACTGATGCCGAAGCTCGGCGTGAAGCCGCTGCTGACAATGGGCTTCTTCCTGTGCGCGCTCGGGATGTTCTTCACGTCCCGGCTCGCGATCACGTCGCACTACTGGTCGGGGATCGTGCCCGGGATGATGATCCTCGGCTTCGGTTCGGGGATCAGCTTCCCGACGATCGGCAACGCAGCGCTCCACGAGGTGACCGGGCAAGACTCGTCGCTGGCATCGGGTGTGCAGAGCGCAATGCAGCAGATCGGCGGGGCGATCGGGCTTTCATGTCTGGTCACGCTCGCGATTCGCCATGCGGAAGGACAGCTTCGCCACGGCGTCATCCCGCCGGTTGCGTTCACGCATGGCTTCGTGCTCGCCTACCACGTGTCGGTGGTGCTGCTCGCGATCGGTGCCGTAGCGGTCTTGGCGCTCTTCGAGGATGTGCTGGCGACGCCGCGCAACCCGGAGGCGGAGATCGCAGCGGCCGCGGCTGCCATGGCGCCTGCGTAGCGTCTAGCGGCCGATCTGCGGAAGATCGGCGGGCACGCCGAAGATGCCGGCGTTCGGGCCGGTGCGAGCGAGCGAGCGGTAGCGACGCTCGGCGAACCACCAGGCGCCGTCGACCTTCCGGTAGCGGTCGGCGTACAGCCCGTACGCCGTACTCCACTCTTGTTCTTCCTTGTGGTGGCGGATCTCGCACATGAAGATCCGGCCGGTCGCCTCGTCGCTCATGACGCCGTTGGCAGAGTCTGCGGCGACGTTCAGCACCGAGTTGAGGGTCACGAACTGGAAGTGGTCGAAGCGCTCGCAGGCCGTGCTCACGAAGGCGATGAAGTCGGCCGGGCCGGTCAAGGTCCGCGCCGGAGAGCTGACGGTGTCGACCTCGACGGTGATGTCGGGCAGGAACAGCCGCTCGAGCTCGGACCAGGCGCGACGGCTGACGACGTCGGCGTAGGCCGACTGCAGCTGCTGCAGCTCAACGAGGTTGTCGGGCATTCGTCGGCTCCTCGTCCGGGATGTCGATCGGGATCTCCTCGGCGAGCCGGAAGCCCGCGGCCAGCTCGAGCTCGTCGCCGCTCCAGAACCGTCCGGGGTCATACCAGCTCGCCGGTCGCCGCTTCGGCAGCACACCCATGTCCTGGTAGGTGAGGGCGACGACCTCCGCGCAGTACGCCGCCTCGCGCTTGTCCTCGCCGGGTGCCGGACGGCGGGGCAACCGCCCGCCGAGCCAGCCCGCCGCCAGCGCGCGCGTCGTCGGGAAGGGTGTGCCGTCGAGCCGCGCGATCGCCTTCAGAAGCGCATCCTCCGCCGTACGCGTGATCTCGCCGTCGAGCTGTCGCAGCCAACCCTGCTGGCCGTAGCGGTTGGCCCACACGAGCGCGGAGTCACGGAGGTCGTGCAGCTGCACACCGCGCTGGTAGGTGCCGGTCCACAAGTCGATCAGCGACTTGCCGAGCTCGGCGTGCCACATCAGGGGCGGCAGGTCGTCGAGCACGACCGCCATGCCGACGTGGTTGACGGGCGCGTTCGTGAACGTGCGGATGGCCCGGTCGGCGGCGCTGTGACCGCGGAACAGCCACAGGTCGCCGGTCCGCGTCAGCTCGACGGCGGCATCGAGCGACAGCGTCGGGGAGCTCACCCGCTCAGTCTGACCGACGACATGCGGCGCAACGACGGTTTGTGAACCGCTAGCCGGTCCCTGGTACGGCCAACGGTTCACAAACCATAAGGTGCCGCTCGGTATGTTCGGGCCGTGAAGTGGTGGAAGGTCGTCGGGCTCGCGGGCCTCGCGGGTGTCGCCGCGACGGGCGTCGTGATTGCGCGCCGGGAGCGGCAGCGCCGCGCGTTCACCCCCGAGCAGGTGCGCGACCGCCTGCATGCGCGGTACGCCGAGATCACGTCTCGCTAGAACCGCGACGCCGCGTCGATACGCTGCGGCGATGCCGCTGTTCTCCTTCGAAGGTCACGTCCCGCAGGTCCATCCGGACGCGTTCATCGCGTCGACGGCGACCATCGTCGGTGAGGTGACCGTAGAGGCCGGCGCATCCGTCTGGTACGGCGCGGTGCTGCGTGCGGACTTCGGCCCGATCGTCGTCAGGGCCGGCGCCAACATCCAGGACGGCGCGGTCGTGCACGGCGCCGGGCTGGTCGAGATCGGCGCGGGCGCGACGGTCGCCCATCAATGCGTCGTGCATGGCGCGATCGTCGGGACCGAGGCACTGATCGGCAACGGCGCGGTGATCCAGGACGGCGCCCGCATCGGTGATCGCGCGATGGTGGCTGCGGGAGCATTGGTGCCCCCGAACGCGGTGGTCGAGCCCGGCACGTTGTTTCGCGGAGCGCCTGGCACGTCGGCCGGTCCGCTGTCGCCGGGTGCGCAGCACTGGGTCGACACCAACCCCGAGGAGTATCAGAAGCTCGCGCGCCGCCACATCGCCGGCGTCGCAGCGGTGGAGAGATAGGAGCCCCGATGCAGTACGACGGGTGCGTCGCGTCGTGAGCCTCGGCCTCCGCCTCTCGTCGGTCGTCGCCGCGGTGCAACGCCCCTAGAGGGCCTTCTCCAAGACCTCGAACAACAGGTCGGGGCGGCGCGGCAGGCCGAAGCGCTCGTCGCCGTACGGGAAGGGCTCGGTGACGCCGGTGCGCCGGTACCCGCGCCGCTCGTACCAGGCAATCAGCTCCTCCCGTTGGACGAGGACGGTCATTCGCAGCCGCTCGGCACCCCACATCTCGCGGGCCTGCCGTTCCGCCTCGGCGAGGATGAGCGTGCCGAGGCCGCGGCCTTGCAGCGCGGGCACGACCGCGAACATGCCGAAGTAGCCGGCGGCGTCGTCCCTGCGACGCAGCTCGCAGCAACCGCGGAGGGCCTCGCCGTCCAGTGCGAGGAGAACGAAGCCGTCGGTCGCGTCGACAAGCGCCCGTACCGCCTCGGCGTCGGTGCGCTGGCCGTCGAGCAGCTCCGCTTCGGTGGTCCACCCGGTCCGGCTGCTCTCGCCCCGGTACGCCGACTCGACCAGCGCGACGACCCGCTCGACGTCGCCCAGCGTGGCCCGCCGGAACGACAGCTCGCTCACCCGGGTGACGCTAGCTCTGTAACGCGGTCTTGCGCCGGTCCGCTTCCGTGACTGAAAACCCTCCGTGCCCTCACACTTGGGCCCGACGAACAGGGATGGCCATGAGCACACCTCGAATGCGCCGCCGCGTCACTTCGGTCGCGGCGCTTGCCCTTGCCGTTTCGGGCGGCGCCGCACTCGTCACGGCAGCCGGCCCAGCGGCCGCCGTTGCATCGAACGACACACCGGCCGCCTCCGACGGGTACAGCCTGTCGATCGCGGTCGCCGACGCGTCGATCGACCCCGGCGCCTCTGACACTGTCAGCGGTGTTCTCACGAAGGCGGGCGTCCCGCAGCCGGGAGACACGGTGTACCTGCGGGCGTGGGTCAACGGCCGGCGGCATCATCACGGCCATCGCGTCGGGTCGGCGGAGACCGGGGCCGACGGCAGCGTCAGCTTCACCGTCGCGCCGAGGGCGACCACCCACTACCGGCTGGTCTTCCGCACTGCGGCCCCAACCCCCTCGCCTTCCTCGGCCCCCACGCCGACCTCTCGGTCGGTCGTCGGCGCCCGCAGCAAGATCGCGACCGTCCACGTCCTGCGCGACACGTCGCTGTCGATCCGCGCACGCGCGACCCGCCACGGCGAGGCCATCCAGGGCCAGCTGCGTGGCGGCGGTCACGCGCTACCAGGCCGTAAGGTGATGCTGCAGGAGCGTGCTGTCGGGAGCGACGCATGGACCACCCTGGACACAAAGCGCACTCGTCGTCATGGTGTGGTGGTCTTCCGCGTCGCGACGCCGTCCGCGCCCGAGGAGTTCCAGCTGGTGTTTGCCGGCGGCCCGAACTTCCACGGGTGTCAAAGCGGCATCGTCACCGTCGGTTCGTAGGACACTAAGGGAATAGGCGCGAGCCCAGCGCGCGTGGTTTGCATGAGATGGGAACGGCACTCATCGCTACGTCGCACCGGCGTCCGCGAGGACGAGCTCGTCGGTCGGATCCCTCGGGGTTCGCGACCGACGAGCCGTTGGACGACGCGCTCGACCGTGCGCGGGCCGGTGACGAGTCCGGGTTCGCCGAGCTGTGGCGCGAGTTGCACCCGCGGCTGCTGCGCTACCTGCGGGTGCGCTGCACCGGCAACCACGAGGACGTTGCCGCCGAGACGTGGCTTCACGTCGTGCGGGACCTGCACAGCTTCATCGGCAACGTCGATGGCTTCCGGGCCTGGGTGTTCACCGTCGCGCGGCACCGTGCGATCGACGCAGCCCGGGCCAGTGCGGCGCGGCCGCAGATATCCGTGCCGGACTTCTCGGCCGTCGGTCGGCAGCCAACATCGGCACCTGCTGAGTCCGAGGCACTCGAGCGGATCTCCACGGAGCGGGCCCTCAAGCTCGTCAAGCGTCTTCCGGCCGAGCAGGCGGAGATGGTCATGCTGCGGGTCGTCGCCGGGCTCGACGTACCGGTGGTGGCGGACATCGTCGGAAAGTCCCCGGGCGCGGTCCGGGTCAGCGTTCATCGCGGGTTGCGGACCCTTTCCCGTGATCCCCAGATCCGATCGGAGGTGGTGTGATGCGTCGTCGTGACGACGATCTCTCACCGTTCCGTGACGATCCGGTCTTTGAGGCACTGACCGCTCCGGCGACCGAGACGGAGCTCGTCGGGGAAGCAGAGGCGGTCGCCGCCTTCCGGGAGGCGATGCCGGCGCGGGTGAAGCGCCGCTCTGCCGCGCGCATCGCGACGACGACGACCGCTGCCGCGGTGACGCTTGCGGTCTCCGGTGGCGCCGCGGCTGCCTACACCGCGCATCTGCCGGAGTCCTGGCAGGCCAAGCTGCACGCGGACCTGCCGGCTCTGGACATCCCGGCGCCGCACCATCACCACCACAGCAGCGGCGGGGTCGTCGCGAAGCCGGTGGTCACTCCGCACCCGACCGTTGCGACGACCCCGACGCCGGCCGCAACCGGCGCCGGGTCACCGAGTCCGCATGCGTCCCCGTCCCTTGCGCCAACCAGTCCGTTGGCCTCGCCTTCCGCGACGCCATCGCTGTCGGTCGTCGTACCGCCGCCGAGCTCGACGCCGACGACGTCGCCGACTTCGACCAGCGTCAGTCCGCCGGCGTCCGGCGCGCAGCTTGCGATGCACGTGTCGCCCGGCGCCCGGGTGACGGTCGGCACTCAGCTGACCGTCGACGGCACCCTCACGGCACCGGACGGCACGGCGGTGGCGAGCCGCAGGGTTGTCCTCCTCGAGCGGGTTGTCGGCCGGCGGGGGTGGAACCGCGTCGGTGCGCCGCTCCAGACGTCCGCGGCCGGCCAGGTCACGTTCTCCGTGCCGGCGTTGCAGCAAAACGTGCGGCTCGTGTTGCATTCCCGCCACGTTCGCAGCGCCGTTCAGAAGGTTGTCGTCATCCCCGTGATCCGCGTGGACGTCGCGCCCACCTCGGCGGGCGACACGTCCACAACGGTGACCGTGTCGGTCGCCGGCGGTGAGCCCGGCGATGTCGTCGTCCTGCGCGAGGCCGGCACGCGGACCGGCCAGCGGGCTTCGCTGAGCGGATCGGCGACGGCGACGTTCACGGTTGCGGTATCGCAGCGCGAGGTCATCCACTACCGCGCGTTCGTGCCCCGGACCAAGGAGCACGCGTCGCACTCGCTGCCGTTCTACGTTCCGCCGAGCGGAAGCGGTTAGCGAGCGGCTAAGGTCCGTCCCCGTGACGGAACTGGCGGCGTCCTACCTCGTCGGGCGCGGAATCTCCGATGTGACGGGCGAGCTCGCGGGCTGCGGACTGCTCGGGTACGGCAAGGCCGACCAGGTCTCCAA
>JAICMG010000033.1 GCA_025929365.1 Frankiaceae bacterium
GACTTCGGGGTCAGCGAGTCGTGTCTGCAGAACTGGCTGACCGCCGCGGACCGCGCCGAGGGGATCAAGCCCGGTCCGAGCGCAGGTGAGATGGCCGAGTTGAGGGAGGCGAAGAAGCGGATCCGCCTCCTTGAGCAGGAGGTCGAGGTGCTGCGCCGCGCGGCGGCGTATCTGGGCCAGGCGAACCTGCCGGGAAAATGATGTACCCGCTCGTCCGTGAGCTCGCCGTCGATGGGATCCCCGTGACGGTGACGTGCCGGGTGCTCAACCTTGCTCGCCAGCCCTACTACCGCTGGCTCGCTGACCCGGTCACCGACTCGGAGTGGCGGGAGGCGCATCTGGCGAACGCGCTGTTCGATGCCCATCGTGATGATCCGGAGTTCGGTTACCGGTTCCTCGCCGATGAGGCCCGCGCCGAGGGACACGTCTTCGCTGACCGCACCGCGTGGAAGCTGTGCTCGGCGAACGGCTGGTTTTCGGTGTTCGGCAAGAAGAAGGGGCGCAAGAAGATCCCGCCGGGCGTTCCTGCCTATGACGATCTGGTCCGCCGCGACTTCACTGCCACGGCACCGAACCTGCTGTGGCTGGTCGACATCACCGAGCACTGGACCGATGAGGGAAAGCTGTATGCCTGCGTCATCAAAGACGTCTTCGCCAACAAGATCGTCGGCTACGCCCTCGACAGCCGCATGAAAGCCCGGCTCGCCGTGGCCGCACTCGAGGTCGCCGTCGCTCGCCGCGGTGACGTGGCCGGCTGCATCGTTCACGCGGACCGGGGCAGCCAGTTTCGTTCCCGGAAGTTCCATCAGGGGCTGCTGCGCCACGGCATGGTCGGCTCCATGGGTCAGGTCGGCTCCGCGGCGGACAACGCCGCGATGGAGTCGTTCTTCGCGCTGCTGCAAAAGAATGTGCTCAACCGACGTCGCTGGACCACCCGCGAGCAGCTGCGGATCGCGATCATCACCTGGATCGAAAGGACCTACCACCGCCGCCGGCGACAAGCCGCACTCGGCCGTTTGACCCCGATCGAATACGAACTCATCATGACCACACCCGCCAGCCAGGCGGCCTAACCGAACCTGTCACCTGATCGTGCAGCAGTCCCAACCCTCGCGCGCCACCCCGACGCCGCGGTGCTGTTCCTGTCCGCCAGCGGCGCGCCGCTTTGTCCGGGCTGGATGTCCCGCACCGTCGCCGGCTACATCACCGCAGGCGCACCCGCCAAGCGCGGCTCCTGCCACCTATTCCGGCACACCGCGGCCACGTTGATGCTCGACGGCGGCGCCGACATTCGCCGACATTCGCTACGTCGGCGAGATGCTCGGTCACGCCAAACTCGAAACTACCCAGATCTACACGCGCGTGTCGATCGCGAAGCTCCGCGCCGCGCACGCCGCCACCCACCCGACGGGCGACGACCACACAGCTGCGGGCAGCGAGCATCTACGCGCGGTCTAGCGCAGGGCGGCGACGGGGGAGGTCAGCGTCGCCCAAACGGGGACAGCTGGTCTTGCGGCGGTCTCGATCGAGCAAGCCGACGAACGACCTCGGCACTGGCCGGGAAGGTCGTCGCCCCGCGACGCACGTAGTAGCGCGGATTTGACGGGTCCACGCCGTAAGGAGGCGCCGGGCCCTCGTCGACCGTGACGACGATCACCCAGTCATCATCGATCTGGTGGCTTTCGAGGTCGAAGTTCGGCAGGGGAGTGACTCGATCCCGGATCAGGTTCGCGACCATGACCTCGGCCTCGTCCTGTGTGCCCGTGTGGTGCAGACCCTCGATCACGCCGTTGTTGGCGACACCGAGGAGAAGCCATCCGCCGCGCTCGTTCGCGAATGCAGCGACGGTGCCGGCGATTCCATCGCGGTACTTGCGGTCTGACCCCGAAGGCAGACGGCTCTTGAACTCAACGGTCGAAGTCTCGCCCTGCGCGACAATCGATCGCACTTCGGCCTCGGGCTCGACGACGTATTCGACGTCAGGATCCACGCTGCGGGTGTAGCGCGAGCGCAGATATCGGCGGTCCAGCCAGTCTCCGTCGCGCTTGAGGAGCACCCAAGCGTCGACCGGCGGCGAGGTCAGAGGGAACGTCACCTTGCTGGCGGTATCGCTGCTCAGAGTCTCTGCCGGACCGGGAACGTCAGATGCGAGTTCAACGGTGACGCTGTCACGTCCTTCGCCGTCGACCTCGACCGTCAGCTCGCTGCTGTCAACCGTCACCGAGACGATTCGCGCGGCGCAGTGCTGGACACGCAAGTGCATGTCCAAATCAACGACGTTCGACCCCAGCTCGCAATTGAAGAAGTACGTCGCCGCCTTGAAATACGTCTGATACGACGGTGCATCGCCGCGCGAGATAAGTGGGTCCGCGGGGTGATTGGTTGATTGCGGCCACCGACCGAAGTTGTAGGTCGTGGCGGGCCAGTCGAGCGGCTGATAAGTCTGCGATTGCTTCGAAGCCCGCCGCTCGCACTGAATGCTGTCGTGCAGTGTCGGCAGCGCGACGATCAGATCGGCGACCGGCGCCTCTCCCGCTGCGAACCAACCCACGACATCTCGACCGTCGACGGGACGAGAGACAAAGCACACGCTCTCGTAGCGCCACGTCAACTCTCCCCAACCGGGAGGACGAGGCCCCGCTGTGAACTCTGCGGCAACCACTCGCCAGGCGTCGTCGACCCGCAAAGCGGCGAGACGCATCCACACCTGTCGGTTCTCGTACATGAGGTCGAGAGCGGTCTGCTTTGGGACCACGTACCGATCACTCATTGGCGGGCGCGGCTTCGACTGAGCGCTGACGGTGTTCGCACTCAGCGCCAGATGGAGGCGCTTGGAATGTCGTCGACTGACGATCGTTCGACCTTTTCGGCAAGGTCGCCGATCTGCACCACGAGATCGTCTGGATTCGTGACCGGCGCGCCCTTGGTGGGGTCGCGTCGGAGTGTTTCGACCCTCGTCTCGTACTTCGGGGGATCGAAGATGCGGCCAAAGGCGAGCACACCCCCGCCCTGCCCGCCGACGTTGACTTCCCTTGTCCGGAAGGTCCGTGCGAGCGCGAACTTGGGCTGGACGTCGTAGACGCGCACTACTGCCTTCGTTTGAACGATCTCCCCGAGAACTTCGCCTTCCGGGTCCTTGATGACGCGCGGCTTCGCCGAGACGATCCTCAGCACGTCGTCGACCTCAAGGCCCTGTATGCCGCCGCCCGACAGGGCGATTTCCCTGTCGTTGATGATGTCGACAACCTTGACGTCGACCGTGTCGGGCGCATCGTCGGACACGTTCAAGCACCGCCTTCGAGCTCGGAGAGGTACTCCTCTGGGTCTTCAACAAAGGGAACCCATGCTGCAGCCGCGGCTTTGGTCTGGCCGAGGAGCGCGCGGGCCTGCGAATCCAAGCCCTCCAGACACGTGTCCGTCGCCTGAGCGAACGCCGCCACCGTGGTCGGCGGCTCGTTTGCCATACGGCCTCGAACCGATGCCGAGTACGCCATAAGCGACTTCAACCCACCTGCGAGTGCGGCCAGATTCGACAGGGCGGCCCGTGCTGTGCCCTCTATGGAGGTCTTCTGGTCAAGATCCTGGAGACGAACGCCCAGATAGATGCCAGCGATGGTTCCGGCCGCTTGGCACAACGCACGGGCCCACGTCGGCACATGGTCGAGGGCCCCGACGATCGTCAGCAAAACGACCAGAACCGCCGTGAGCGCGGCGATCGCAAGCCGTCCAGGCACGCGCGGCAGCCGCCTTTGCGCTGACGCGGGGCTCGTAGCCACGCTCGTAGGTTACGGACCGCGCCGGATCTGCGCTGCGACAATCCCGACGTGACCGCCGAACGTACTCGCCTGCCGGTGAGCCGGCGACGCCCTCGAAACGCGCGTCGGGGCCTTCGCGCGGCAACATAGGCCCACGTCGGGTTCGGCCAGCGCATTTGCGCAGGTCAGAGCCAGTGCGACAGTCGCGGAACCACGGACGCACGGTCCGGGCTTTAGTAGCCCGCCACTACGACCCGACCACCGGGACGTTCATCAGCCGGGACCCGCTAGAGGACGTAACGGGTGCGCCGTACAGCTACGTTGGCGACGACCCGCTGGACCAGATCGATCCATCAGGGCTGTGCTGGCCGAGCTGGGCGTGCGGCGTCGAAAACACGGTCGTCACCGGTGGCAAGGGCGCCGCCGGTGTCATCGCCGGGGCGGCTACGTACGCTAAGGACTCGGTGTTCCCACCGATTCTGATACATCCGATCCGAACGGTGAAGGGGCTCATTAACGGATGCCGTGCTGGCTACAACCAGTACAGCGGCGGCGGAGCTTCCGGCGTGGGATATGGGGTCCTTGGCTGCATCGACCAGATCAATCCGTACGCGAACATCCGGCGGTGAACCGCCCCGGCATGTCTGGAGACTTCATTAGGTGGAAGGACAATGAAGTCTCATGGACGTCCGTCGCAGTACCCGCGGGAGATGCGGGAGCGTGCTATTCGTCTGGTCGTCGAGACCAAGCACGAGTACGACAGCGAGTTCGTGGCGATCGCTGCGATCTCGAAGAAGCTCGGGATCAAGTCACCGGAGACGTTGCGCCGCTGGGTGCGCCAGTCCGAGGTTGATGGTGGTGATCGGCCGGGGCGCACCACGCAGGAGCTGGCTGAGATCCGGGAGCTGAAGAAGGAAGTCGCCGAGTTGCGCAGGGCGAACGAGATCCTCAAGAGCGCATCGGCTTTCTTCGCGGCGGAGCTCGACCGCCCGTATCGGTGATCGTGGACTACATCCGCGACCATAAGGACCAGTTCGGGGTCGAGCCGATCTGCAGAGTGCTCACTGAGCATGGCTGCCCGATCGCCCCGAGCACCTACTACGACAATCTCGGCCGGGCACTGTCGCGCCGGGCGCTGCGCGACGAGCAGATCGTTGAGCTGATCGCCGCGGAGCGAGCCACCCGATTCGGTTCACGGTTCGGTGCCCGCAAGATGTGGCTTCGGTTGCGAAGCCAAGGTCACGACGTGGCCCGCTGCACGATCGAACGGCTGATGGCCGCCAATGGTTGGGCGGGAACCACGCGCGGCAAGGGAGTCCGGACCACGACCGCGGACGAGAAAGCCGACCGGCCGGCGGATCTCGTCGACCGGGATTTCACCGCGACCGCGCCCAACCAGCTGTGGGTCGCTGACTTCACCTACGTGCCGACCTGGGCCGGGATGGTCTACGTCGCGTTCATCATCGACGTCTACTCCCGGATGATCGTCGGGTGGCGAGCCGCCACCTCAATGCGCACTGATCTCGTCCTCGACACCCTCGAGATGGCTTTGTGGCGCCGCCGCAGTGACGGGATCAGCGACCTCACCGGCCTGGTCCACCACACCGACGCCGGCAGCCAGTACACCTCGTTCGCGTTCACCCAGCGGCTCATCGACGTCGGAGTCGACCCTTCCGTGGGTTCGGTGGGAGACGCCTACGACAACGCGCTCGCCGAGTCCCAAATCGGTCTCTACAAGGCCGAGCTGATCCGCCCGGAAGGTCCATGGCGCAACGTCGAGCATGTCGAGATCGACACTCTCGAGTGGGTCGACTGGTTCAACACCCAGCGGCCCCACGAGGCCATCGACGATCTGACCCCGCTCCAAGCCGAACAAGCCCACTACGCTGCGCGAAACCGGCTCGCCGAGACCGGCTAACTCACGAAACGAAGCCTCCAGAATCACCGGGGCGGTTCAATGCTGCCGGTCCGTAGTCGTTGACGTTGCTGGTGAACGTGTCGACCACGTCATCGCCGGTCACCCGGGCGAAGGCGGTCGTGGACAACAGTCGCCGGGAGTGCTCGTCGAGCCAGTTCAGGATCTCGGTGTCGGTGCCGTCTGCCAGCGGCCAGTGGGTGAAGTCGGACTGCCAGCAGCCATTGGGCTAGTCGGCGGTGAATCGGTGCAGCGAGCTGCGGGGCCGTTTCTTCGGGTCCACGACCACCAGACCGGCGGCGTGATCCGGCGGATCGTCGCGGTCGACGGCACCTGGATGCCCTCGAGGGCAAGGTAGTGAGCGATCGTGACCGGCCCGGCGTCCAGCCCGTCAGCGTCGAGCTGCTTACGGAGCTCGACGATCCGGTCCGCCACCGCGGCCGGGGTTGCCTTTGGGCTCGACGCGGGCCGCCGGGACCGGGGCTCAAGCGCGTCCAGCCCGCCGGTGTGGTAGCGGGTGACCAGCGTGTGGACCCACTGCCAGCTCACCCCGTAGCGGCGGGCCGCCTCAGCCTTGGTCAGACCCTGATGAACCACAGCGAGAACGATGACCCTGGCCTTCGACATCGACCATGATCGGAAACGCGCCTATCAACGATGACGCGACTCAGATGTCAACGATGTCGTGGAACTACACACTGCCCGCCCACTGAAACGATGTGGAGAACGGGATCCGGCATCCCGACCGGACGTCTGCCTCGATCGAGGCGGTGCAGGGCGAGCTCGCTATTCGCCGAGTTCCGCGAGCGCCAACTCGGCATAGATCGTCACGCCATCGACGAGCACAGAGTCGTCGAAGACCGCCTCAGAGGAGTGGTTGAAGGCCGCAGTGGTCGGGTCGACACCTGGCGCGGTCGCGCCAAGGAACGCCATCGCTCCGGGCACCGCTTGCAGCACACGCGAGAAGTCCTCTGACCCGGCAACCGGGGTGGGCAGCTCGAGCCAGCGATGCGGACCGAACGTCCGCGTGACCACCTTCTCCACGACGTTTGCGCGCGCCGCGTCGTTGATTGTTGCGGGGAAGAGCTCTACGGCCGTGACATCCACCTCGAGGCCGTGGGCGGCTGCGATCCCGCGGATCGTCCGCGTGGCTTCGAGCAGCACTCGCTCGTGGGTTCCCGGGTTGAGAGCGCGGACCGTCGCCTCGAACCTTGCGTCATCAGGAATGACGTTGTGTGCACTTCCGGCGTGGAAGGTGCCGACCGTGATCACGACCGGATCGAAGATGTCGAAGCTGCGGGTCGTGAGCGTCTGCAGAGCAATGACCATCTCGGCCGCTGCGGGAATCGGATCGCGGGCCCGGTGCGGCGACGACCCGTGGCCGCTTGCTCCATGCACGATGACCTGGATCTTCCCCGCGGCGGCCATCGCGGTGCCGGCACGGGACGCAATGAGACCGGCCGGAAGGACGGCGGACGTGACATGCAAGGCGTACGCCGCGTCGACCTGCGAGCCGGCTGCCGTCAACACGCCTTCGTCGATCATGTGACCCGCGCCGTCGTCACCTTCCTCGCCGGGTTGGAACATGAACACGATGTCGCCTGCGATCTCGTCGCGTCGGCCGGACAACACCTGTGCTGCACCCACGAGCATCGCCGTGTGGAGGTCGTGTCCGCACGCGTGCATGGCTCCCTCGGCGGCGGCGTACTCCAAGCCGGTTTGTTCCTGTACCGGGAGGGCGTCCATGTCTCCACGTAGCAGCACCGTCTTGCCGGAGCCGCGGCCGCCGCGCAGCACAGCAACGACCGACGTGAGCGCCTTCCCGGTCGAGATTTCCAGCGGCAGCCCTTCGATCGCCGCGACGACCCGCTCCTGGGTGCGGGGGAGCTGCAGCCCGAGCTCCGGATGGCGGTGAAGATCGCGACGGAACTGGATCAGGTCGCCGCCGACGGCGGCCGCGTCTTCCGCGATGGTCACCTTTGCACCTCCGACGCCTGCGCCTGCGGGGCAGAGTAGTGCGGCCGCGGTCCTTCGTCAGGTGCCCGAAAGTGAGGCAAGGCCTGACGCGTATTGTCAGCGCGTGCTGAGCCGCCGCATCACGGCCCTGGCCGCGGCGCTTGCCGCTGGTGTGGGAGCTGTAGCGCCAGCCGCAGCGGCGCCACAGTTTGTGAACCGCCAGGCACATCGGAACGTGCCCAGCGGTTCACAAACTCCTCATCGCATCGCCGGGCTGCCGCAAGGGGTTCCCGAGGCGGCGCTGCTCCCGCAGCCCTCACTGCCGGAGCCCACCCGACGCGCCTGGCCGTTCCCGAATGCGTTCTCGCGTACGTCGGGAACCGGCCGGCTCGACAACGGTGCGCTCCTCTGGACCGACTGGGTGTACGACGACCACGGCGCGGCCGCGCCACCCGGCGTCCCGCTGTCGAGCGCGGCCACGATCAGTCTGCTCGCCCCGACGCAGGGGCTCGCGACCTATCCGGCAGGTCCGGCGCACGGCAACGGCGCGGACATCTTCCGCGCGGGCGTCGGCCTGACCGGATCTGCGTCGTACTGGCGGGTCGACTGGAACACGCTCACCGATCCGGACGTGCCGATCGCCGAGTGGACGTTCGACACCGACGACAGCACCACGACGGGCGGCACGGTTTGGCCGGCCGGCGCCGGGGTGTCCTCGTTCGGAATCGACAAGGCGCTGGTCGTTTCGGCGAAATCCGTCCGGCTCTACGACCTGAGGAAGGACACCTCGGTCGACGTCCTCGCCGACGGCGGTGCGCTCACCGTCGACCGCGCGAGTCGCAGCTTCGTCGTGCGAGTACCGCGCCCGCTGCTGCCGGTGAGCGGCCGGTGGCGGGTTCAGCTCGGCGCCGGGCTCGCCAGCGCCGACGGCCGAGGCTTTGCACCGGCCGACTACTCGGGCGGCCTCCCGCGGGCACGTTCGGATGAGTTGCCGCGGGTCTACAACGTGACCTTCCGCACGGTGCGGCAGGAACCTCCGGTCTATCGCGACGGGCAGACCGACGCGCAGGTTGCCGCACTGCAGATGCTGCTCGCCGACACGCCCGTCGACGCGGCGCTCGGCGCCGACGGGCTGATGCGGTCCGTCACCGGCAACTTCTGGATGGAAGATCACCAGGCCGATGCGCTCGACACGGGCTACGTCGGCTCGTTCGGCCGGGTCGTCGACTGGAAGGACCTCGCGGACCGCTCGACGACACCGGAGCCACACCCTCGCGGTTACAGCAACCGCTGGTACGTCTCACGGCTGCACCTCGGCCAGGGCGTGATCCCGAACGCGGGCATGTTCTCGGCCGGCGATCTTCGGCCGAACTATCTGGGAAGGGTGCAGCCGTACGCGGTCTACGTGCCGCGCCACATGTCGCTTCGCCGGCCGCATCCGCTCACCTGGGTGCTGCACTCGCTATCCGTCAACCTCAACCAGTACGGCGCGCTCGATCCGCATCTGCTGCGGGCGGAGTGCCAGGACCGGCTGTCGATCTGTGCGACTACCGAAGGCTTCGGGCCGGATGGCTGGTATTTCGACGAGGCCGAGCAGGACTTCTGGTCGGTGTGGCACGCACTCGCCCAGTCCTACCGGCTCGACCCGCACCGGACGGTCATGTCCGGGTACTCGATGGGCGGCTGGGCGTCGTACAAGCTCACCCTCGAGCACCCCGACCTGTTCAGCCAGGCAATGCCGCTGGAAGGTCCCCCGGACTGCGGCATCCGCGTGATCGAGCTCAACGGGCGCGAGGTCGCGCTTCCTGCCAGCGACCAGGGTGCGAGCGCGCAGTCCGTGCACCACTGCGGCGGCGATGGCTTCTCGGGCCCGCTGCTCCCGAACGCCAAGTGGGTGCCGTACGTCGTTACGCAGGGCGGACTCGACGAGCTGGTTCCGTTCCCGAGTGACATCCAGGCGACCGACGACATGCGCAAGCTCGGCAACCGGTACACGTTCTTCCTCTTGCCCGCCAACGACCATCTCGCCTACGCGACGCAGGACCGCTTCGCCGGGGTGGTGCACGCGCTCGGAGCGCAGGTGCCGAAGGTCACGCGCAACCCCGGCACGGTCGTCTACCGCTGGTATCCCGACCTCGATGTGGCACAGCTGGGGATCGGCGCGACCACGGCGTACTGGATCAGTCATCTGCGGGCCGCCACGCATGCGCCGGGTGCGCTTGCCTCGCTAACGGCGCGGTCCTTCGGAATCCGCCAGCGTTCGATCCAGGTCGTGAACCACACTCCGCAGGCGGTGACGACGCCGTTCCCGGCCCTGCGGTCGCGCCTGACGTGGCGGCGTGGTGCGCCATCCCGTGCCGCGGATCGGCTCGAGCTGCGGGTCGTGAAGGTGAGCGCGCTGACGATCAACGCCCGGCGGGCGGGCCTGACCTGCCCAGCCATCACCGTGACGAGCGACCGGCCCGTTGCGATCACGCTCGATCACCTCGGGGTGCCGGACGTGTCGGTCACATTGCATTTCCCGGCCGGCCGCAGCACGCGGGCGACGCCCTGCCTGGCGACATAGCCGGCTTACTTGCTCGGCTGCGGCAGTGAGCAGTGGATCTTCGGGTTCGCGCCGACGTAGTTGAGCGGGCCCGCGAAGATCGTGGCCACGATGGTGCCGGCGTGCGCGCAGGTACGGTTGTTGTCGCGGTAATAGTGCCGCTGCCAGCCTGCGAGCGCACCGATCGCCAGCCAGATGACAAGCAGGGTCGGCAGCACTCGAAACACGCTGATGGCCTGCCCAGAAGTTGATCAGGCAAATCCGGGCTGCGTGACACCATCGGGGAGTGACCCGCGACGACAGGCTGCTGTTCGTTGCAACCGGCCTCCTCGCCGGCTTCCTCGCAGCAGAGGTTTCAGTCGCGCTGGCGTTCCATTCCCTCGCGCTCCTCGCCGACGCCGGCCACATCGTCACAGACGTCATCGCGTTGGGCGCCGCGGTAGTCGCTGCCCGGCTCGCCCGACGTCCGGCCGTTGGCCATTGGACGTTCGGGCTGGCGCGAGCCGAGGTGCTGTCGGCTGCCGTCAATGGCGTGACGCTGGTGGTGGTCGCGGTCATCGTGGGCGTCGAGGCGATTCGGCGGCTTGTCACGCCCGGCGACCCGTCCGGGGCGGCGATGATCACGGTCGGCCTGATCGGTCTCGGTGTCAACGCGGTCGCTGCGATCGTGCTGTCGCGCACCGAGCGCCGGTCGATGAACATTGCCGGAGCCTTGGCACATGTGGTGACTGACGCGATCGGTTTCGGCGCGGCCATTGCTGCCGGCATTGTCATCGTGACGACGGGGTGGCGGCGCGCCGACCCGGTCGCGTCATTGGTCCTGGTTGTCGTGCTGTTGCGGGTCGCACGGTCGCTGCTCGCCATGTCCGGCCGCGTGCTGCTCGAGGCCGCGCCGACTGATGTCGACATGGCGCTGGTGCGCGAGCATCTGCTCGAAACGACGTACGTCGTCGATGTTCATGACCTTCATGTCTGGACGGTTACTTCCGGCTTGCCGGCGCTCTCGGTGCATGTGGTGATCGCCGACGAGTGCTTCACCGCGGGGCGTGCGCCGGCGCTGTTGGACGAGCTGCAGTCCTGCCTCGCCGGCCACTTCGACGTCGAACACTCGACCTTCCAGCTCGAGCCGGCCGGTCACAGCGACCACGAGCCTGCACTGCACTGACGTGCGGCTGACCAGAGGTAGCGCCCCGCTCGCGGTGGCGGTGATCGTCGTGGCCCTCAACCTTCGGCTGGTCATCGCCAGCCTGGGGCCGGAGCTCGACCGGGTCCGCTCCGGCCTCGGACTCTCCAGCGGCGCGACCTCGGTGCTGACCGCGCTGCCGGTGTTCGTCTTCGGCATCTTGGCGCTTGCGGGTCCGTGGCTGTCACACCGGTTGGGGCTGCGCCGGGCGATGCTCGTCGTCCTCCTGGTCTTGCTGGCCGGTTCGCTGCTGCGGATCGGGCCGAGCGGGTTCACCCTGTTTGCCGGGACGCTGATCGCCGCCGCCGGCATCGCCGTCGCCAATGTGTTGATGCCCGTGATCGCGCGGCGTGAGTTTCCGGCCAAGACGGGCTTGATGCTCGGCATGTCGACCGCGGCAACGCTCGCTTCAGTCGCCCTTGCCGCAGGCCTCACAGTGCCGATCTCCAACGCGCTCGATTCCAGCTGGCGCGGCGGCATGGGCATCTGGGCGGCCTTCTCCGGGCTCACGCTGCTCCTTTGGCTGCCGCTCGCCCGACACGAACACGTGCGGGACGAGGGCGGCGCTCCGCATCTGTCTCGCGAGATGCTGCGCAGTCCGCTCGCGTGGATGATCACGCTGTTCTTCGGGCTGCAGTCCCTCAACGTGTACGTCGTCGTCAACTGGCTGCCCTCGATCTACCGCGATCACGGTTACTCGCATTCGGCGGCCGGCGGACTGCTTGCGTTGAACGTGCTGGTGCAGCTTCCGGTCGCGGTCGTGGTCCCGTCGCTCGCGAGCCGGTCGCGTCGCCAACATCCCTTCGTGGTCGGTGTCATCGCATGCTCCGCGATCGCGTTTCTCGGCATGTTGCTGTCGCCGACGAGGCCGGCTGCGCTGTGGGTGATCGTGCTCGGGCTGGGCCAGGGTGCGGCGTTCCCGCTTTGCCTGAGCTTCCTCGTGCTGCGGGCGCGAACGCACGCCGAAACGGCGCAGCTGTCGACGATGATGCAGTCGATCGGTTACCTCATCGCGGGCATCGGCCCGCTTGTCTTCGGTGCGCTGCACGCGGCGACGAGCTCGTGGCGGGGCCCGTTGATCTTCCTGCTGTCGTTGCTCGGGCCCCAGTTGATCGTCGGGCTGCGATCGGCCTCGCCGGGATTCGTCGAGATAGATGCGATCAAGAAAGCAACCGCGTAGGCTCATCCGTCTCCACGGGGAGGGTCCCAGCCCATGCGTCTCACGGGGGTTGTCGCTGCGTCGTCCGCCGGCGCGGCGCTTGTCTCGCTTACCGCACTCGTGCCGCTCCCGGCACGAGCCGGTTCCGACTACGAGTACTGCCCGCCTGCGCGGATGTCGTCGGTCAGCAATCTGCACTGGCACTCGCGGCGGCTCGCACCGGGGGTCTCGCTCGCGTCGTCGACCATGCGCGGTGACCGCGGCAAGGTCAACGTGCGAGTCCTGCGCGTCGATCTCACGCGCCGAGGGGTGTCAGTCGCACCGCTGCACGGAGCGCTTGCCTCGGGCCATGTGCTCAGCCGGCTCGCTTCGGCGCGCCGGCTGGTCGCGGCGACCAACGGCATGTACTTCAACCTCACGTACGGCTCGCCGAAGGTGCCGTTCATCAAGCACCGGCGGCCCATGGTCCTGTCGTACCGGCCGGAGCGGGTCGCGGGAATCGGCGTCAACGGGCGGGCACAGGACGGATATGTCTGGCTGGTCGGTTCGGCAGGCTCCGGCGATGCTCAGACGCGCCTCGAGGCCGTCAACGAGCCGTACGTACCGCGCGGCATCTCCGTCTACACCGGTTCCTGGGGCCGCCACCGGATCCCGCTGCCCGCGGATGCCCGCAGCCGCGTGATCCGCCACGACAGGATCCACTCCCCGGCTGGGAAGCATCGCGTGGTGCCGAGAGGCGGACGTCTGCTGGTTGCGCGTGGCGCGCCCGCCGTCCACTGGCTTCGATCGCTGCGCGGCCGATCGTTGCTCGCCGTCAGGATGCGGGTCGCGACCGATGCCCCGGTGCGGTTCTCGCAGGCCTACGGCGTGGGCACCCAGACCGTTGAGCACGCTGACCAGATCAGCACTGGGCTCTACTGCAGCCGGCACGAGTACTACGCGGCGCGGACCGGGATCGCCTGGACCCGAAGCAGGTCGACGCTCATGCTCGTCACCGCCGAGAGCCCACGAGGACCGGACCATTACGGACTCGACGAGAACCAGATGTCCGCGCTGCTGGTGAACCTGCGCGCGGCCTCCGCCTACGCACTTGACGGTGGCTTCTCGACGACGATGGTGGCGCGGTTGCGCCATCACCATCACCGGCTTGCGCTCGTGACGGCGCCGCGTGGTCACCGGCAGCGAGCCATCCCCGTGGGCGTGGGCATCTACTACCGCCGCTAGGGCGACGCCGAGCGGACCAGGGCGGTGCAGGGAAGCGACGGGTCGCAGCTGACGGTGTCCACCCCCGGCTGGCGGACGAGGCGGGCGACGAGGTCGTTGCGCTGGCCGATCGTCGCGGTGGGGACGAGCACCACGCGCAAGGATGCCGGTGTCTGTGATCGGGGAACCCGCGACCAGCACGTGTACAGGCGCTGGAACTCGGCGTATGCCTCGTCGGGTCCTTCGTAGTAGATCTTCGCGACGATTGCCTGGTGCTCGATGAGGCGCTGAATCCGCGGCACGGTGGCGGCCGGAGCCCCGGTGGTGAGGAAGACGGAGAAGTCGACGTGCCCTGCCCACGGGGAGCGCAGTCCCGACGCTGCCCCGCGGTCGGTCGCCGCGCAGGCGCTGGGTGTCGCGACCGGCTGCCGGAGGAACGCTGCGAGATCGGGCGGGGTTCGAACCGCCGGCGGCTTCGTGCTGTGGCCGCAGCCGATCGCGACCGAACTGATGAGGGCGATTCCCGCGGCGGCGCGCTGCAGCTGCCTCAACGGCGGCGGAACAGGCCGAGGACGGCGTTGCCGAGGAACAACGCCCACCACACGAGCCCGGTCAGGAACACCACGGCGAGCACGACCAGGGCGACGTACCGCACGCGCCTAACCTATCGGCGGCGCGTCAGCGCGCGGGTGGAGGATGCGCGCCTCGATCGCGCGCAGCTGGTCGGTGAGGTGCCGGCTCGGGTGGTAGCGGCCCAGTACGAGCGGTGAGCGGCTCAGCACCCAGCACCCTGCCACCATCACGACAGCGCCCAGAACCTCCAGCGAGAGCGCGGTCGCGGACGTCCCGAGTCGCTCGCCCAGCGCGAAGATCCCGATCAGCATCCCGGCGATCGGCTCACCGACCGTCATCGTCGGCAACCCGGCGGCAAGCGGACCGGCCTTGTACGACGACTGCATGAGGATCACGCCGTACCCCCCTGCCAGCAGGAACATGTACGGCTGCCACGACAGGACCAGCCCGAGCGGGTCGTGGGTGAAGGCATGCACGCAGTACGGCGTGAGCGCGTCCTGCAACCCGAACAGCGCGCCCGACCCGGCACCGAGCAACGCGGCACGCGGCGCGGGCCAGGGGCTGCGCTGCGCAATCGCGACGAGCGCGAACGCGGCGCCGCTGGTCCCGAGGATCACGAGGACCCACTCGTCCAGCGGCATGTTCGAGTGTCCGGCGGTCGGGGAGCCGACTCCGAGGAGCACTCCGAGCCCGGCACAGACGAGGACCGCCCCCAGCCAGTCCTGGCGCCGGACGCGTTCGCGCCGCCAGGCGGCGGCCAGCGGGAGCGCGAACAGCAATGACATCGTCATCGCCGGCTCAACGATCGCGAGGTTGCCGTCGTCGAGGGCGACGGCCTGCAGGCCCTGTCCGGCGAACATCATGGCGAGCCCGCAGAGCCACAGCGGATGCCGGGCGAGGGTGCCGAGGAGCTTGGGCGAGAGGAACAGCCGATCCGGCGCCTGGTGTGCCTCGTGGTACTGCAGCACGATCCCGACCGCGTAGCAGCCGGCCGCGAGCAGTGAGACGGCGAGGACCAGGGCCATCGGCTCGCTTTCTGGGTTTGGAGGACGTCGGGCGGGCTTTGGTGCGTCTGTGGCGGTGAGAGTAGTTACGTCGGCATGAGAAGGCGCTGAGAACAGTCGTGCTGGGGACAGCGATTCCCGGCGCCACGCGCGTTACGCCCGGTGCTGGTACTCCTGGGGCAGATGAGGCACAATGGACGAGCACCACACCGTGACGTGACCCGCTTCGGTGATGGCCGCGCGTCGAGAGCGCTGGGGAAGGCGATCCCTCGACGAGCGGATGGAGGTCACGGTGAGCGCTCGAGGTGTGCTGTTCGTGCACTCGTGCCCGCCGGCGGTGCGCCCTCATGTGGAGTGGGCGGTCGCCGGGGTCCTGGGCGTGCCCGTGAAGCTCGACTGGCACGATCAGCCGCTCTCGCCCGGGTGCTTGCGGGCCCAGACCGGCTGGCGGGGTCCCGGGGGTACGGCGGGCAAGCTCGCCGCCGCGCTGCGGAGCTGGCCCCTGCTGCGGGTGGAGATCACGGAGGAGCCGAGCGAAGGCTGCGACGGCGAGCGCTACTCGATGACTCCCGACCTCGGTGTCTTCCGGGCCACGATGAGCGCCAACGGTGACGTCCTCGTGCAGGAGGACCGGCTGCGGGCCGTGCTGGCGGACAGCAGTGACTTGCCGTCGACCCGGCATTCGATCGATCGCCTGCTCGGCACGGCGTGGGACGACGAGCTCGAGATCTTCCGCCGCAGCGGCGACGGCACGCCCGTGCGGTGGCTCAGCGCAGCCGTGTAGCCGCTCAGCTCAGCCGTAGAGACCCAGCGCTGGCTCAGCGCGGCGGGGTCACCACCAGGTCCCCCTCCATCGTGGATGAGTCCGCGGCGGCCCACCACATGCCGCAGACGAGGAGAAAGCCGCCGACCGCAGCCGCGCCCAACCCGACCCACATCAGCAGCTGGGCGGTCGAGCTGAGGATGGCATGCCCGGCGACTGCGCGGCTGGCTTCGGCGATGAGCAGCGCGACGCCCGCCACGCCGAGGATGGAGCCGATCAAGGTCAGCCGGGCTCCCTGCATGCGGTCACGGTATCGCCGTACCGTCGGGTGCGGCGGATCAGCCTTCCGTTGCAGGGCGCCGGGCGCCGAGCAGGTCGGTGACCGGCGCGGTCAGCACATCCACGATGTCGTCCTCGAGCGCGCCGGCGACGAGCAGGCCGCACGCGGCGTCGATGGCGAGGCGGAGCACCCGATCGGTGTCGGTGTCGCGGGCCCGCTCGCGACAGGGGTGGCAGTAGCGCTTGCGCTCGCACTCCGCGGTGTGGCGGATCAGCTGCCAGGTCCGACGCCGCGAGGTGAGGACCGCCGCGTGCCAGGCCTCCTCGCGGGCCGCGCAGCGGACGTCCTCGTCCACCGAGCTGCCGGCGCGCAGGATCGATGCGTGCTCGGCGAGCGCCGAGTGATCGTGGCAGACGGCCGCCACGCGCGGGATCGCCTGCAGGACGGCGGTGACGTCTCCCGCCCGCGTGCCGAGGTCGGGCGCCGTGATGCGGTTGGCGGGATAGACCGCGCGCCAGGCGCGGGTCAAGGTCGCGTGCTCGGCCGCGGTGATCGCCGGACGCGCGTACGCGCCGGCGATGGCGTCGCGGATCGCCTTCAGCGCGGTTGAGGCGACCTCGGGTTCGACGGTGAGGTAGTCCTCGCCGCCACGGATCTCCTCGGCGAAGATCACCTGAACCGTCTCGAACGCGGTGAGCGCGTCGAAGACCAGCGGTGAGTCCGGCTCGAGCGCGTGGCGGCGCGCCTCGGCCAGCTCGGAGGTGTTCTGCCAGGCGCCGGCCAGCTCCGCGAGGGCCAGGTCGGTGATGGCGCCGAGCTGGGAGGTGATCGACAGGATCTCGAGCATGTTCGGATGCGCGTCGAGGGTCGAGATAGCGACGGACCCGCGCCGGTTCGCCATGGCCTGCCCTCCCCATGCGCCCACGCCTTGGGAGGCATTCTTGAGCGTGGCGAGCGCGGAACCGCGCAGAAACGCCGAAGCGCGGTTCGGTCAGGTCAAAACCGCAAACCCAAAACCCGCAACAACCAGGGGGATGGCTCCCGCTTCCGGCATTTCTCGCTGCCCGGCTGCGGTTTTGTGCCGAGCCCGACGTAGGTTGCGTAGTTCGCGCCGAGTTTGGCTTCTTACGTTGGGCTCGCCGGGGGAAACCGGACATTCGACGCAACGGGGCAGCGCACGTCGAGGGAAGCGGCCGCTGCCCCTCGGTTGTTGCGGGTTTGCTCTTGATCTGACCTAAGCGAGCGAGTAGCGCTCGATGGCTTGGCCCGGCGCCTCGGGCTTGATCTCGCCGAGCCGTGCCAGCTCGGTGAGCGCGGCAAGCACGATCGACTCGGCGTCGACCGAGAAGTAGCGCCGCAGTGCGTGGCGGGTGTCGGAGCGCCCGAAGCCGTCGGTGCCGAGCGAGGACCAGTCCCCGGGCACCCACTTCTCGATCTGGTCGGGCACCGCCCGCATCCAGTCGCTCACCGCGATGACCGGGCCGGGTGCGTCCTCCAGCTGCTGGGTGACCCATGGCTTGCGTTGCGGTGTCTTGCCGCCGGACGCCGCCGCGAGCCGGTTCTCCTTGTCGCAGCGCAGACCCTCGCGGCGCAGCTCCGTCCACGACGTCGCGCTCCAGACGTCGGCGGCCACGCCCCACTCCTCCGCGAGCATCCGCTGCGCGTCGAGCGCCCAGTGGATCGCCGTACCGCTCGCGATCAGCTGCGTGCGCGGCGCGTCGCCGTTGCCCGGGACCTCCGGCGCCGACGCGAACCGGTACAGCCCGCGCAGCACCTGCTCGTCGAGATCGGGCAGGTCCGGCGCCGGCGGTTGTGGCTTCGGCTCGTTGTAGACGGTGAGGTAGTAGTAGACGTCGGTGTCCTCGCCGGGCTTCGCCTCGCCGTACATCCGCCGCAGCGCGTCCTTGACGATGATCGCCACCTCGAACGCGAACGCCGGGTCGTAGGCGACGCAGGCCGGGTTGGTCGCCGCGAGCAGCAGCGAGTGGCCGTCCTCGTGCTGCAGCCCTTCGCCGTTGAGCGTCGTACGACCCGCGGTCGCGCCCAGCAAGAAGCCGTTCGCGAGCTGGTCGGCCATCGCCCACATCAGGTCGCCGGTCCGTTGGAAGCCGAACATCGAGTAGAAGACGTAGACCGGGATCATCGGCTCGCCGTGCGTGGCGTACGCCGATCCGGCGGCGATCACACTCGCCATCGAGCCCGCTTCGCTGATGCCTTCATGCAGGATCTGGCCGCGGGTGTCCTCGCGGTAGGACAGCAGCAACTCGGCGTCGACCGGGTCGTAGCGCTGCCCATGCGTCGAGTAGATCTTCGCCGTCGCGAACATCGCGTCGATGCCGAACGTCCGTGCCTCATCCGGGATGACCGGCACGAACCGCGGACCGATGACCTTGTCCTTCATCAGGTCCTTGAGCAACCGGACGAAGGCTTGCGTCGTCGCGACCTGCTGCTTGCCCGAGCCCTTGTGGAAGACGTCGTAGACCTTGTCGCCGGGCAACACCAGCGGCTTCGAGCGATCGACGCGTTGCGGCAGGAACCCGCCGAGGGCGCGGCGCCGCTCGAGCATGTAGGAGATCTCGTCGCTGTCGGCGCCCGGGTGGTAGTAGGGCGGCAGGTCGGCGTCGAGTGCGGAGTCGGGGATCTCGAGGTAGAGCCGATCGCGGAAGTCCCTGAGCTCGGGCTTCGTCAGCTTCTTCATCTGGTGCGTCGCGTTGCGCGCCTCGAAGTCCTTGCCGAGCGTCCAGCCCTTGATCGTGTGGGCGAGGATCACGGTCGGCTGCCCGACGTGATCGCGGGCCGCCTTGAACGCGGCGTACACCTTGCGGTAGTCGTGCCCGCCGCGCGACAGCCTCGTGATCGCCTCGTCGGAGAGGTGCTCGACCATCTTGCGCAGCCGCGGATCGCGGCCGAAGAAGTCGTCGCGGATGAACGCGCCGTCGCTCACCGAGTACTTCTGGAACTGCCCGTCGGGTGTGGTGTTCATCGCGTTGACGAGCACGCCGTCGGCGTCGCGAGCGAGCAGCTCGTCCCACTCCCTGCCCCAGACCACCTTGATGACGTGCCAACCCGCGCCGCGGAAGTAGGACTCGAGCTCCTGGATGATCTTGCCGTTGCCGCGCACCGGGCCGTCGAGTCGCTGCAGGTTGCAGTTCACCACGAAGGTCAGGTTGTCGAGCTCCTCGAGCGCGGCGACACCGAGCGCGCCGAGGGACTCGACCTCGTCCATCTCGCCGTCACCGAAGAAGCCCCACACATGGCTGCGCGAGGTGTCCTTGATCTGGCGGTCGTGCAGGTAGCGGTTGAAGCGAGCCTGGTAGATCGCCTGGAGCGGCGAGAGGCCCATCGAGACCGTCGGGAACTCCCAGAAGTCGGGCATGAGGCGCGGATGCGGGTACGACGGCAGCCCGCCCCGGCTGATCTCCTGGCGGAAGCCGTCGAGCTGCGCCTCGGTCAGCCGGCCCTCGAGGAACGCGCGCGCGTACACGCCGGGCGAGCCGTGGCCCTGGATGTAGACCTGGTCGCCGGACTCGCCGCCCTCCTTGCCGCGGAAGAAGTGGTTGAAGCCGACCTCGTAGAGGCTCGCGCTGCTCGCATAGGTGGCGATGTGACCGCCGACATTGGTCAGCGTGTTGGCGCGGCTGACCATGATCGCGGCGTTCCAGCGGATGTAGGCGCGGATGCGGCGCTCGATGAACTCATCACCGGGGAACCACGGCTCGGCCTCGGCCGGGATCGTGTTGACGTAGTCGGTCGACCGCAGCGCCGGCACGCCGACCTGTCGCTCGCGAGCCCGTTCGAGCAGCTTCAACATGAGGAACCGGGCACGTCGCGCACCCGCGGAGTCGATGACGGCGTCGAGGGAGTCGAGCCATTCCTGCGTCTCGGCAGGATCGACATCCGGGATCTGGCTGGGCAGCCCGTCACTGATGACGGAGTAGCGGTTGCGGCCCGTCGCCATACCCCGACGGTACGCCGCCGCCGAGCGAGGGAATCGTGAACACTTGCATTCGGGGCCGCGAACGGGGTGGACTAATCGGACACGGCCCCGGTGTGATCCCCAATGAGCGGCCGCAGCTGAGCAGGAGGAACCCACGGTGAGCGCCACCGACCGCGGTGCAGCGCACGGCGTCGCGGACAAGTTGGGCATCACCGATGGTGTGGTCGTCCAAGAGCTTGGCTGGGACGACGACTGCGACGACGAGCTTCGCCAGCTGATCGCGGAGCGCGCCGGCTCGGAGATCGTCGACGAGGACTACGACGACGTCGTCGACGTCGTGCTGCTGTGGTGGCGCGAGGGAGACGGCGACCTCGTCGATGCCCTCGTCGACGCGTTGGGTCCGCTGGCGGACCACGGCGTCATCTGGCTGCTCACCCCCAAGGCGGGACGAGACGGCCATGTCGAGCCGAGCGACGTGAGTGAGGCGGCTCCGACGGCCGGACTGCAGCAGACGTCGAGCATTGCAGCAGCGGCTGACTGGAACGGCGCGCGTCTGGTGGCGCCGAAGGCGGCGCGGGCGAAGCGCTGATGGCCAAGGTCGGTGGCCCTGCTGTCGGAGACAGCGCGCCGGCGTTCCAGCTACGAGACCAGTACGGGAGCGAGCAGTCCCTCGCCGCACGGTCCGGGTCGCGAAACGTCCTCCTCGTCTTCTACCCGTTCGCCTTCACGGGCGTGTGCAGTGGGGAGATGCTTGCACTGCAGGAGCACGCCGACGACTGGGCCGGCGCGGGCACCGATGTGCTCGCGGTCTCGTGTGACCCCGTGCCGTCGTTGCGCGCATTTGCCGATGCCAACGGGCTGACGATCCCGCTGCTGTCGGACTTCTGGCCGCACGGCGCGGTCTCGAAGGCGTACGGCGCCTTCGACTCCGACCTCGGCGCGGCAGGCCGCGCGACGTACGTGATCGACAAGGTCGGGACGGTCCGCTGGACCGTGCAGAGCGCAATCGCCGACGCGCGGGACTTGGGTGGCTACCTCAAGGCGCTGGACGCCCTCTAGCCTCGTTCCGCACGGTCCTATAGCTCAGCTGGCTAGAGCACCTCGCTTACAACGAGGGGGTCGCAGGTTCGAGTCCTGCTGGGACCACTCTCGCGATTCACGCCGTTTCACGTGTTGATCTTGGTTTGGGTCGATCCTGGCGGGGAATCCGGCTGTCACGCCGGTCGTGCCCATCGACCGGCTGGGGGTGTCACCGTGCCGGTTCGCTTCCGTGTAGGCGTCGTCGTGCCCGCGATGGCGCTGGCCCTCGCGGGATCTCCGGTGCATATTCCGATCCCGCCCGTCCCGCACCAGGCGCGGCACAACATCCAGGCCCAACCGCCGTACATGAGCGCATGTGTGACGCGGGGCTCGATGAGCCGCACCTGTATCGCCGAGACCGTGGCCGCGATCGACCATGCGCGAGCGAACGAGGTGATGCGTCACCCTCGGTTGATCCTGCCGGACAACTACCGCTCCCTCAGCCGAGCCGAGCAGGCCTTCGTCGTCATCGACCTCGAGCGGGTCGACCGTGGGCTTCGCCCGATCGCCGGCATGGTCGGGCAGCTGAACCATGCCGCGAAGAAGGCTGCCGCCGCCGGCCGCGACCCGCGCGCGCCGAGCTCGTCGCGCGACGTTGGCGTGCGCGTCTACCGCTCGGTGTATGCGCGCGACTACGGCGTGCTCGCGGCTGACTACCTGTGGATGTACGACGACGGGTACTCGGGCGGCGCAGCGCAGACCGCCAACAAGAACTGCCCGGCACCGCAAGCGCCCGGATGCTGGTCGCACCGCGCCGCGATCCTCTATCGATTCAAAGGGTGGTCGTTGCTGCTAGGAGGCATGGGCAACGAACGCGCCGAGCAGGGCGCCAACACGGTCGCCGCCATCCTCGCGGGAGGACGCGGAGGCCGGCCCCGCTTCACCTACACCTGGCGGGACGCGAAAGATCACGGTGCGGATGGTTGGCGGGTCGGCTGAGGCCAGTCCCTCTTGGGCCATCGAGGGCGAGTACTTCGCCTCCGTACACCGGATTACCGCTCTTGCTCGCGGGCACTGGTACAGCAATGGGTGGCAACGGGTCCGACTCGGTGACGGCGATTCTCACCGGTGGCTTTGGCTACGTTCCGCACTTCTTGCACAGCTGGCGTGACGCGCCGGCGCATGGCGCCAACGGACACCGTCGCCCCTGAGGACACATCTCGATCGTGTCAACGCAGAGCCCTGTCTAGACGTTGGATTGGCATGTTGGACCTGATTCGAGGCCGGCAGCATGCGCCGGAGGACGCCGCATCGCTCGAGGAGCGGCGCTGCCGAGTGTGCTCGACATTTGACACTCGGCGGAAGGTGGTCACGAACCGGCGCACCGGCAGGCGCACGGCCGTTCGCACCTGCTCCCGTTGTGGTCACGTGGCGATCCTCGACAACTTCCACGACTACACCGAGAGCCAGGACGTCGCCGACCTTGGTCATGCGCCGAGGTGCGGCACGCTTGAGACGACCGGTCGCGAGTTCGGCATGGCCAAGCTGGCCACCGACGTGTTGCGTCGCAATCGCATGGACGTGCTCATATACGGTGCTGGTCGAAGCCTTGACAACGTTCACATCGCGGGTTTGCCGAGGGTGCGCCGGGTGGCGGTGGGCGACATCATGCGGCTTCGCGATGAGCCCGACTTCATCGACATCAGCCAGCCCGCAAAGGAAACCTTCGACGTCGTTGTCGCCTGCGAAGTGATAGAGCACTTCGCTCAACCGCGGGAGGACTTCGAGCGTCTCTTCGGCTTCGTACATCGCGCGGGCCTGTTGGTGTGCTCGACCAACATCTACGACGGCGGCAACCTCGGCAAGCAGGGGTACATCTTCGGTCGCGGCCACGTCTCCTACTACTCGCCGGAGGCCCTTCGCACGATCGCCAGGGCGAACGGGCTGCACGTCGACTTCCGGCTGCCGCTCGCGGCCACGGGCTCCGCGGGACCGCGCAAGAGGTACGTGCTGTTCTCGTACTCGTCGCACGTCATGGAAGCGGTCAGCGACTACTTCGGGCGCACGGCGTTCGCTCCCTCGGAGCCGCCCGCCAAGCGTGCTACGCCGACGCGCGAGGCTCTTCCGGTTCGCGCGGTGCGTCGTGTTGCTGGCCAAGTAGGTACGCGCCCCACCGTCCTGAGTTGATCCGCGGGCGCCGTACTCGCGGGATCGGGACGTGTCGCCCGTCCATCGTGTCGAGGATGCGGTCCCACAGGGCGTCGATTCGGAACATCAGGCCCGTGCGCAGATGCGGGTGAGGACGGGTGGGCGCATGCGCCAGGGCCTCCTCGTAGGACCTGACGAGGTCGCGCATCGCCGTCTCGCCGAGCGTTTCCTCGAGGGCATCGATGATGCGGCTCTGGACGGCGCGGTGCTCCTGGACCAGTCCGGCCAGCCGCTCGCTCAGCCGCTCACTGGACAGCCCACCGGCCAGCACGTCGCCGCTGTGACGGCGCTCCAGCATCCGCAGCGTGCGCGCGAGCAGCGCGACGACCTGGCGGTCCTCGTCGACGAGCGCTGCGCCGTTCGGGAGTTCGCGCTTCGCCACCGGGTAGACCGCGTGCTCGAAGGCCGCGACGTGTCCCGAGAGCCAGGTGACCACTTCGAGCCGGCTGCCGTCGGGGTCGGCGAGCAGGGCATCGGCCCGTTCGTGCGCCTCACC
>JAICMG010000216.1 GCA_025929365.1 Frankiaceae bacterium
AAGAAGTCGAAGGTGTGGGCAACGCTCGCCAACTTCCCGGCGATCGTCACCTGGGCACCGAACGTCGACCACTCGACGGCCGCGACACCCGTGCACGGGGGAATCGGTGCGGTGCGCCGCGTGCAGACGGGTCGCATCACGCTGCTCGAGACGATCGTCGACTGGCAGCCCGAGGATCAGCTCGGCTACACCCTCGACGGGCTCCCCAAGATCGCCGGCAGCATCGTCACGACCTGGCAGCTCGCAGAGAACGGTGATGGCACACAGGTCACCGTGACCACCGCGATCCACCCGCGCCCGAACCCGCTCGGTCGCATCGTTGCTCGCGCCCTCGGGCGCCGGCTCGCGAAGGCCGCAACGCAGATGCTCGGCGGGCTCGCCGACCATGTCGAGGAGAAGGCACAGTGACAACGACCAAGCCGGACGTCATCGTCATCCTCACCGACGAGGAGCGGGCAATCCCGCCGTACGAGACCGACGAGCTCATGGCCTGGCGCGAGACGAACCTGCCGAGCTCGAAATGGTTCCGCGACAACGCCGTGACCTTTGAGCGCCACTACACCGGGTCCCTCGCCTGCGTCCCGAGCCGACCGACGATGTTCACGGGCCACTACCCCGACCTGCACGGCGTCACGCAGACCGACGGCCTCGGCAAGATGGCCGACGACTCGCGGATGCGCTGGCTGCCACCGGGTGAAGTGCCGACGCTGGGCAACTGGTTCCGAGCCGCCGGCTACGACACCCACTACGACGGCAAGTGGCACATCAGCCATGCCGACCTGATGGAACGCGGCCGGCCGCTCGCCACGAACACCGACGACGGCACGGTGATCCCCGAGGCTGTCCAGCGCTATCTCGACGCGGATCCGCTCGCGCCGTACGGCTTTTCGGGCTGGGTGGGTCCGGAACCGCATGGCGCCTCGCTCGCCGACAGCGGCTTCCGCCGTGACCCGCTGATCGCCGACCGTGTCGTCACGTGGCTCGCCGATCGCTACGACCGGCGCCGCGCGGGCGAGGCGGCCGCGCAGAAGCCGTTCCTGCTGGTGGTCAGCTTCGTCAACCCGCACGACATCGTGCTGTACCCCGCGTGGCGCGGGCGCCGTTCTCCGCTCAAGGCGTCACCGCTCGATCCGCCGGACGTCCCGGCCGCACCGACGGCCGACGAGGACCTGTCGACGAAGCCGTCGGCGCAGGCGGCGTACCGCGCGGCGTACCCGTCCGGCTACGGACCTCCCGCCGCGATCGAGCGGATCTACCGCAACGGCGCCCAGGAGTACCGCAACCTCTACTACCGCCTGCATGCCGAGGTCGACCGGCCGCTCGAGCGGGTGCGGCGCGCGGTCGACGAGCAAGCGACCGCAGAGACGATCCTCGTGCGGACCGCCGATCACGGGGACCTGCTGGGTGCGCACGGCGGTCTGCACCAGAAGTGGTTCAACCTCTACGACGAGGCGACGCGGATCCCGTTCTTCATCGCGCGTGTCGGCAACGACAAGCCGTCGTCGCCGCGCCGGATCACCACCCCCACCTCGCACGTCGACATCGTGCCGACGCTGCTCGCAGCGGCCGGCATCGACGAGACAGCAGTCGCGCGACGGCTGCGCAAGGACTTCACCGAGGTTCACCCGCTTCCCGGCCGCAACCTGATGCCGATGGTCGACGGCACGGCGACGCCCGATGCGCCGAAGCGAGCCGTTTACCTCCTCACGCGCGACAACATGCTCGAAGGCGACTCCGGCCTGTCGGGTCTCGCCCGAAGGCTCCGCCGCACGTCCAACCCGCCCCCGCCGTTACGGATCCAGGTCGCGGCACACACCGGATCGAACTTCGAGGGCATCGTCGCGCGCGTCGATGCCGGCGAGGCACCGCGTGGCGGCGGCCACCTGTGGAAGCTGGTGCGCACCTTCGACGATCCGGCCACGTGGACCAGCCCGGGCGTCGCGCACCTCGCCTCGAACGGCCTCGGTGGGGCGGAGTACCGCCGAGACCCACTCCCCGACGAGTGGGAGCTCTACGACCTCGACGACGACCCGATCGAGGCGGTGAACCGCGCGACCGACGAGAAGTACCGGCAGGTCTTCGAACACCTGCAGCACCGCTTGAAGGAGGAGCGCGCGGCCTGTGTCCCGGAGCGCAACAAGCCGTGGCCGTACGCCGACCGCAAGGCAACCCCGGCCATGAAGCAGCCACGCGGCCCGCAGAAGCTGGCCCGCCGGATCGTGCGCGGCATCGGGATGCACCCGGAGCTCGAAGACGCCGAGAGCTTCGACCTGCGCGGTCGCCGGGCACTCGTGGTCGGGACCAACCACGGCGTGCTCGACATCGGCAAGGCAACCGGCGTGTTCGCCTCCGAGCTCACGGTTCCGTACTACGCGTTCCTCGACGCGGGGATGACGGTGGACGTGGCGAGCCCGAAGGGCGGCGCCATCCCGGTCGACCCGATGTCGTTGAAGCCGGTCATCCGAGCCCCGGCCGACGACCGCTTCCTCGCCGACGACACGCTGCGGCGCAAGGTCAACGAGTCGCTTCCGATCGCGGACGTCGACATCGCGGACTACGACATCCTCTACCTCGCAGGTGGCTGGGGCGCCGCGTTCGACTTCGCCACGTCCGGCGAGCTTGCGGCGGCCGTGACGGCGGCGGCCGCCGCCGACCTGCTGATCGGCGGCATCTGCCACGGTCCGCTCGGCTTGGTCAACGCGTCCGCGCCGGACGGCCGGCCGTTCGTCGAGGGCCGCAGGATCAGCGCGGTCACGGACAAGCAGGTGCGCGAGCTGGGAATCGGCTCGACGCCGTACCACCCCGAGACCGAGCTGCGACGCAAGGGCGCGGAGTTCGAGTGCGAGAGCCGCTTCCGCGACCCGTTCGCGAACCACTGGGTGGTCGACGGGACACTCGTCACCGGCCAGAACCAGAACGCCGGGCCGATGGTGGCCCAGGAGTTGATGCGACAGGTTGCTGCGAGAGTTGCCGCGACTGAGGACACCCGAGAAGAGGAAGCCGTCTGATGGTCGAGGTCCACGCTCCGCGGTACGGCACGGTCAACATGCCCTACATCGCGACCTGGCCGAGCAAGCCGATGGATGAGCCGATGTGGGCGCTCAACCTGATGCACTACCGCGAGAAGGCGGAGTACGCCGATGGGCGCGAGACCAACCTCACCGGTTGGGAGGCCGACAACCTCTACAGCCCGCTCGGGCCGCTGGCCGCGATCGGCGCAGAGCTCGTCATCGTCGCGATCGTCGTCGACCAGCCGGCGGGCGAGGACTACAAGTGGGACCGCGTCGCGATCGTGCGCTACCCCAACCGGCAGGCGCTCGCCGACATGAACATGACGCCGGAGTTCCAAGAGCTGCACCACCACAAGGACGCCGGGATGAAGTTCACGATCGTCTCGGCGACCTTCCCGCGGCCGGACACCGTCGACCGGTCACTGATCGACACCGATACCACTCCCGACCAGCTGCTTCTGCTGCAGGTCGTGGCTGACGCGGATGCCCCCGAAGTCGAGATCCCCGGTGCCACGCGGATCGGCACCTTCACGGTCGAGGACAACGCGATCGGCGACGAACGCAAGTGGGCCGAGGCCCGGTGGGACCTCCTGCCATCGTCAACGACAGCGGAGCAGGTGCGCGAGGCAACCTCGGCCGCCACAACGGGAGGCGACCGCTACGTCGTACTCCTCAAGCCCCAGCTAGGAGACTTCCTCCGA
>JAICMG010000053.1 GCA_025929365.1 Frankiaceae bacterium
CGCCGCGACAGCTCTCCGAGTCGTCGGTGCAGCTCCGTCATACCGAGGCGTTCACCGTCGGTTCGCCTACCTCCTGCAGCGAGGTCGACGTTGGTGGCCCCTAGAGGCGTTTCAGCCGCCACCAACGTCAACCTCGCGGGAGGTGGGCGATCGCTGTGGACAGCGATCGATGGAGTGGGCGGGTCCGGCCCACGCTGTCCCGGTGCCACCCGCTCGTGTGCCTGAGCAACTGCGCCATGGCCCGTTCACCACTGCCCAGGCGGCCGCCTTGGGTGTCAGCCGCTCGGCGCTGCGGGGCCCTACCTGGCGTCATGTCTTCCGCGATGTATGGGTTCACCGCGACGTCGTCGACGACCGACGCATGCGGCTGGCTGCGGTGCGGCTCGTCATCGGCGACAGCGCGTTCATCTGCGGACCTACCGCCGCCTGGCTTCACGGCATCGACGTCCAAGACCGCCGAGGTGACCTGGTCTGGGTGGGCTGTCGCAACGGCACGCGCCTGCGCGCCAGAGCAGGCTGTCTCATCCGGGAAATCACCGTCGATGACACGGACGTTCAGCAGCTCAGCGGACTGTCGCTCACCACGCCGCTCCGCACGGCCTTTGACTGCGGGCGGTGGCTAGGTCTGGTCGAAGGAGTGGTCGTCGCCGATGCGCTCGCTCACGCCCGGCTCATCACGGCCGCCGGCCTCGCGACGTACGCCTCAACGCACCGCGGCCTGCGCGGGATCCGCCGGCTCCAGGCGGTCTGCGGACTGATCGAGCCACTCAGCGAGTCTCCGATGGAGACCCGGGTGCGAGTGCTGCTCGTCACGAACGGGTTGCCGCGACCCGCGTCCCAGTGGGTGGTGAATGACCCCACCGGTCACTTCGTCGCACGGCTCGACCTCGCCTATCCAGATCGCCGGCTCGCCATCGAGTACGACGGGTCGCTGCACTGGGCGCAACGCCGCGCGGACGACCGGCGCCGTGACGCGCTTCGCCGACTCGGCTGGGAGGTTGTCGTCGTCAGCGCCGACGACTACTACCGGGAGCCGGGAGCTCTCGTCGCGAATGTCCGTGGTGCCCTTGCCCGCCGCGCCGCCTGATCCCCTCGAGGTCGACATAGGTGGCGGCTGAGGCGCCTCCAGCCGCCACCTACGTCTACCTCGGCGCGGGGCTCACCAGCCCCTCTCGTGCCACTCGTCGAGACTTGGTCGCTCGGCGCCGAGGGTGCTGTCGTTCCCATGGCCCGGGTAGAACCACGTCTCGTCCGGGAGCTTGTCGAAGAGCTTCGCCACGACGTCGTGGAAGAGCTGCTCGAAGTTCTCCTTCGAGCCGAACGTGTTGCCGACCCCGCCAGGAAACAGCGAGTCCCCGGTGAACAGGTGCGGCCGGTCGCCGTCGGAGTAGAGCAGCGCCACCGAGCCGGGGGTGTGCCCCACGAGGTGGATCACGGACAGCCGGTGGCTGCCCACCTGTACGACGTCGCCATCGTTGAGCGGCTCCGTGACCGTCACCGGCAGCGGCTCGGCGTCCTGCGGGTGGGCCGCCCCCGGCGCGCCGGTGGCGGCAACCATCTCCGGCAACGCCGCCCAGTGGTCGGGGTGCTGGTGGGTGGTGACGATCCGCTTGAGCCGGTCCTCGTCCAGGACGCCCAGCAGCACATCGGGGGAGTGGGCCGCGTCGATCAGCAGCACGTCACCCGTGTCGGCGCACTTCAGGAAGTAGCAGTTGTTGTCGTACGGGCCGACTGCCACCTTCGCCAGGCGCAGCCCGCCGCCCAGGTCCCGGACGTCCGGCGGGCCGCCGACTGTCACTGCCCCGGTGTAGTCATCCGCCATGACCGCAGCCTATGCAGGACGCCACCTGGTGGGCCCTGACCAGGGGCTTCTGTTCGCCGGGGAGGAGCGTCCGAGCCGCCACGTAGCATGCGGGCGGGTCTCCCCGCCCACCCTTCCGGCGTCTATTCAGAGGGCATCCGTGGCCGATCAGCTGATCGTCAGAGGCGCGCGCGAGCACAACCTGCGCGACGTCAGCCTCGACCTGCCGCGTGACGCCATGATCGTCTTCACCGGCCTGTCCGGCAGCGGCAAGTCCAGCCTCGCCTTCGACACGATCTTCGCCGAGGGCCAGCGCCGCTACGTCGAGTCGCTGTCGGCGTACGCCCGCCAGTTCCTCGGCCAGATGGACAAGCCGGATGTCGACTTCATCGAGGGCTTGTCACCCGCGGTCTCGATCGACCAGAAGTCCACCAGCCGCAACCCGCGGTCGACGGTCGGGACGATCACCGAGGTCTGGGACTACCTCCGGCTCCTGTACGCCCGCGTCGGCACGCCACACTGCCCCGAGTGCGGCGCACCGATCGCGCGGCAGACCCCGCAGCAGATCGTCGACCGGGTCATGGAGCTCGACGAGGGCACCCGGTTCCAGGTGCTGGCCCCGGTCGTGCGCGGGCGAAAGGGCGAGTACGCCGAGCTGTTCCGGGAGCTGCAGAGCAAGGGCTTCGCCCGCGCCCGCGTCGACGGCACGGTGATCATGCTCAGCGAGCCGCCGAAGCTCGCGAAGTACGAGAAGCACGACATCGAGGTCGTGATCGACCGGCTGTCGGTCAAGGACTCCGCGAAGCGCCGGCTCACCGACTCGGTGGAGACCGCCCTCAACCTCGCGTCGGGGATCGTCGTCCTCGACTTCGTCGACCTGCCCGAGTCCGACCCGCACCGCGAGCGGAAGTACTCCGAGCGGTTGGCCTGTCCCAACGACCACCCACTCACGATCGAGGACCTCGAGCCGCGGACGTTCTCCTTCAACTCGCCGTACGGCGCCTGCCCGACCTGCACCGGGCTCGGCGTCAAGCTCGAGGCCGACGAGGAGCTGATCGTCCCTGACCCGTCGAGGTCCCTCGCCGACGGTGCGGTGTCGGTGTGGTTCGGGCAGAACGGTCGCGACTACTTCAGCCGGCTGGTCGATGCGCTCGGCGAGGAGATGGGCTTCGACCCCAAGACCCCTTGGGAGAAGCTTCCCGCGAAGGTGAAGAAGGCCGTGCTGCACGGCTACCCGAAGCAGGTCCACGTCCGCTACACCAACCGCTACGGCCGCGAGCGTTCCTACTACGCGCGGTTCGAGGGCGCGATCCCGCACATCGAGCGCCGCCATGGCGAAGCCGAGAGCGACACCAGCCGGGAGCGCTTCGAGGGCTTCATGCGGGAGGTGCCGTGTCCGGCCTGCGGGGGAGCGCGCCTGAAGCCCGAGGCGTTGGCGGTGAGCCTCGGCGGACGTTCGATCGCGGAGGTGGCACGGCTCCCGATCGGGGAGTGCGCCACGTGGCTCACGAAGCTCAAGCTCACCTCCCGCGAGCAGCAGATCGGTGGCCGCGTCCTCAAGGAGATCAACGAGCGGCTGCGGTTCCTCGTCGACGTCGGGCTCGACTACCTGTCGCTCGACCGGGCAGCCGCGACGCTCGCCGGCGGCGAGGCGCAGCGCATCCGGCTCGCGACGCAGATCGGTGCCGGGCTGGTCGGCGTGCTCTACGTGCTCGACGAGCCGTCGATCGGACTGCACCAGCGCGACAACCGGCGGCTGATCGAGACCTTGGTCCGGCTGCGCGACATGGGCAACACCTTGATCGTCGTCGAGCACGACGAGGACACCATCCGCACCGCCGACTGGATCGTCGACATCGGGCCGGGCGCGGGGGAGCACGGTGGCGAGATCGTGCACTCCGGAACGTACGACGAGCTGCTCGAGGTGGAGCGCTCGATCACCGGCGCCTACCTCGCCGGCCGACGCGAGATCCCCATTCCCGACATTCGCCGCCAGCCCTCGACCGACCGTCAGCTGCGGGTGGTCGGTGCGCGGGAGCACAACCTCCGCGACATCGAGGCGGAGTTCCCGCTCGGCTGCTTCGTCGCGGTGACGGGCGTCTCCGGCTCCGGCAAGTCCACCCTCGTCAACGACATCCTCTACTCGGTGCTCGCGCGCGAGCTCAACGGCGCCCGGGTCGTGCCCGGTCGCCACCGCACCGTCGAAGGGCTCGACCAGGTCGACAAGGTCGTCGGGGTCGACCAGTCACCGATCGGACGCACCCCGCGGTCGAACCCCGCGACGTACACCGGGGTGTTCGACCGGATCAGGTCGCTGTTCGCGGAGACGACCGAGGCCAAGGTGCGCGGCTACCTCCCTGGCCGGTTCTCCTTCAACGTCAAGGGCGGTCGCTGCGAGGCGTGCGCCGGCGACGGCACGATCAAGATCGAGATGAACTTCCTGCCGGACGTCTATGTCCCCTGCGAGGTCTGCCACGGCGCGCGCTACAACCGCGAGACGCTCGAGGTCCACTTCAAGGGCAAGACGATCGCCGACGTGCTCGACATGCCGATCGAGGAAGCCGCCGAGTTCTTCGCCGCCGTCCCGGCGATCTCGCGTCATCTCACGACGCTGGTCGACGTCGGGCTCGGCTACGTCCGGCTCGGGCAGCCGGCGCCGACGCTGTCCGGCGGCGAGGCACAGCGCGTGAAGCTCGCCTCGGAGCTGCAGAAGCGGTCCACCGGTCGGACGGTCTACATCCTCGACGAACCCACCACCGGCCTGCACTTCGAGGACATCCGCAAGCTGCTCGGCGTGCTGACCCGGCTGGTCGAGGCCGGCAACACCGTGATCGTCATCGAGCACAACCTCGACGTGATCAAGACCGCCGACTGGATCGTCGACATGGGGCCCGAGGGCGGCAGCGGCGGCGGCATGATCGTTGCGGCCGGCTCGCCCGAGCACGTCGCGACCGTCGCTGGGTCGCACACCGGCACGTTCCTCGCCGGGGTGCTGGGCTCGCGGGTGAAGGCGAGCGCTCCTGCCAAGGCCGCCCCTGCGAAGCGAGCGGCGACGGCCAAGCGAGCCGCGTCGGCGGCCCGCAAGCGCGCCTGACCCGTTCCTGAGATCAGGCTCAGGGTCACGCCGTAGGGTGCCGCCGGTGCGACGTGGCCGACGGACCGATGTCGTGGCCCTGGCCGGCCTCGCTCTCCTCGCATTCGTCGTCCGGCTGCTGCCGGTGCTGCTGCACGGCGGCCTCGGCTTCATCGGACGCTACGACGACGGCGTGTACTACGCGGCGGCCGACGCGTTGAGCTTCGGCCGGGTTCCGTACCGGCAGTTCATCCTGTTGCACCCGCCCGGGATCATGCTCGTCCTGCTGCCCTTCGCGGCGCTCGGCCGGATCACCACCGATCTCGCCGGGGTCGAAGTGGCGCGGCTGGCCTTCATGGCTCTGGGTGCGGCGAACACCGTGCTGGTGGCTGTCATCGCGAGGCGATGGGGCCGTCCCGCGATGCTCGTGGCCGGCCTGGTCTACGCCTGCTGGCAACCCGCCGTCTTCGCCGAGCAGTCGACGTTTCTCGAACCGGTCGGCGGCCTGCTGGTCCTGCTGGCGCTGTACCGGCTGATCAAGACCGATGGCCCGCCGACAGCGCGAGCCGAGCTGGTGTCGGGCCTGTGCCTAGGCGGTGCGGCGCTGGTCAAGATCTGGTACGTCGCGCCGCTGGCGACGATTGTCGCGTGGCAGCTGCTGCGCCGCCAGCCGAAGTCAGCGGCGCGCCTCCTGGTCGCGTCCGTCGGTACCGTGGCCGCGGTCGTCGTTCCGTTCGCGATCGCGGCGGGTCACCCCATGAACCAGATGGTGTTGCGCGACCAGCTGTTTCGACCGATCGCGGTGCCGGCCCGGTCCGCCCGCTTCGCGAGCCTGCTCGGCGTTGGCAGCCTTACGGGCAACGACGTGCAGCTTCGGCACCTTCTCGTGGTGCTGTTGTCCGCCCTCCTCGTCGTCGTGTTCGGCGCGGCCATCACCGACCGCGCGACGCGGCCGTTGTTCGCGATCCTCGCCGTCAATGCGACGGTGCTGATCGTGTCGCCGGTCTACCTCCGGCACTACGCAGCCTTCATCGCGGGGCCGGCAGCGCTGCTTGTCGGTGTTGGTGTGGCTCGCCTCTACGTGATGGCTCGGCTCAGGCCGGCCGCGACGGCAGCCACGGGGCTGATCGTCGCCACGTGCGTCGCGTCAGCCGTCAGGATCGGCCGCGTGGATGACGGCCGCAGCTTCCCGGCGGCGCGCTTCACGGCGGCCGCCCCTGCCGGGTGCATCGCCGCTGACGACCCCCTCGCGTTGGCTGAGATCGACCGGCTCAGCACGGATCTTCGTGACGGCTGCCCGGTGAAGGTCGATGTCACCGGCGCCGTCCTGGACCGGTTCACCGTGGTCTATCCGAGCGGCGTACTCGTGCCGCGACGGTTCAACCCCGGCTGGCAGCAGTACCTCTACCGCTATCTGACGAGTGCGCGCGCGTTCATCGTCTGCCGAGAACCGTCCGACGGCATGAACGCCGCCTACCTGCAGTCCTACCGCCGGTTTCCTGTGATCGCGAGCGCGTTCGGCGGTCACGACCTGATGCGGCTCGGCCGGGCAGGGCACGTCGCAGGGCCGGACTAGATTCGCAAGGCGTGGCGGATCCCGCGAGCTATCGACCGGCGCCGGGCTCCGTTCCGGATTCACCCGGCGTCTACCGGTTCCGTGACGACCACAACCGCGTGATCTACGTCGGCAAGGCGAAGAGCCTGCGCAGCCGGCTCGGCTCGTACTTCCAGGACATCGCGGCGCTGCACCCGCGCACCCAGACGATGGTCCGGACCGCGGCCGCGGTCGACTGGACGGTCGTCGGGACCGAGGTCGAGGCCTTGCAGCTGGAGTACAGCTGGATCAAGGAGTTCGACCCGCGCTTCAACGTGCGCTATCGCGACGACAAGTCATACCCCTGGTTGGCGGTGACCCTGGACGAGGAGTACCCGCGCGCACAGGTGATGCGCGGCACGAAGCGCAAGGGCGTCAAGTACTTCGGCCCCTACGCCCACGCCTGGGCGATCCGGGAGACGCTGGACGCGTTGTTACGGGTGTTCCCGATGCGAACCTGCAGTGCGGGGGTCTTCAAGCGTGCCGGGCAGGTCGGCCGGCCGTGTCTGCTCGGCTACATCGGAAAGTGCTCCGCGCCGTGCGTCGACCGCGTCAGCGCCGAGGAGCACCGCGCGATCACCGAGGACTTCATCGACTTCATGTCGGGGCAGACCCAGAAGTTCGTCCGGCGGCTCGAGAAGGACATGCGCGAGGCATCGGAGGCGCAGGAGTACGAGCGCGCGGCGCGACTCCGCGACGACATCGGCGCGCTCAACCGCGCGATGGAGAAGCAGGCGGTAGTGCTCGGCGACGGCACGGACGCCGACGTCGTGGCCTTTGCCCAGGACGAGCTCGAAGCCGCTGTCCAGGTGTTCTATGTGCGCGGCGGTCGGGTGCGGGGCCAGCGCGGCTGGGTGGTCGACAAGGTCGAGGACATCGGCACCGGCGGCCTCGTCGAGCAGTTCCTCACCCAGGCCTACCTCGACGCCGGTACGGCCGACAGCGAGGTCCCGAAAGAGGTCCTGGTCCCGGAGCTCCCGGAGGATGCCGACGTGGTCACCGAGCTGCTGGAGCTCTCGCGCGGCGGGAAGGTCGCGCTTCGAGTGCCGCAGCGAGGCGACAAGCGCGCGCTGCTGGAGACGGTCGAGCGCAACGCGAAGGAGTCGTTCACCCGCCACAAGCTGAGGCGCTCCAGTGACCTCACCGCGCGCGCCCTGGCCCTGCAGGAGCTCCAGGACACGTTGGGGTTGGACCAGGCGCCGCTTCGGATCGAGTGCTTCGACGTCTCGAACCTGCAGGGCAGCGACATCGTCGCGTCCATGGTGGTCTTCGAAGACGGACTGGCCCGCAAGAGCGAGTACCGCAGGTTCGCGATCAAGAACGCGGGGCAAGACGACGTCTCATCGATCCGCGAGGTCATCACCAGACGATTCCGCCGTTACCTCGAGGAACGCATCGATCTGGCCGAGGTCGAGATCGATCTCGCTGAGGACGGTGAGATCGGCCATGGCGTGGGGTCGCCGATCGACACGGGATCGCCGATTGACGCCGCCACCGGCAAGCCGCGCAAGTTCGCCTACCCGCCTCAGCTGGTGGTGGTCGACGGTGGCCCGCCGCAGGTTGCCGCCGCTGCGGCCGCGATGGCAGAGCTCGGCATCGACGACGTCTCGCTCTGCGGCCTCGCCAAGCGGCTCGAGGAAGTGTGGCTGCCCGAGCAGGTCGACCCGGTCATCCTCCCGCGGACCAGCGAGGCCCTGTATCTGTTGCAGCGGGTCCGCGACGAGGCGCATCGGTTCGCGATCACCTATCACCGCCAGCGCCGCTCCAAGGGCATGGTCGACAGCGTGCTCGACGACGTACCCGGGCTGGGGGAGATGAGACGCAAGGCGTTGCTGCGCAAGTTCGGCTCCGTCAAACGGTTGCGGGCAGCCACCGTCGAGGAGATTGCCGAAGTGCCGGGCTTCGGCCGGCGCACAGCGGAAGCCGTGCACGCCGCGTTGTCGGCGGCCGGCCCGGACCAGCCCGGCGTCGACCCGGCCACCGGCGAGATTGTCGAATCGGAGGACACGGCAGGTATCGGGGTGGCAGGCTCAGGGCCAGAGCTATGACGGTGTCCTCAGGTGTGCCCAACCCGCCGCCGCTGAAGCTTGCCGTGATCACCGGTCTGTCGGGGGCCGGTCGCAGCACGGCGGCGAAGTGTCTGGAGGATCTCGGGTGGTTCGTGGTCGACAACCTGCCCCCGACGTTGATCCACGCCGTCACCGACCTCGCGGCGCTATCGAACGGGAACGTCGATCGCGTCGCCGTCGTCGTCGACGTGCGCAGTCGCGGCTTCAGCTCCGACCTGCACGCTGCGCTCGAGGCGGTCGAGCGGACCGGGCTGCATCCACACGTTGTCTTCCTCGAGGCGCCGGACGAGGTCCTCGTGCGGCGCTTCGACAGCGTGCGGCGACCGCACCCGCTGCAAGGTGACGGGCGCCTGATCGACGGCATCACGCAGGAACGCGAGCTCCTGCGCGGGGTGCGCGGCGAGGCCGATCTTGTCGTCGACACCGGCGAGCTGAACGTTCACGAGTTGCGCGCGAAGATCGCCGCCGCGTTCGATGATGCCGCGGCGACCGAGCTGCATCTGTCGATGGTCACCTTCGGCTACAAGTACGGCGTCCCGGTCGACGCCGACCTCGTCATCGACTGCCGGCTGCTGCCGAATCCGCACTGGGTCGCGTCGTTGAAACCGCTGAGCGGCAGCGACAAGGCGGTCCGCGACTACATCTTCGCCCAGCCCGGTGCCGATGACTTCGTCGATGCCGCGACCGCGCTGCTGCGCCGGTACGAAACCGGCTATCTCACCGAGGGCAAGCACTACGCAACGATCGCGATCGGCTGCACCGGCGGGCGTCACCGCAGCGTCGCGGTGGCGATCGAGCTCGCCGACCGGCTGCGCTCCGACGGCATCGACGTCTCGCTTGCGCATCGGGACATCGACCGAGAGGACGCATTGTGAGCGCCCCCAAGGTCGTCGCGTTCGGAGGCGGTCACGGGTTGTCCGCATCGTTGGAGGCGCTGCGAAGGGTCACCCCCAACCTGACGGCCGTCGTCACGGTTGGCGACGACGGCGGGTCGAGCGGCATCATCCGTGAGGAGCTCGGCGTCCTGCCGCCGGGTGACCTTCGGATGGCGCTCGCGGCACTGGCCGGCGACGACGAGCACTGCCAGCTGTGGTCACGCCTCGTGCAGCATCGGCTCGGGGGCGACGCCACGCTCGCCCGGCACCCGGTCGGCAACCTCATGCTGGTCGGGTTGTGCGACCTGCTCGATGACCCGGTCGCGGCGCTCGACGCCGTGGGGCGGCTGCTCGGGGTGCGGGGGAGAGTCCTTCCGTTGTCCTCCCGGCCGATCGACATCGTGGCCGACGTGGTCGGGCTCAACCCGTTCGACGAAGGGTCGATCGACCTGGTGCGCGGCCAGGTTGCCGTCGCGACGACCCAAGGTCAGGTTGTCGGCGTGCGGATCGAGCCGCCGGCGGTCGAGGCCTGCCCGGAGGCGCTCGAGGCGGTGCTCGAGGCCGACTGGCTGGTGTTCGGGCCGGGATCGTGGTTCACGAGTGTGATCCCGCACCTGCTCGTCCCGGACATGCTCAAGGCGGTGCTCGCGTCACCCGCCCGACGTGTCGTCACCCTCAACATGTCGGCGCAAAGCGGAGAGACCGAGGGCTTCTCCCCGGCGACGCATCTCGAGGTGCTGGCGGCCCACGCACCGGAGCTCCACGTGGACGTCGTCCTGGCCGCCCGTCGGGCCGCGGTCGAGGGCATGACATCGTTGGAGGCAGGCGCGGCGAGCCTCGGTGCGAAGATCGTCGTCGCACACCTCGGTGCAGACCAATCCATACCGACGCATGACCCACAGCTCTTGGCTGCGGCGTACGCGTCGATCTTCGCCTCCAAGGGGGACGACGAATGGCAATGACGGCAGCGGTCAAGGACGAGCTGGCGCGCGTCGTCGTGACCAAACCGTGCTGCCGTAAGGCGGAGCTCGCGACGATGCTCCGCTTCGCCGGTGGGCTTCACCTGGTCGGCAAGGGCCAGCTGATGATCGAGGCCGATCTCGACACCGGCGCCACCGCCCGTCGGCTCCGGAAGGACCTCGCCGAGGTCTACGGGCACACGTCGGAGTTGGCGGTCGTGTCCGCGGCCGGACTTCGCAAGGGCTCGCGCTACCTCGTTCGGGTCACGAAGGATGCGCAAGCCCTTGCGCGGCAGACCGGCCTGGTCGACGGCAACGGGCGTCCGGTCCGGGGTCTTCCACCCCAAGTGGTGTCGGGCGCGTTGTGCGATGCGGCGGCGGCCTGGCGGGGGGCGTTCCTCGCCCACGGATCACTGACCGAGCCGGGACGGTCGTCGTCCCTGGAGATCACCTGCCCTGGGCCGGAGTCCGCGCTCGCCCTGGTCGGCTCGGCGCGCCGGCTCGGCGTCTCGGCGAAGGCTCGTGAGGTGCGTGGCGTCGACCGCGTGGTCATCCGCGACGGCGACGCGATCGGCGTGATGCTCACCAAGCTCGGCGCTCACGACAGTGTCCTCGCGTGGGAGGAGCGCCGGCTTCGCCGCGAGGTCCGTGCCACGGCCAACCGGTTGGCGAACTTCGACGACGCGAACCTTCGCCGGTCCGCCCGGGCGGCGGTCGCTGCCGGCGCACGGGTCGCTCGAGCAATGGAGATCCTCGGTGACGAGGCACCGGAGCACCTGCTGTCCGCGGGCCGGCTCCGGCTCGAGCACTCCAACGCCTCGCTCGAGGAGCTGGGCGCGCTCGCCGACCCGCCGCTGACGAAGGACGCCATCGCGGGGCGGATCCGCCGCTTGCTCGCGATGGCCGATCTGCGTGCCGACGAGCTCGGCGTTCCCAACACCGAGGCGTCGCTGACCCCGGAGATGCTCGCCGACGCGCCCTAGTGTCCTGCGGTCGAGACGGCGGGCCCGACCAGTACCGGGGTGCTCGTGTCGACCCGCTCCGTGAACGGCTGCGGGTGATCGAGCTCGCCGCTGGCCGGGAACGGGCCGACAGTGTGTCCTTCGAAGGTCGCGGTGTACGTCGCGCTCCACCGGGTCGTGAGGATGCCGGGCTCGACGCCGCGCGCGAGATACCGATGCTCGGCGGTCGCATCCACCGGCATCCATCCCGACGCGGTGCCGTCGCCCCATGCCCAGTCGACCTGCCGCGGTTCGAGGGTGATCGACTCGCGGAGGTCGGCACTGCCGAAGCTGACGGGCCCGAGGCCGCCGACCGGGACGGACGCGGTGAAGTAGGTCGGTAGCCCGGTGAGGGTGGCGCCGTGGGGTCGTCGGTGAACAACAAGATCCGGCGGCGTCACGTCGTGGAGGTACCGCTCGACGTCGCTGTCGGCGTCCTCGCTGACGAGCACGATCTGGCTCGTGCCGCCGAGGCAGATCCTCCCGATCAGCTCGTCCGCGACCGTCGTCGTCGTGAGATAGAGCCGAAAGGGCACGGCGTCGGGAGGGCATTGCGCACCGGCGACCATCCCGGCGCACCCGATCGAGCTGTCCGGGTTCCCCGGCGATGTCTGCGGGCAGTCGAGCGCGATCGACCAGGTGCAGTCGGCGCAGCCGGGACTGTTGCCCGAGCGCGACGCGACATCGAGCACCCAGCTCTGGCCGGTGACGCCGATGAGCCCGTGGAAGTATCCGCCGTCGGGGTCGCTGCTCGTGCCGCAGTCGACGGAGACCGGCAGGTCGCCACAGCTTCCGCCTGAGGCCGAACGAGCCCCGGCCAGGGCGGTCGCCGTGACCGCGGCAAGCGTCAGCACGCCGACGGTCGCGAGCGAGCGGAGCGTGTGAGGTCGCCGGCTCATACCGCCACCACCCGTTCGATCAGCCAGCGCCGGCCGATGCGTCGGAGCATGAGCTCGCGATGCACGCCGTACGTCGTCGTCGCGGCGCCGATCCGGCGTCCGGCGGCGTCGAGCAGGCCGCCTCGCCGGACGTCGACCGAGACGACCACGTCGGCGCGGTCCGCCTGATCGAGGTGGGGCAACAGCGTGCGAACGCGGACTCGGTCGGTGTACCGCTCGCCGCGGCGGATCGCGGCCTCGATGGCACGCACCTGCGCCCGGCACGGACAGTCGGGCGCGATCAGGGCGGCGACCGGCGCGGGGTCCATGCGGACGCGGAGATGGTCGAGCGCCGCGTAGTAGCGCTTGGCCACCCGGCTGACCGCCGCGAGCGTCGCCCTGTGGCTGTCCCCGGGAGGGTTTCCGGCGCCGGCAGAGGGCGCAACCACCGCCCCGACCGGGCCGGGCGCGGGCTGGGCGCCGGGTCCGGCGCCGCCGCAGCCGGCGGCGGCAGCGAGCGCGACGGCGGTGCTGAGCGCGACAGTGGGGCTCGGGGTGCGGGCGGAGGGCATCGCGGGACCGTAACGGGGCGGCGACCCGGCCCGATCTGGCCATCCACAGGACCGCTCCGGGCATGGGACACTGGTGCGGTCGATGGTTTGGGCCTTGTGACGGCTGCGCCGGGTGTGACACCGCCGGTTCAAGCCCAACGGGGATTAGGCCGATGGAGTGCTCAGGCCGCCTGTTCGCGGCCACGAGACGAGGTGTGTAGCGATGTCCGACCTGTCCAGCCGCTCCCAGCAGCTCGACCGCGTGATCGCCGCCCTGCTGGCGCAAGCGCCTGAGGTGGAAGCGGCCGCGGTTGTGTCCTTCGACGGACTCCCGATGGCGAGCGCACTGCCGCCGGCCATGGACGAGGACCGCGTCGCGGCGATGAGCGCCTCGCTGCTCAGCCTCGGCGAGCGCGCGGCGGAGGGCCTCGGCCGTGGCAGCCTCAACCAGGTCTACATCGAGGGTGACAAGGGCACCGTCTTCCTCGTTTCCGCGGAGGACGAGGCGGTTCTCGTCGCGGTGGCGGCAAGCGGGGCCAAGGTCGGCATGATGCTCTACGAGGTCCGTCGTGCCGCGGAGAGCGTGGCCGAGGTGCTGCGCACCACCACCGACTCGGACGCACCGCTGCCCGTCGCGCCTCCCGCCCCGGCTCCGGCGGCCCCTCCGGCACCCGCGTATGTACCGCCGGCCGCGGACTACCCGCCCGCGCCCGAGTACCCGCAGGCACCCGAGTACCCGCCTGCACCGCCGGTGCAGGCTGAGGTGCCGTCCTACGTGCCGGCTCCAATCGCACCCGAGCCGCCGCCGTACGTCGTTCCGAGTGTGGAGACCTTCGTCAAGCCCGTGACCGAGGCTGCGCCGGAGACCGAGCAGGTCCCGACCTATGCGCCGCTCGCGTCTGACCCGGCGTGGGCGACGAACCTCACGAACGGCTCGAACGGCTCCACCGTCCCGACCAGCGATCAGCAGACCTGGTCCTAGTCAGCGACATTTGATTCCCGCCCGCGTCTCTCACCACCGAGGTCAGCTGTGAAGCTTGAAGGCACTCTCGACGCCTTCAGCTTGCCGGACATTTTTTCGTTGCTCAGCATGACGAAGAAGACCGGCGGGCTGCATCTGCGTCGTGCAAGTGCGCACGGCGCGGTGTGGTTCGCCGACGGCATGATCACCGGCGGAGCCTCCGATCTCGACCGGCAGTCGCTCGCGCGGCGCATCGCCGGCAGCGGCCGCGTGTCGGACGAGGCACTCACCGCAGCGATCACCCATGTGCGGCTCGACGGCGAGGCCGGTTTCGCCCGCATCCTGCGCGATGCCGATGCCGTGGACGAGGGCGTCCTGCACTCGCTCGTCTCCGAGCACATCACCGACGCGGTTTTCGACTTGATGCGCTGGGCCGACGGTTCGTTCGCCTTCGTCGTCGACGAGCCGAACCGTGACGGCGTCGGTGTGTCGTGCGCCGTCGAGGACGTGGTCGCGGAGGCACGGCGCCGTCTTGACGTGTGGGCGTCGCTGGATTCCGCCATCGCTGACCCGGACGCCACGCTCACCGTCGCGCTCGAGCTCGACGACGACCCGGTGCTCACCGCAGACGAGTGGTCACTCGTCGCGCTGGTGGACGGCCAGCGCTCGGTCAGCGAGATCGTCGATCTCTGCGGTCGCGGTGAGTACGCCGTGGCGGTGACCCTCGCCGATCTCGTGTCCCGCAAGCTGCTCCAGCTCGGCGAGGGAAGTGTCGGGGCTCTCGAACGCCGCCAGGACCAGATCGCCGCCCTCGAGGCGCCGACACTGCCCGCGTCGGCCGCACCCGCCGCTGCGCCGGGGCCTGTCACGCCTGCGGCGCCCGCACCGTCACTCCCTGAGCCGGTGCAGCCGCTGCCGCCGGTCTACGAAGCTGCTGCCCCGGTTGCCGCAACGCTTCCGCCCGCGCCGTACGACCTTCCGACGCAGCCGGCCGCCGTACGTGCGCCACTGCCGCCGCTCTACGACGAACCGGCGCCGCAGCGCCCTGCCGAGGTCGTGCCTCAGGAACAGCCCGTGGTGCCGCAGCGCGTCGACGGGCCTTTCACGTCGGGCCACCAGCCCATCGCTCCTGGCGACGCCGCAGGGGCGACGCCGCCGGTCGCGGTCATCGAGCGTGATCCCAATGTCAACAAGAGCCTGCTGCTGCGGCTGATCGCCGGCGTACGGGGGTTGTAGTGACGGCCAAAGCACGTCGGGGACGATCGGGCGGCACCGCGGTCAAGATCGTGGTGACGGGTCCGTTCGCGGCCGGCAAGACCACGATGATCCGCACGATCAGCGAGATCACAGTGCTGTCGACCGAGAAAGCCGTCAGCGAAGGCGAAGGCGCGCGCAAGACCGATACGACCGTGGCAATGGACTTCGGCCGGATCACGATTGATCGCGATCTCGTGCTGTACCTCTTCGGTACGCCGGGACAGGACCGCTTCGACTTCATGTGGGAGATCCTGTCGGAGGGCATGCTCGGTTACGTCCTGCTGGTCGACGCCGCGCGGCCTGAGTCGCTCGACGAGGCGGGCAGCATCCTGAAGGCCTTCCGCACGATGGCGCACGTGCCGTTCGTCGTCGGCTACAACCGGTCCGGCGCACTCGACGACGCCGAGGAGGGAAGGATCCGCGGCGCCCTCGATCTCGACCACGAGGTCGCGATCGTGCCGTGTGACGTCACGGACCGCGAATCGGTCAAGTCAGTGTTGCTGGCCTTGCTGTATGCCGTCGTGGACTCGTTGGACACGGCAACAGCGGCGCAGGCTTAGCGCCTCACGGCGCCCCTTCGAGTCTCACGCCGTCGTGGCCGATCGGCACCGTTTGGTCGAGCGTCTCGCCGCCATGTACAGCGTGAGAAGCCGGCGCAAGAAGGCCGCGGTTCTGGTCAAGCTGATCGCCGAGTCCGATGTGAGATCGGTCCTGTTGATCGGTGTCGAGTCCGCAGACTTCGCGTGGAGCAATGTGGTGGAGGAGGCCATAGCCGGCACCGGCGTCTGGGTGGTCGCGACGGGACTTGGCCCGGTTGTCCGTTTTGGGGACAGCCAGGTCGTCTGCGACGGTCGGCGGCTGCCGTTCGGCGAGAAGACCTTCGACCTAGCCGTCTCCAACGCGGTGGTCGAGCATGTCGGCGACGAAACAGACCAGCAAGCGTTCGTCGACGAGCACCATCGGGTTGCCGCGCGCTTCGTCATGACGACGCCGAACCTTTGGTTTCCGGTCGAGTCGCATGCTCGCGTCCTTTTCCGCCACTGGTCGGGGAGGTGGCGTGCGGACCATCGCGACATCGTCACCCGACTGCTGACGAAGCGCTCCTTCCTCCACCTTCTTCCGAAGGCCGGAACCGTTGTGGAGGGTCACTTGTGGTCGCCCAAGTTTCTTGCGGTCCACAACTGCACTGTTGCCGATTGCTTGCAGCGCTGATGTGGGTGCACGCTGGGCAGCGCATGGGGACCGAAGGGCGTAGATTCGGTAGGTGCGCTGGCCTCGACTGAGGCGCCGCAGCAGGCAAAACGCTGCGCCGTCCGACTCATCGCCCAGTTACCAGCCGGGCTCTTGGAGCCAGTCGGCAACTCATGTCTACCTCCCGCCGGATTCAACCGACCCGGCGCTTCCGACGGGCAATGTCGAGGTGATCTCTGCCCCGTCGACGCCGCCAGCCTTCGGCCCGTCCGTGGAGCCGGTGCCACCACCCCTGGTGGCGTCGCCGGTTGCCCCTCCGGCCGTTGAAACCCCGCCTCCCGCGGTCGAGACCTTGCCTCCGGCTGCCCCGCCTGCGGAGCCCGACCCAACGGGTACGGGAGTGCGCCTCGGCTTCGCCGACGGGAGCGATCTCGAGCTAGATCCGAATCATCCGCACTCTTTGGCGCTCCGGGCTATCGCTGATGTGTTGCTGCACCGGGGGCCGACCCGCCGCCGCGCCGGCTGATCATCCCAGCGCTTCCGCCACCACCGTCAGCAGCCGCTCGCGTTCTTTGTGCCAGGAGAGTTCTTGGGCGGCAACAACCGCCGACTGTTTGAAGGCATTGACTCGTTCCGCGTTCAACGAGTTGACAGTCGCGGCTAACTCCTCAGGCGCGACCGACGGGAAGATTGCGCCGACGCCGTACTGGTCAACCAAGCGTCTCAGCTCGGGCAGGTCGCTGATGCAGACCGCCAAACCGGCGCACAGGTATTCGAAGAACTTGTTGGGCAGGCTAAACCGCACTTGGCGGCTGGTACCGACACCGGCATGGATACCGACATCACTTTCGTGGGCACGGTCGACGAGCTCTTTGGGAAGCACCGGCGGGTCGAATCGCACCGACTGGTTGCCGGCGGCGAGGTCCTTCAGCTTGCGCACATACTCGTCGGGGCCGATGCCTCGAATGACGAGTCGGCGTCCGGGGCGCCACAGCGGCACGCTACGTATCAGCTGCTCGACGCCTCGGTCCGGGGCAAGTACTCCGTGATACAGAAGCTCGATCTCACCGGTCACTTCCCGCACTGGCAAGGCTCGGTGCGCCGGAATGTTGCGAACTACGGTCGGCCGCCGTGCCAGGCCGAGTTCCTCGACGAGCGCGTCCGCAATCCCGTCACTCACCGTCATCACCCGCGTCGCCCTCTGAGCGAAGCTAGCTTCGATGTGCCTGACGTACGGTGCCGAGAGGACCCGCCACTTCAGTCGATCGGCGTGCTCCTGGGCAGCGAACTCGTGGGTGTCGTAGACGAACGGCACGTCGCGCTCTTCCGCGAGGCGGGCTGCAAACGGCAGCACCGGCCAGTCGTTTGCGACGTACATGTCAGCGTCAAGGTTTCTGACGTGATCCCATAACTCTTGATTGAGCGGCGACCTCCAGAAGGCCGACCTTGCCTGCGCAGCACCCAACGCCGTTTTCGCAGCAGCTCCTAGCCTTCGCGCTCTCGACTCGCGAAGCGATGCATTGCGGAACGACTCGACCTGCCAGTTCGGAGCGGCGCTACGCGCCCCGGGTGCGCCTACCGCCGAGACGTCGTAGCCAGCCGCGGCCAGCGTGTCGCCATGCCTGCGGATGCGGGGGTCATCCGCTACCCGAGACAGCGTCAACATGCAGACGCGGGCGCCTACTCCCACGAGACATCCATCAGCTCGCTCCACCTCACGAGGTTCAGACAACGCCATAGGTGCCAGCCGAACGGCCGTCCGCCTGTGACCACCTCATCGATCTCACGACGTACCGCGGCGAGGTGCAGCACCGGTACGCTCCCGGCGGCGGCTCCGAGTACGTCGTCTTGAATCCACGGTTTGAGTGTCCTGAGCCACTTCTGCTCCGGTGTGGCAAACCCGATCTTGTCTCGACGATCGATCAGGGAGTCCGGTACCAGGCCGCGCAACGCGCGACGAAACACCGACTTCGTCGTGCCGTCACGGTCGATCAGGTACTCCTCAGGGAGCCTCCTGACGAACTCGACGAGGCGTGGATCGAGAAAGGGCACACGACTTTCAATCGAGACGGCCATCGAGTTGCGATCTTCGTATCGGAGCAGGGCCGGCAGGCTGGTCCGATCGAAGGCGAGGTCGAGCGCGCGTCGCAGCGTCGTTCCATCGCGAAGTGACGGGTCGAGCGCGGACGACACGTTTCGGAGCGACAGCCAATCATCGTTTAGCCACGGCGGGGGGCCGCCTCGATTCATTATGCGCTGTAAGGCCTGGACGTCGCGGTTAGGGACGAGGCTGGCTGCGGCACGAGTCAGATGCCACCGCGGCGAGAGCGATGGCGGGCTGTAAGCACGTCGCGCGACTCTGATCGCGGCGGCTACTCGACCTCGGCGCAAGAGCGCGGCGCAGCGAGCGGGGACCAATGACGCGTAACCCGCAAACAGCTCGTCCGCTCCCTGGCCGTCGAGCATGACCTTGATGCCCCGGCCCCGTGCCGCCTCGAACACCCGGTATTGGGCATAGATGCTGGTGCTCCCAAACGGTTCACCCTGCACCTTGATCAGCTGGTCGAGATCGGCGGCGAGTTCACTGGCCGAAGCGGTGACCTCCGTGACTTCTGCTCTTGCAGCTGACGCCGCGAGGTCCATCCATCGAGCTTCCGACAGGAGCGGGTCGTCCGCGACGTAGCTCACCGCATGAATCGTCGGACCAGTTCCGAGGGCCTCTCGCATCGCGCAGATAATCGCCGATGAATCGATCCCACCGGAGAGGGCAGTGCCGATCGGGACGTCGCTGCGTAGGTGAATCCGGACGCTGGCGACGAATAGGTCCCGGATCGTCGTCGCCGCGTCGCTGATGCTGACGGCGATCGGTGAGAGATCGGGTTCGTACCACCGTCGCTGTTCGACGGACAGGTCATCCACGCCGATGCGAGCCAGGTGCCCGGGCGAGACGACTTGGACGTCGGCAAAGCATGTCGCATCGCCGTGATCGGTGAGCCCCAAACGGAGGTAATCGTGCACCGCGTCGGCATTCGCGCGTCTGGACACGCCAGGGAGTTCCAACAGCGGACTGATCTCGGAGGCAAAGGCGACGGCGGTCGGTGCGGTCGCGATGAACAGGGGCTTGATTCCGAACGGGTCACGAGCGAGCGTGACCCGCCGTTCGTGTAGGTCCAGGATTGCGATCGCGAACATTCCGACGAACCGCGTCAAGGACGCCTCGCCCCACTGATGCCATGCGGCGAGCAAGACCTCCGCGTCGCCGGACGAGTGGAACTTGTACCCGTGGCGCTCGAGCTCGACGCGCAATTCGATGTAGTTGTAGATCTCCCCGTTGAAGATCATCGTGAGGCGCCCGTCGGCGCTCGTCATCGGTTGCCAGCC
>JAICMG010000197.1 GCA_025929365.1 Frankiaceae bacterium
AGCCGGAGGCGACACGAAGATGGAAGCCCTCAGAGCCCTCAAGCGGCGACTCGCGCGCGTCGTCTTCAACCGTCTTAACCCCCTCGACAACGCAGCAGCCACTTGCCTTCCGGCCGCGGCTTGACATAGGAGCTACGCGTGAGCCTCGACCTGCTCGACTGGCGGCGGTCGGTCGCTGCGCTCTACGCAGCCGTCCGGGCTGACCACGATCCGGCGCACGCGCACCAGGTGTGGAGCGACGGCCGGCAGCGCCTGTTCAACGAGCACTCCGAGTCACCCGATCGCGCGGCCCGGCTCCGAGTCGCGGCGTACGACCCGGCGTGGCGTTTCGAGGTCCGACTCGAGCCGGCCGAGCCATTGCGACTCGAGATCGCCACCGCGACCGACGGCGTCGTCCCGTTCGATCGGATCGGCCAGGTCGCCCTACCGCCGATCGGTCCCATCGACGTCTGGTGGCTCGCGTCGTACGGCGGCGGGGTATGGCTCCCGGTTCGCGACGCCAACCCGGACACCTACCGCGGCGGACGCTACGTCCTCGACACGGTGAAGGGCGCGGACCTGGGAGGCGGCGCGGGGACCCTCGTCGTCGACCTCAACTTCGCCTACAACCCGTCCTGTGCCTACGACGAGGCGTGGGCGTGCCCGTTGGCACCCGAGGGCAACCGCACCGAGTCGGTCGTGCCCGTGGGGGAGCTGCTACCGGGCTAGCGGTGCTGGCGGTGGCTCCGGCTCGGGGTCGGCGAGGCGCTGGGAGCGGCAGTCGCCGTTGCCGCAGCGGTCGCCGCCGGTGAGGCGGTGGGGCTCGGGTGCCTCGAGGACTTCGGTCTGGGGGTCGCCGGCGGCGAGGGCTTGCCGACCTTCGGGGGCTTGATGAACGGGCCGGTCACTGTTACCAGCGTGCCGTAGTCCACGAGGCCGTAGACCTGCTTGGCGGTGTCCGGCGGGAGCTCCAGACAGCCCACCGACTGCGGGTATCCGTACGACGCCCGGGTGAACCCGTGCACCGCCGAACCGCCGGAGAAGTAGTTGACCCAGGGAACGCCCTTGTCCTTGTACTTGGTGCCGTCGGGGTTGGTGCCCTGCATCGTCGTTGCCGCGTAGCGCAGGTAGATCGGGTAGGTCCCGAGCGGGGTGGGTGCAGCGGGCACGCCGCCGTTGACCGGCGTGGTCAGCGCGGTCTTCCCGTCGACCCACACCTTGAGCACCTGTGGCCGCGGGTACAGGTCGGCTGAGATGTAGCTGTACTTGTCCGGATTCATCGCGCCGTCGAGGTCGGCCTGTTGGAGCGCCTTCCAGGTCGCCGGCCCGATCGCGCCGTCCTGGGTGAGATGCGACTGGTGCTGGAAGGCGATCACCGCGCCGCGCAGCACCACGTTGGGCTTGCCGGGGATCCAGTCCTTCTGGATGGTTTCGGGGGTGTCGGCGAAGCGCCAGACGAACTTCCCCACCGGCGGCGTGTAGACGGCGGCGGCCTCGGCGGTTGCGTCGGAGGGTTGGGTCGCTTTCGTCGTCACGGGGAGGTAGTGCAGTCGCGCGAGGATCTGCTCCGCGAAGCGCAGCGAGCCTGCGTCGGAGACCGCTTGCGCGATCGTCTTGGGCACTCCTGACGCCTGGGGGATCGTCACCGTGAAGGTGGTGCTCGGCGGATACGCGATGGTCGGGGTGAAGGTCGCCGTCGTGCCATTCGGAACCCATTGCCCGGGCACCGACGGGGTGATGCTCGGCAGCGGCACGCCGCTCGGCAGTGGATGGCGGAAGGTGACGACGATCGATGCGGTACCGCTCAGGGTCGCCGGTGAGACGGAGGCGACCTTCGGCAGCTTCGCCGCGGCGGCGGCGCCCGGGGAGCTTCCGTGCGACGTCGGCGAGGAGGCTCCGCTGCAGCTGGTCACGGCAACGACAGCGGCGATCGCCATGCCGATCAAGGGAACGGACCGAACCCCGTGCATTGCCCGTCCCTCCACGCCGGCCTTGATTCTGAGACTGTCCGTGTGGCACGCCGCTGAACGTGTCCGACCCCTCACCACTGTATGTGCGGGCGCGCAATCCGATCGGCCGAAACGCACTGCTGCCTTAGGATCGTGCCGGTGAGCGAGGAGGGCACCGAAGGCGGCTACGACCCATTGGGTGTCGTCGAGAAGTGGTTGCCCGTATGGGATCAGCTGAGGGTCTTCGAGCCGGCAGATGACAACCGGCCGCGGAAGTACGTCGTCGACATGTTTCCGTATCCGAGCGGCGACCTGCACATGGGGCACGCCGAGGCGTTCAGCATCGGCGACGCCGTCGCACGGTTCGCCCGCGCACAGGGCAACGACGTGCTGCACCCGATCGGCTGGGACTCCTTCGGTCTGCCGGCAGAGAATGCCGCGCTCTCGCGCAACATGGACCCGCGCGACTGGACGTACGCAAACATCGACGTCCAGGCCGAGTCGTTCAAGCGCATGGGGATGTCGTTTGACTGGCGCACGCGGCTGCACACCTCCGATCCCGAGTACTACCGCTGGACGCAGTGGCTGTTCCTTCGGCTGTACGAGAAGGGCTTGGCCTATCGCAAGGCCGCGCCGGTCAACTGGTGCCCGAAGGACCAGACGGTGCTCGCCAACGAGCAGGTCATCCAGGGCCGCTGTGAGCGCTGCGGTACCGAGGTCACGAAGAAGAACCTGACCCAGTGGTTCTTCAAGATCACCGAGTACGCCGACCGGCTGCTCGCCGACATGGCGGCGCTGGAAGGCGTGTGGCCGACACCGGTGCTGACGATGCAGCGCAACTGGATCGGCCGATCGACCGGCGCCTATGTGGACTTCCAGATCGTTGGCCGCGATGAGCCGGTTCGCGTCTTCACGACGCGCCCCGACACGCTGTTCGGTGCCACGTTCTTCGTGGTCGCCGCGGACTCGGCGCTGGCCGACGAGCTCTGCACCGACGACGCGCGCGCCGCGTTCGACGCCTACCTCGAGCAGGTGCGTCGTACGACCGAGATCGAGCGACTCGCCGAGGCTCGTCCGAAGACCGGCGTGCCGCTGGGCCGGGTGGCGATCAACCCCGTCAACGGCGAGGAGATCCCCGTCTGGGCGGCTGACTACGTGCTTGCCGACTACGGCACGGGCGCGATCATGGCCGTGCCCGCCCACGACCAGCGTGACCTGGACTTCGCTCGCGCGTACTCGTTGCCGGTGCGCATCGTCGTCGAAACCGACGGTGCCGATCCGGTCGAGACGGGCATCGCGACACCGGGCGAAGGCACCATCGTCAACAGCGGCAAGTACGACGGGATGACGAAGGCGGACGCCATCCCTGCGATCGCCGCCGACCTGGCAGCGGCGGGCAGCGGCGAGCCGGCGGTCACGTACCGGCTCCGTGACTGGTTGCTCTCACGGCAGCGCTACTGGGGATGCCCGATCCCCGTCGTGCACTGCCCGAGCTGCGGGGAAGTTGCCGTTCCTGACGAGCAGCTCCCGGTGGAGCTGCCTGTCTCCGGCTACGAGCTGCGGCCAGAAGGCGGCCAGTCACCGTTGGAGTCCGCCACCGACTGGGTGCACGTGAAGTGTCCGAGCTGCGGTGGCGAGGCGCGCCGCGACACCGACACGATGGACACCTTCGTCGACTCCTCTTGGTACTACCTGCGCTATCCGTCGTCGAACAACGATCAGGCTGCCTTCGACCCGGAGGCCACCAAGCGGTGGCTGCCCGTCGACGAGTACATCGGCGGGGTCGAGCACGCCATCTTGCACCTGCTCTACTCGCGATTCTTCACCAAGGCGCTCTACGACATGGGGCTGCTGACCTTCACCGAGCCCTTCACCCGGCTGACCAACCAGGGCCAGGTGATCATGAACGGCTCTGCGATGTCGAAGTCGAAGGGCAACCTGGTCAACCTGCAGGAGGAGCTGGCCAAGTACGGCCCCGATGCGGTGCGCGTCACGATGCTGTTCGCTGGACCGCCCGAGGACGACATCGACTGGGCTGACGTCTCTCCGACCGGCGCGGTGAAGTGGCTGGCCCGCGTCTGGCGGTTGTGTCAGGACATCGCCACCGCCGGCGGTGGATCCGATCCCGCGTCGGGCGATCCGGAGCTGCGCGCGGGCGTGCATCGGCTCATCGCGGACGCGACTGCGCAGACCGAGGCGAAGCGGTTCAACGTCACGATCGCGCGGCTGATGGAGCTGACATCTCTGTTGCGCAAGGCGGTCGACGGTGGCGCGCTCGACTTGGCGGCCGGCGCCGCAGCGGTTCGTGAAGGCGGCGAGGCGCTGACATGCATGCTGTCGGTCTTCGCGCCGTTCACCGCCGAGGATGCGTGGTCGCTGCTCGGGCGCGATGCGTCGGTCGTCTTCGCCGGCTGGCCGGCGTACGACGAGCGGCTGCTCGTCGAGGAGACCGTCACGTGCGTTGTGCAGGTGGCGGGCAAGGTGCGTGACCGTCTCACGGTCCCACCCGATATCGGCGAGGACGAGTTGCGCGAGCGCGCACTCGCGACTGAAGGCGTCGCGCGAGCACTCGACGGGCGAGGCATCCGAACCGTCATCGTGCGGGCGCCGAAACTTGTCAACGTCGTCCCCGACTGACAGCCGGTCCACAGTCGCTGCCGGCGACGGC
>JAICMG010000231.1 GCA_025929365.1 Frankiaceae bacterium
AGATGGTGCGGGCCCGCGCGATCGTCGACCTCGCCGAAGCGCTGGACGCCGATCTCGCACGTCGCGGCGGCACCCGCCTGCTCGCCGAGGTGGAGCTTCCGCTGACAGCACTGCTCGCCGACATGGAGCGCGCCGGCATCGCGGCGGACGTCGAGTGGCTGGCCGAGCTGGAGGCGAGGTTCGGCGGCGAGGTCAAGCAAGCCGCTGACGCGGCGTACGCCGTCATCGGGCACGAGGTGAACCTCGGGTCGCCGAAGCAGCTGCAGCAAGTGCTCTTCGAAGAGCTCGACCTGCCGAAGACGAAGAAGATCAAGACCGGCTACACCACCGACGCCGAGGCGATTCAGGAGCTCTACGCGAAGTCGGGCCACCCGTTCCTCGAGCATCTGCTGCGGCATCGTGACGTGTCGCGGCTGAAGACCGTCGTCGACTCGCTGATCCCGATGGTCGACGACGGTGGCCGCGTACACACCACGTTCAACCAGATGGTCGCGGCGACCGGGCGGTTGTCGAGCACGGACCCGAACCTGCAGAACATCCCGGTGCGCACGCTCGAAGGCCGGGAGATCCGCAAGGCGTTCGTGGTGGGCCCCGGCTACGAGTCGCTGATGACGGCTGACTACTCCCAGATCGAGATGCGGATCATGGCGCATCTGTCTCACGACGCCGGGCTGATCGAGGCGTTCACGTCGGGCGAGGACCTGCACACGTTCGTCGCGGCGACCGCATTCAACATCCCGATCGACCGGGTCGAGCCGGAACAGCGCCGCCGGATCAAGGCGATGTCGTACGGCCTGGCCTACGGCCTGTCCGCGTTCGGTCTCTCGCAGCAGCTGGGCATCACGCCGGAAGAGGCGCGCGAGCAGATGGACGCCTACTTCTCCCGGTTCGGCGGGGTACGCGACTACCTCAAGGGCGTCGTCGACGTCGCGCGCAAGGACGGCTACACCGAGACGATCCTCGGCCGCCGCCGCTACCTGCCCGACCTCACGAGCGACAACATGCAGCGCCGGCAGATGGCCGAGCGCATGGCACTCAACGCACCGATCCAGGGATCGGCCGCCGACATCATCAAGGTCGCGATGCTGGGCGTCGAACGCGCGCTTCGCGAGGAGAAGCTGACGTCGCGGCTGCTGCTGCAGGTGCACGACGAGCTCGTCCTCGAAGTCGCGCCGGGCGAGCGGGACACGGTCGAGGAGTTGGTGCGCCGCGAGATGGGGGCGGCGTACGCGCTGGGCGACGTCCCGCTCGAGGTCTCAGTCGGATACGGCCAGAACTGGGACGACGCCGCTCACTGAGGTTTGCGGGTGAGGAAAATCGCGGTTCCGGGAATCAGCTCGCCGCGCAGCTTGCTCCACTGACCCCAGCTTCGGTCGTGGTCGGCGGGCCACTCCGGTTCGATCAGGTCCTCGATGACGAGACCGGCCGCGACGATCTCGCGGACCCGATCACCCATCGTCCGGTGATGCTCGACGTACGTCGGGCGGCCTTCGTCGTCGATCTCGACGTACGGGCTGCGGTCGAAGTACGACGCCTTCGCGGTCAGCCCGCGCGGACCGGGGTCGTCGAGGAAGGACCAGCGGATCGGGTGCGTCACGGAGAACACCCAGCGCCCGCCCGGCCGGAGGACTCGAGCGACCTCTCGCATCACGGTGGCCGAATCCGCAGCGAACGGGACGGCGCCATACGCGGAGCAGGCCAGGTCGAACGTTCCGTCGGCGAAGGGAAGACGCTGTGCGTCCGCGAGGACCAGCGTGGTCCGCACACCGGTCCGATCGTCGATCCGTCGTGCCTCGGAGAGCTGGGATGCCGAGAGGTCGACGGCGACCGGGCTGGCACCCCGCGCGGCGAGCCAGCGGCTGCACTGCGCCGCGCCGGCGCCGACCTCGACGATCCGCCGGCCGGCCACCTCGCCGAGCAGGCCCGCCTCCGACTCCCGAAGCCCCTCCGGACACCATAGGAAGTCGCTGTCACCCAGGAAGTCGCCGTGCTCCGCCTGGTAGGCGGCGGCTTGGGCGTCCCACCAGCCGCGGGAGGCCCGCAGGCTCTCGCCGGTGCTGAGAGCGCGGCGTACCGGCTTGATGATCTCCGCGCTGTTCGGGATCGGGCTCGGCTCGTCATTCGACGCATGCTCGGTCACTGACTAAACTGCCTGGTCGCGCCGCGGAGCCCCCGGCGTACAACCCCACATTTGTCCACCTGTCCCCATCGACACCGACATCTGTCCGCCCCCGAGGATCCCCACTACATGACCGCTGCAGTCGCCGAGCCCACCGCCCTCCCGCAAGTCGCAATCAACGACATTGGCACCGCTGAGGACTTCCTCGCGGCCATCGAGGGCACCATCAAGGAGTTCAACGACGGCGACATCGTCGAGGGCGTCATCGTCCGCGTCGACCGCGACGAGGTGCTCCTCGACATCGGCTACAAGACCGAGGGTGTGATCCCCAGCCGCGAGCTGTCGATCAAGCACGACGTCGACCCTAACGACGTCGTCTCCGTCGGTGACGGCATCGAGGCGCTCGTTCTCCAGAAGGAGGACAAAGAGGGCCGGCTGATCCTGTCGAAGAAGCGCGCACAGTACGAGCGGGCGTGGGGCACGATCGAGCAGATCAAGGAAGAGGACGGCATCGTCACCGGGACGGTGATCGAGGTCGTCAAGGGCGGCCTGATCCTCGACATCGGGCTGCGTGGCTTCCTGCCGGCCTCCCTGGTCGAGATGCGCCGGGTGCGCGACCTGCAGCCGTACGTCGGCAAGGAGCTCGAGGCGAAGATCATCGAGCTCGACAAGAACCGCAACAACGTCGTGTTGTCGCGCCGCGCCTACCTTGAGCAGA
>JAICMG010000022.1 GCA_025929365.1 Frankiaceae bacterium
ACGCCGAGGTCGCGCTCCCACTCGAAGCTCTCGGCCTTGCGCGCGGGCCAGAGCAGGCCGTCCGCGATCGGTGCGTCGAGCTGCGGCCCGTAGGTCATCAGCAGCGGCGTACCGACCTCGGCGATCAGCTCGGCCCGGATCTCTTCCTGCTCGGAGACCAGTGCGTCGTGCAGCTGCTGCAGGCACTTGACCCGGAACGCGTGGTCGGTCGCCCACGACGACTCATCGAACGTACGGCGGGCGGCGGCAATCGCCGCGTCCATGTCCTCCGCGTTCGCGTCGGCGACGACGCCGATGGTCTCCTCGGTGGCCGGGTTGATGTTGTCGAACGTCTTGCCGTCCGATGCCTCGCGCAGCTCACCGTCTATGTAGAGCCGGCGCTCGCCGATCTGATCCGCCATTTACTTGACCACCTTCACGGGAACGTTGTGCCAGCCAGAAACATTCGTCATCGCCACGCGCGAGAGGCCCGCGCGGTCCACCTCGTAGTGCGGCATGAAGTCGAGCAGCATGTTGAGCGCGGTCTTGCACTCCATGCGAGCGAGCGCCGCGCCCAGGCAGCTGTGAATGCCGTAGCCGAAGCCGACGTTGACGGCCTGCCCCGGGGGGCGGTCGATGTCGAACTTGTCGGGATCGGGGAACGCCCGCTCATCGCGGTTCGCGGCAGCCGGCACGATCATCACGGCCTTGCCCGCGGGGATCGTCACGCCGTGCAACGTGACCTCCCGTTCGGTCCAGCGCACCATGTACTGCGCGGGCGCCTCGTAGCGAAGCAGCTCTTCGACCGCCTGCGGCACGAGCGAGCGGTCCGCCTTCAGCCGCTCCCAGATGTCCGGGTTGTCAGCGAGGACGACGGCGGCGTTGCCGACCACCTTGGTGACCGTCTCCGCACCGGCGCCACCGAGGAGGCTGCAGAAGCCGGCGATCTCGGCGTCGTCGAGCGCCATGTCGGTGCCGTCTTCCTTCGGCACCCGCGCCTCGATCAGCTGGCTGATCATGTCGCCCTTGGGCTCGGCACGACGCTGCTGGATCAGCTCGAAGTAGAAGACGCCGCCCATGATCCCGGCTTCCATGCCTTCTTCGGTCATGTGGATCGAGCCGGGTTCGCGCTCGAGGCTCTTGTCCATCCACATCCGGATCTGCTGGTGGTGCTCCTCCGGCACGCCGAGCATCGTCGCGATGATCTCGATCGGGAACAACGCCGAGAAGTCCTGCACGACGTCGAAGCCGGCCGGGTCGCACTGCGACAGGTACTTCGAGATCTTCTCGCGCACCATCGGCTCGAGCTTCTCGACCGCCTTGGGGGTGAAGACGCGGTTCACGAGGCTGCGCATCGTGCGGTGCTCGGGCGGATCCATGAGGATCACCAGCGGCACCGGCGGCGCCGTACCGGTCAGCACCATGCCGAGGTCGATGCCGCGCGCGGAGGAGAACGTCTCGGTGTCGCGATATGCGGCGAGCACGTCCTCGTGCCGGGTGATCGCGTAGAAGTCGTACTTCTCGTTGTAGTAGACCGGCGCCTCGTCACGCATCCGCCGATAGGTCTCCCACGGCGCGTTGTAGAAGTCGTCGGAGAACGGGTCGAACTCGACCGGCGCTTCTGTCTGGGTCACAGGATCGCCCCTTGCTCCTTGTACTTCTCGATCTGCTCCCATTCGACGCCGGCCGCGAGCAGGATCTCCTCGGTGTGCTGGCCGTGCTCGGGCGCTCCCGGCGGCACGACCTGCTGGCCGTCGAACTGCACGGGGTTGACCGGCATCGCGAACTTCGCGCCCTGCATCGAGGTGATCTGCGGGATGTAGCCGTTGGCGATGACATCCGGGTCTTCATGCAGTTCGTACGCCGACTGCACCGGACCCCACGCGCCCGACAGCGGCTCGAGGATCTGGATCCACTCCGCGAACGTCTTGGTGGCGAACTCCTCGTCGAAGGTCTTGATCAGCTCGCCGCGGTTGTTGAACCGGTTCATCGGCTCGGCCCAGCGCTCGTCGGTGATGATGTCGGGGCGGCCGATCACGGTGCAGAACTCCGCGAAGAACTTGTCGCCCTGCAACATCATCAGCGTGATGAAGCGGCCGTCCTTGGTCTTGTAGTTGCCGACAAGGGCGTTCGGTGCCCGTGTGCGGTCGAACTTCGGGATCGGGTCCTTGTCGTAGAGCTTCGAGCTCGTGACGTCGGGGCTGAGGTTCCACGCGGCAAGACCGAGCAGCGAGACGTCGACGACCGAAGGCTCGCCGGTCTTCAGCTTCTTGTACAGCGCCGCGACGATGCCGCCGGCGATCGTCATGCCGCCCATCACGTCACCGAAGGCCGGGCGTGGCGCGACGATCGACTCGGCGTTGGGAACGCTGAGGGTCAGCTGCTGCCCGACGCCGCCACGCGACCAGTAGGACACCCCGTCGTACCCCGGCTTGTCCGCCCCCGGCCCCGCCGGCCCGTACGCCGAGCCGCGCACGTAGATGACGTTGGGGTTGATCTTGCGGATGTCCTCGAGGTCGAGGCCGAGCTTCTTGCGCACCTTCGGCAGGTAGTTCGTGACGAAGACGTCGGCGTTCTCGACGAGCTTGTAGAGGACTTCCTTGCCGCCGTCCGTGGTGAGGTCGATGCCGATCGACTTCTTGCCACGGTTGGGCATCTCGATCATGTAGTTGACGCCGCCCTTGCCGGCCGGCACCAACCCCATCGTGATCAGTCCGCGCTGCGGGTCACCTCCGTCTTTCGGCTCGACCTTGATGACGTCGGCGCCCCACTCGGCGAGCACCGCACCAGCCGCGGGGACGAACGTCCACGCCGCGACCTCGACAACCTTGACCCCGGCCAGGACGTCGTTCAACAACGTGGTGCTCCCCTGCCTCTAATCAAACACAGTGAGAAGTGGTGCAAGCCTCAGACGCCGGCGGGCACCTTGAGCTTGAACAGCTCGATCATGTTGCCGCCCATGATCCGGGCGATCTCTTCTTGCGAGAGGCCCTCGAGGTCGTCGACGTAGGTGATCGGGTCCTTCAATCCCTCGGGGTGCGGCCAGTCCGAGCCGAACACGACGCGGTCGGGCCCGACCAGCCGCGCGATGTCGATGAAGTTGTCCTCCCAGAACGGCGAGATGTAGACGCAGCGCTTGAACGCCTCGACCGGATCCTCGCTGAACTCCTGCGGCATCTTCTTGTAGACGCTGGCGAGGTTCTCGAACAGCCCCGGCACCCACGAGGCGCCGTTCTCGATCGACAGGATGCGCAGCTCGGGGTTGCGAGAGAGCGCACCGTGGCAGACCAGCGCGGTCATCGCGTCCTCGATCGGACGGTGGCCGGTGATCGCCATCCGGAACGCGGTCGGCTTGAAGGGCAGGAACTCCTTTGCGGGCTCCCACTGGTTGGTGAAGTCCGCGTAGCCGGAGTCGGATGCGTGCATCGACACCGGGATGCCGGCCTCGATGCACTCCTGCCAGAACGGGTCGAACTCCGGCAGCCCGAACGATCTGGTGCCACCGCGCAGGCTCGGCACTGCCGCCGGGCGGACGAGTACCGTCTTGGCCCCGCGCTCGAGCACCCAGTGCAGCTCTTCGATCGCGCGGTTGACGTCCGGCAGCGTGATGACCGGGGTGGAGAAGATCCGGCCCTGGTAGTCGAACTGCCACTGCTCGTACATCCACTCGTTGAGCGCGTGGATGACGTCGATCGTCAGCTCGGGGTCGTCCTTCATCCGCTCCTCGACCAGGCTGGCGAGGGTCGGGAACATCAGGCAGTAGTCCAGGCCGAGGTCGTCCATGACCTCCAGGCGTGCCGCCGGCTCACGAAACGCCGGGATCGCCTTCATGGGCTCGCCCATGACCTCGCGGAAGGACTTGCCCTCCGGGTTGCCGACGCGGAAGTACTCCTCCTGTGCGCCGGGGCGGGCAACGACGTCGAACGTCGGGTTGGGGATGTAGTCGCTGATCACGCCGCGTACGACGATCTTGGTGCGGCCCTTGACCTCGACGTAGTCGATCGCGTTCTTCGCGTGGTCGGGCAGGTACTTCGTCAGCGCCTCGCGCGGCTCGTACAGGTGGTTGTCAGCGTCGAATACCGGAAACGGCAGCTCACGGGACGGCACGGCGACTCTCCCTCAACAGCGGGATCTACAGATATGCAGAGTGGCTATTGCCAACTATGAGAAGGACGTTACCACCCTCTTCTCAACCTTGCTACCGTGCCCGCCGTGGCCTTTGACCTGCAAAATCTGATCGATCGGATGACCCTTCGGCGCACCGGCGACCACCGGTTCGAAGGCGACAACCTCGACCTCGACTACCGGCGCGTCTTCGGCGGGCAGATCCTTGCCCAGACCATCCGCGCGCTGCACGAGTGCGCCGACGGGAAGTCCCTCAAGTCACTCTGGCAACAGTTCCCGCGCGAGGGCGATGTGGCGCTGCCGATGACGTACGACGTCACCGTCCACCAGGCCGGCCGGACCTTCGCGACCCTCGGCGTACAGGCCACCCAGGACGGCAAGCTGATCAGCGTCGCGGCGGCGTCGCTGCACGCGCCTGAGGACGGACTCGGTCACCCCGCCGACAAGCCGTCGGTGCCCGGTCCTGACGCCGCCCGCGCCGTCGCGATCGACATGATCCCGTGGGAGATCCGCGTGATCGGCGAGGCCGACCTCAACGCTCCCGCGGTTCACCCGCCCCGGTACCAGTGGTGGATGCGGCTACCGCCAGCAAAGCCGGTGGCGGTCGCCGATGACGACTGGACCCACCAGGCGCTGCTCGCTCACGCCACCGACCTCACGGTGATCGGGACGGCGCTGCTGCCGGTCGAGGGCCTGTCGCAGGCCGACACCGGCACGAAGTTCCACTCCGCGGTGACCTCGCACACGCTGTGGTTCCACCAGTCGTTCCGGATGGACGAGTGGGTGCTCGTCGACCAGGTCTCCCCGGTGCTGGCCGGCAGCCGTGCGTTCGGTCGCGGCGACGTCTGGAGCGCCGACGGCCGGCTGGTCGCGTCCTTCGCCCAAGAGTCGATGATCCGCCCGCTCTAGCGCCAGACCGTGCGCCGAGGTAGACGTTGTTGGCGCCAAGAGGGGCTTTAGCCGCCAAGTACGTCGACCTCGGCGTGTGCCGGGGAGCGGGTTAGGCCTTGGCCGGCTCCTTGGAGGCGATCTCCTTCTTCATCGCCTCGAGGTCGACCAGCACCGGGTAGCCGCACTCAGTCATCGCGTGACCGTGGCCCAGGGTGTGCACGTCGAAGACGGCCTGCACCGCGTTGGTGAAGCCCTGGATGTCGAGAGTCTGGTTGACCGCGCGCTTCGCCATGCGCAGTGCCCACGGGTGCTTGCTCGCGATCTCCAGCGCCAGCTCGCGAGTCGCGGACTGCAGGTCATCGAGCGGGACGACACGGTTCACCATGCCGACGGCCTTCGCCTCTTCGGCGTTGATCGCGCGGCCGGTGAACAGGATCTCCTTGGCGAGGCGGGCACCGAGCTCCCACGTGTGGCCGTGGTACTCCACGCCGCCGATGCCCATCGCGACAACCGGGTCGGAGAACTTCGCGTTGTCGGCCGCGACGATCAGATCGCAGGGCCAGGCGAGCAGCAGACCTCCGGCGATGCAGACACCTTGCACCGCCGCGATCGATGGCTTCGGCACGTTGCGCCAGTGCAGCGAGTAGCCGACGTACTGGCGGGTCTCGATCTTGTAGATGTCCTGCACCGTCCACTTCTTCGCGGCTTGGGAGTCGCCGCCGCGCATGTCGTGGCCGGAGGAGAAGTGCTTGCCGTTGGCGTTGAGGATGATGACCTTCACGTCGTCGTCGTTCTCGGCCATCGTCCAGCACGCGTCGAGGCGGTGCAGCAGGTCCGGGTTCTGCGCGTTGGCGGCCTCAGGCCGGTTGAGGGTGATCGTCGCGATGTTGTCCGCGACGTCGTAAAGCACCAGGTCGTCGCTCACGGACGTCTCCTTCTGTCGGTGTCGATCATTGTCATTCGGCTGCCTTCACCGGCCGCTTCGGCATCGGGCCTCGGTAGTCGTGCTGACCCTCGCGCAGCTCCATCGCGACGAACGTCGTGGTCGCGGTGGTCGACAAGACGCTTCGCCCGACGTCGTACACATCGACCTGTACGACGATCATCCGCTTCCCGGCCCGCAGCACGCGCGCCTCGGCGCGCGCCGGGCCGACGGTCACGCCGGACAGGTAGTGCAGGTTCATGTCCGACGTCGCAGCGCCGTACCCGGCCGGCAATGCCTCCACCGCGGCCCGCCCGGCAACGACGTCGACCAGCGTCGCGATCAGGCCACCTTGCAGCGCGCCCCGCGTGTTGGAGACCCGCGGCGTGAGCGGCATCTCCATCGCCAGGTCGCAACCCGATGCCTCGACATCATGGAACCCGAAGTCGGCGAACAGGTGACGCTCGCCGGTGAGCATGTGCGGATCGCTCCGCTCTACTCCCGGATGCTCAACGCCTGCCGCGGACACCTGATCACCGCCTGCTCGACAGTCGGGCGGTCGGCATCCGACACCTCGTGGTCGTGGATGTGCAGCCGGTCGTCGTCGTCGAGCTCGAACCGCGACGGGTCGATGGTGGTGCAGACGCCGTGTGCTTCGCACAAGACGTCGTCATGGACGATCTTTGCCACTGTCGATACCCCTCTAGCGCCGACGCCGCGTGCTCTTGGTCGAGCGCGTTCCGTCGCCGACGAGTCCGCCCAGGCAGAACTCCCACAGCGCGTCTGTCCCCAGGGGAACGCCGCCCGGTTCCGAGCCGAGTGCATGCATGTGAGCTGCGCCCACGATGGTCTGCATCATGATCATCGACAACGTGTCGGCGTCGATGTCGTCGCGGAACTCGCCCTCGTCGATCCCGTGTTTCACCAGATCGTGGATCAGCTCACGCAACGGAGCCAGGACCCGGGAGTACTCCGCGGGCCGGGACTCCGCCAGCTGCAGGTGGTAGACCGACAGCGCCCGGTTGATGCCGCCGCCCCCGCCCGCCGGCAGGCCCGCCTGGGCATGCACCATCTCGACGACGTAGCGCAGCCCGGCGAGGGTGTCCTTGTCGGCGACCTGGGTGCGCCACTCTGCCGCCGACGTCGCGATGATCTCCTCGAACAGCGCGAGCAGGAGCTCTTCCTTGCCGGAGAAGTGCTGGTAGAACGACCGCAGCGAGGTCTTGGAGCGTTCGATCAGCTCCTGGACCGTGAAGTCGGTGCGCCCGGTCTCGGTGAGGATCTCGATCGCGGAGGCGATGAAGCGGTCCGACCGCGACATCGCCTTTGCGCGGGCGTTGCGCAGCGACCGCTCGACCGCGCGCTCCCGCCACGTCGCATCCGGCTGATCGGTCGATGCGCCGCTCGCGGGCGTGGCAGCACCGTCCACGCAGACCGCCTCCGTGATTGACGCCAAGAGCGAGTACGACATTACCGCTCTCGGAAGCGTCATGTGCAACGTTGTGACCGGTCACGTTGCCCGGCAGCGAGAATGCCGCTTCCGCCCTAGCCCTGGCCAGGTGCCTGGGCAACGACAAGAGCTCCACCCCTACGTCACAGGCTCCACCCCTATGTCACATAGGTGTCACGGATCGCGGCCCCTATGTGACATGCGGGTCGCAAAACGCGACACCAATGTCACATGCGATCCAGGGCTCGGGCGCAGCGGACAACCTGCGACGGTTCACAATCTCGGACGTGAGCAAGGATCGACCTGTCGCCTTCGTCACCGGGGCCAGCAGAGGGATCGGCAAGGCATGCGTGATCGCCCTCGCGGCCGCGGGCTTCGATGTCGCCTTCACGGCGCGTACCGCGAAAGAGGGCGACGGGCGCGACGACTCGGACGCCGGCGGTGGGGCGGCGATCGAGGGAAGCCTCGAGCGCACCGCCGCAGAAGCAGCAGCCCTCGGCGCGGACACCCTGCCGCTCGTCGCCGACCTGACCGACTTCGCCTCGCTCGAGGCCGCCGTCGCCGCAACCGTCGAGCGGTGGCAGCGGATCGACGTCCTCGTGCTCAACGCCGTGCACACGGGTCCCGGCAGCATGCTTCGCGTGCTGGACACCCCCACCGAGCTGTTCATGACCAAGCTGACGGCGAACGCCGCGGCACAGCTCGTCCTGGTTCGCGCGGCGCTTCCCGCGATGCTCGCCGCCGGTGGCGGCCGGATCATCGCCATCACGTCGTACTCCGCCACGAACGACCCGAGCGCTCCGGTCGGCGACGGCGGCTGGGGGTACGCGTACGCCGCCTCGAAGGCGGCATTCCACCGCCTCGCCGGCATCCTGGCGGTCGAGCTCGGCGACCAGGGAATCGTCGCCGTCAACCTCGACCCGGGTCACGTGATGACCGAGCGGATGGCCGCAAACGCGGTGCGGCTAGGGCTCGAGGGCAGATATGAAGGAGCCCCGCCGAGCGCGCCCGCCTCCGCTGTGGCCTGGCTGGCGACCGCCGCGGAAGCGGTCGGGCTCAACGGCCAAACGGTGAACGGTCTGAAGATCGCGCTCGAACGGGGCCTTCATCCCGACTGGCGAAAGCAGCCAGCCGGGCAGTGATCAGCTGGTCGGGGCCGCCGGCTCGGTGGACGTCGGCGTCGGCGTGGGCTTCACGCGGTGGACCGTCACCGTGCCGCTGTGCGACTTGCGGTAGGTCGTGTCGCCGGCGAAGGACAGGCGGTACTGCTCACGCGTGGCCTGCTGTGTGAACGTGAAGCTCACCTTGCCGCTGGCGTCCGTGACGCCGGTCTGGGCCGTGTCGGTCCATGCCTTGCCCTTGCCGGTTCGCTGCTGGACCGTGACGGTCTCGCCGGCGAGCGGGGTCTTGTGCGAGCGAAGCTTGCCGCCGACCGTGGCCTTGTAGTGACCGGTCGTGTTCGCGGGAGCGTGAACCGTCAGCGTCGTGGACTTCAGGCCCGAGTGGGTCCCGCCGTGCGTCCCCGCAACAGCAGTTCCGAGCAGGCCCGCGCTCGCAAGAACGAAGGAGGCGCCGATGATCGCGGTGCGCCGTGGTGCTGATGTCATGTTTGTCTGTCCCCTCAGGCTCTTTGATCAGGTGATGAAGTGGGCTCGCCCTACAGATCGCCCGCCGCGCCTACCGCGTTACACCACGCAGCGCCGGCTGATGAGATGCAGATCGGCGCCATGACGACCGAAAGGAGAACGTGACCACCTCCGAGTTCGCCGACCTGCTGCGCGACGCGCAGCGGGGAGATGAGCTCGCCTTCAACACCCTTTTCCGGCAAAACCAGCCAATCGTGTTGAAGTACCTCGCCACGATCGCGGGCGCCGCGGCCGCGGAGGATCTCGCCGCGGACACCTGGGTGTCGGTGGTCCGCGACCTGGGCCGCTTCTCTGGGGACGAGCCAGCCGCGTTTCGCGCCTGGGTCCTGAGCATCGCCCGACGCCGGTGGATCGACGACGTCCGCCGCCGTACCCGCCGCCCCGAAGCGCTGGTCGACGTGATTCCCGACGTCACCGCCGCTGCGGAGGACGTGGTGGGCGCATCGGAGACCGCCGCCGGCACTCGCTGGGCCCTGGGCCTCATCTCGTCGCTGCCGCCGGACCAGGCCGAGGTGATCGCGCTGCGCGTCATCGGCGACCTCGACGTCCACGAGACCGCGCGGATCGTCGGGAAGAAGCCCGGCGCCGTCCGGGTGCTGGCACACCGAGGCCTTCGGCGGCTCGCCGAGCAACTCGGGGCGGATCAGGCAAACGTGGGTGTAACCAACCCGGTCCCGCCGGCGATTGATAACTGAGATGAACGACGACCGGCCCAACGGCCTCAGCGACAGCGACTGCGAGGAGCTACTCGCGGGACGCGGTCTCGACCTGCCGGTCGGCGCCATGCTAAATGCCCTCCACGGCCGGCTCGGCGACGAGCTCCCGGGCGAAGCCGCGGCAATGGCGGCGTTCCGAGCTGCGGCTCTCGGCGGTGTCGCAGCCGGACGCCGTGCCCGCGTGTCGGCGCGGCTCGCGGCCGCGAGCATCGGCGGCAGCGTCGTGCTGCTCGGCGGAGTGGCCGCGGCTGCCAGCGGGCAGGTCCGCCACGACATCGGCAGCGTGATCGGTGTGCACCAGCATCACCACGGCTCGCCGACCGACACCGGCGTGACGCCGACCCCGACGCCGACGCTCACTCCCGCCGCCCCGGGCGTTGCCCCCGCCACGACTCCGGCCGGGAGCAGCAACGGGCACAACGGCAAGGCTCACCAGGGGCACGGCAATGGCGTGGGCATCGGCGAGACCGCCCAGCCGAGCCACCCCGCCCAGCCCAGCCACTCCGCGCGCCCCTCGCACCCGGCGCACCCCACCAAGAAGCCGCATCCGACGCAGGCCGCGACGCCGACGCACACGCCGACCCACCACGCGCATCCGACCAAGCGGCCTCGTCCGACGCAGGCTGCGTCACCGGCTCACACACGTACGCCGGGCGGCCACAGCCCGCTGTAGCGGTCAGCCGCCGCGGGCTTGGACCATCGCGCCACGACTCACCTTGGTGGCAGCACTGCGCGGGATCTCGGTGACGAACTCCACCGTCTTCGGCACCTTGTAACCCGCGAGCTTGCTCTTCGCGTAGGCGATGACCTCCGCCTCCGACGGCGGGGCAGACTTGTCCTTCGGCTCGACGACGGCGTGCACCCGGCGGCCCCAGTTGTCGTCCTTCAGCCCGATGACGACCACGTCTGCGATGCCGGGGTGGTCCGACAGGGCACTCTCGACCTCGGCCGGGAAGACGTTCGCGCCGCCCGTGATGATCATGTCCGCGCGGCGGTCGGCGAGATAGAGGAAACCGTCGGCGTCGACCCAGCCGATGTCGCCACCGGTACCAAAGCCGTCCGCGGTCACCGGCAACAGTGCCGCGCCGCCTCGGTAGTCGTACGAGCCCGTCATCGGCGAGCGCAGGTAGACGTCGCCCAGCTCCCCCGTCGGCGCCTCTTTCCCGTCCTCACCCAGGATGCGGATCTCGGTGTCGCGAAAGCCGCGACCGACGCTGCCCTCATGGTCGAGCCACTCGTCACCGCGAAGCGCGGTGAGGCCGAGCTGCTCGGTCATCCCATAGGCCATCACGACCTTCTCCGGAGCGAGCAGGTCGAACCAGGTCCGCAGCAAGGTCGGCGGCATCACCGCCGCGCCCTGCAGGATCCACTCGACCGACGAAAGGTCGCGATCCTCGACACCCGGCACCGCCGCGATGCGCTGCAGCATCGTCGGCGTCGCCGTGAATGACGTGACCCGGTGTCGCTCGATCGCGTCGAGTGCAGCCGTCGCGTCGAACTTCTCGAGGACGATGAGCCGGTCGCCCCCGAGCAGGAAGTTGAACTGCGCAAACCCGTTCGTGTGGTACATCGGGCCCATCACGAGGATGATCTGCGGCCGCGTCGTTCCCTGCCAGTTCGAGATGAACGGGTCGGACAGGCCTTCGGTCCACACCCCCGGACGGGTGCTCATGATGACCTTCGGGGTCCCCGTCGCACCGCTGCTGCAGATCCCGTTGATCTGCGGCGGCACGACCTCGGGCACGGCGCTGTCGTCAGCCGCGAGCGCCTCGTCGCGCATCGCGGGCAACGAGTCGCTGTCGACGACGACCGCAGCCGCGATGACATCGAGCACGCGGTTGCGCTCCCAGTCGGGCAGATCCCACCGCACCGGGATCGGGCTGGCACCGGCCTTCCAGCAGCCGAGGACGGCAAGCATCAGCTCGGCGGAGTTCGCCACCGCGAGCGCGACCCGGTCCCCGACGCCCGCACCGCGCGCCTGCAGCGCGCGGCACCACTGGTTGGCACCGGCGTCGAGCGCAGACCACGACAGGCTTCGGTCCTTGCCGTCGACCGAGACGACGACCACGCCGACACCATCAGGATCCGCCGCGGCGAGCTGTTGCAGCTTGGTACCGAACGGGATCCCCTCCACGACCACCTGCGTCATGACTGTTTCCGTTTCGCCGCCGGCGGCACGAGCGGTGGCGGTGCCAGTGGGCCCTCCGGGTTCGCGTACATGAAGATCTCGGGCACCACGACGCGCGGGTGAAGGCCGTCGAGGAACAGCACGGCGTCGACGACATCACCCGCTTGAAGGGCGACCATCTCGAAAGTCACTTCTTCGAGGATGTCGGTCTCCACGGGGGCGGGAATCACGACGCTGACGTTGATGCCATCGCGACTCACTTCTCGCCGCAGTGCGGACGCAAACGCATCGAGGCCGGCCTTCGACGCGGAGTACGCCGTGCGCCCCTTCATCGGTTCCTTGCTCGCCGACGACCCGATGTAGATGAGCCGGCCGCCGACCGGCATCTTCGGGAGCACCGCCTGAGTGGTCACGAATGCCGACCGCAGATTGGCGCTGAGCACCTGGTCGAGGTCGTCGAGGGAGAGCTTGCGGAGAAATGTGCCCTTGAGGATGCCCGCCGAGTGAACGAGGAGGTCGACGTGCTCGACGACGGCCATCACCGCCGCCATCTGCGTCTCGTCGGCGCCGTCGGCGACGACGTACCGCGCGCCGATCCGCTCGGCGGCGGCCCGCAGCCGATCCTCGTTCCGCGCGGTGATCACCACGTCGTATCCGCGGCCGACGAGACCTTCCGCGATCGCCAGACCGATCCCGCCGCTGCCGCCGGTGACGAGTGCGGTCCGCTTCCCCTCCGATGTCACGAGCCGGATTCTTCCAGCAAGTCGACGAGCCCGGTTCGCACGACCTTGCCCATCGCGTTGCGCGGCAGCTTGTCCACGACACCCCACCGCTCCGGCACCTTGTAGTCCGCAAGCTGGTCCCGACAGCTCGCCGCCAGCGTGTCGATCTCGATGTCGGACTGCAGCTCCACCAACGCCGCAACCCGCTCGCCGAGCCGCTCGTCGGGCACTCCGAAGACCGCGACGCCCGCCACGCCTTCCTGGGCGAGCAGGACGCGCTCGACCTCGGCCGGATAGATGTTCGCGCCGCCACGAACGATCAGGAGCTTGATCCGATCGAGGACCGTGAGCCAGCCTTCGGAGTCGACCACCCCATAGTCACCGGTGGCGACCGGCTGCGTCGGTGCGTCCACCACGCCACCATCGCGCCACACCCCGAGATACGGCGTCCATCGACCAGCCCATTCGCCGTCGGCTCGAGCCGACAGGCACAGCTCACCTTCGGCATCGCGCGGCAGCATCGTCCCGTCGTCGCGGCGGGTCTGCACCCAAAGGTGCGGGAGCACCCGGCCGCTTGCGCCCGGCCGCCGCTCACCACCGACCGGGTCGATCGACACGACCGTCGGCGCCTCCGTCAGCCCGTACGTCGAACGGATCGGCAGTCCGTAGACCTCCGCAAACCGCTCCCGCAACGCGTCAGGGCAGTCTCCCCCGCCGCTCCACACCTCCTGCAACGATGCGAGCCGAGCCGGGTCGACCTGCTTGATCGTCACGAGGTCGTGCAGCTGCGCGGGTACGCCGTTCCAGTGAGTGACCTGCTCGCGCTCGATCCACTCCGCGATCCCGTCGGCGTCGCGGCGGTCCATGACGATGCAACAGCCCTGTGCTTGAGCGGTGAGCAGGGTGGTCAGCACCATGAGGTTGAGGATCGTCAGCGGTAGGCAGTCGCCCTTGCGCAGCGCCGGACCCCAACCGCGGCTTGCCACCAGCACCTCGCCCGGGAGCAACAGGTTGTGCTGCGAGTGCACGATTCCCTTCGGCACGCCGGTCGTCCCACTGGTGTAGGCAATGCCGGCCGGAGCATCCGGGTCGATCTCGGCACTCGGCGCGGACCCCGCCGCCGACATCGCGGTCCGCAGGTCCTCGGCGGACTTGCCGTGCGCGCCGACCGCGGCCAGCGCAGCCCCGCAGTCCTCGATGACCGACGGCGACGCGAGCATGAGCGATGGTTCGCAGTCGCGGATCAGATGGTGCTTCTCGGGTGCGGCGAGTGCTTCTCCGATGCCTACCCAGATCGCACCGAGCCGCATCGCGCCGTGGAAGGCCACCACGACATCCAGGTCGTTCGGCAGGGTTGCGGCGAGCCGGGCACCCGGTCGCAGCCCGAGGTCCCAGAGGGCGGCCGCAGCAGCGTCGGCGCGTGCATCGAGCTCGACGTAGCTGAGGCTGCCCGATCGGCCGATGACGGCCGTCGCTTCCGGTCGATCGCGCAACGCCGCGTCGAGGACGCCGGGAATGCCCGCCCTCACGAGAAGAGCGTCTCGAACGCGCCACTTCGCACCGCCGGCACCAGCCGAAGCGCGAGGCTCTCTCCCGAGCATGGTTCGCGCAAGAGCGGCTGCAGGTGGCGATCGATCACGGACACGTCGTGCTCGTCGCAGAAGCCGATCGCACCGAGCATCTGATGGCAGGTCCGCAGCACGGCTCGCGCCGCGTCGACCGCATGCAGCCGTAGCGCGACGGCATCGGCCGATCGTTGTGCCGGCTCGGCCGCGTGGAGGCGCCAGGCGGTGAAGCGCGCGAGCTCGTCCAAGCCGCGAAGCGCAACACTCGCATCGGCGATGCCGAAGCGAACGACCTGGAACTGCGCGAGCGCCTGACCGAACTGCTTGCGGGCCTTCACGTGCTCCACGACCTGACCGAGCGCTGCCTCGAGGCCGCCGAGGATTCGCCAGGCACCGAGGACCAGGTGGCGCGCAACGTCATCAGCACTCACCTGCTCGGCAGGCTCGCCGAGCGTGGCCGGCACGAGGAAGGGCCCGAGCTTCGCCGGATGCGGCAACGCACCGATCACCAGCCGGTACGCCGCGCCGTCGAGCGCGGCCCCGACCCACTCGCCGTGAAGGTCGCCGTGGTCGACCCGCGGACCAGCGGGATCGATCAGCGCGAGCCACTGCCCGTCGGTGCGGACGAGGTCCTCAACCACGGGCCACGGCACGCACAGCGCGCCCGCCACTCGGCACAGCGCGGCGGCGGCGAGGAACTGGTCGAGGTCGTCGCGGACGTCGAGCTCCAACATTCCCAGATCGGCGAGCGCAGCGCCCGCGTCCTTGCGCAGCTCGCGGTCCGCCTCGGCGCGCAGCCCGAACTCGACCCCGCCGAGCCGCTCGAGCCGGCCGCGCGCCGACTCGCCGTACGCAACCGCGTCCTCGGGCAGTGCCGGCTTCATCGCGACGACCCGAGGACAGACCGCGACACCAACATGCGCTGCACCTCGATGGTCCCCGAGGCGACCGTCGCAGCCTGCGCGTAGCGCCAGTGGTCGTCGATCGCGCCGTGCAGCAGCGCGTCAGCACCCGCATCCAGCGCATCCGGGCCCGCGGCGTCGACCAGCACCTCCGCGACGTTCTGATCACAAGTCGTCGTCACGATTCTCGCGACCGCGGCAGCCGCCGGGTCGACGCCGGAGCTGTCCCCGACCGCGCGGTAGGCGAGCAGCCGCGCAACCCGCAGATCGACGAGGGCACGCACCCATCGGGCGTGCAGGGCGGGGGCGAGCGCCTCCCATCTGCCGTCGTCGTCGAGCACCTCGAGCAGCCGCTGCATCAACGACTCACACCGTGCGTAGCGCGCGATTCCGACTCGCTCGTAAGCGAGCGCGTCACGCATCACCGTCCAGCCGGCCCCGACCTCGCCCAGCACGTCCTCTCGGCTCACGCGCAGCCCGTCGATGAAGACCTCGTTGAGGTGATGCGGCCCGAGCATCGACGGGATCGGGCGTACCTCGATTCCTGGGGAGTCCATGCGCACGAGGAACAACGTGATGCGCCGATCGCTCGGCGCGTCCGGATCGGTGCAGGTCGCAAGAACACACCACTGGGCCATCAGCGCGTAGGACGTCCAGACCTTCTGTCCGGTGACCACCCAACCGTCGCCGTCCGCCACGGCGCGGGTGCGCAGAGACGCGAGGTCGCTGCCGGCCTCGGGCTCGGAAAAGCCCTGGCACCAGATCACCTCACCCGCCGCGATCGGCGGCAGGTGCTTCGCACGCTGGGCATCGGTGCCGTGGCGCATCAGCGCCGGACCGACCCAGTTGACGCCCATGTACTGCGGCCCTCGCGGCTCGTGGTGCGCCCACATCTCCTCGCGCACGATCGTCTGGTGCCAGACGTCGCCCCCGCCCCCGCCGTACTCCTCCGGCCAGGCGAGACAGAGCAGACCCTGCTCGGCGAGCGTTCGGCAGAAGGCGTTGCAGAGCTCGAGATCGGCCGGGTCGTCGGTGCAGGCGCCGAGGAAGTCCGCCGGGACGTGGGCATGGATCAGATCGCGCAGTCGTTGCCGAAGCGCGTCGGCGTCCGCGCCGAGGTCGTAGTCCACGTTCGCCCGAGCCCATTCCCTGACGCCGATGTCACCAGCAGTCAGATCATAGGAAGCGCGCCCTCAGCGGTCGAAACGGGCGCTCAGTCCTCCGGAAGCTCGGCGAAGGCGCGCTTGCTCGCGCGATACCAGCCCATTCCGGCGATCGGGTGCCTCCAGCGCCCCTTCATGTCCTCGTGAGCGCGGCGGTGCGTCTCGTCGCCCGCCTTGACCGCCTCGCGGAGGTGCTTGTCCTGCGCCTTGATCACCTCGTCCGCGGTGGCCCCCCGGTACGCGACGTCACACGGTCCACCGAGCTGCCGGCACGTCATCGTCTTCATCTGCTCTCGCCTCCGTTTGCTCCTGCCCTGTCCGTCCCTGACCTCGGGAGGCAAGATATGAACCGCAACGGCGGAAATGCTTCTCCGTTCCTGCTCATATCTGCCCCACTGGAGGCTCGATGACGACAGCGACCGACCGCGCGACGTTCACCGACATGGCGGAAAGCACCCAGCAGGACTGGCACATCATCGCCACGCACCAGGCGACGTACATGGTCGATCTGCCCGGCCGCGTGCTCGATCACCTGCGACTGCTCGACGGCGACTTCTGCGGTTTCGCGGTCGACCGGCTGACCCACTCGCTGCAGACCGCCGCGCGGGCGGAGCGTGCCGGTCGCGACGACCGGTACGTCCTGTGCGCGCTGCTTCACGACATCGGTGACACGCTCGGCTCGTTCAACCACGCCGACATCGCTGCGGCCATCATCAAACCGTTCGTCGCGCCTGAGCTGCACTGGATGGTCGAGCACCACGCCGAGTTCCAGGGCTACTACTTCTTCCATCACCTCGGCCTCGACCGCGACATGCGTGAGCGCTACCGCGGAATGCGGGAGTTCGACCTCACCGAGGAGTTCTGCGCGGATTTCGACTCACCGGCCTTCGACCCGTCGTACGACACCCCGCCGCTCGAGCACTACGAGCCGCTCATCCGTGAACTCATGGTCCACCCGATCCGTTCGATCTACTTACCGACCGAGGACTAGGGAGACCACATGGCCGCCGACATCTGGCCGACGATTCACGCCGAACGCGACGCGCTGATCGCCGACCTCGACGGTCTCAAGCCGGAGCAGTGGGACACCGCCACGATGTGTGGCCACTGGGACGTCCACCAGGTATTCGGACACCTCGTATCGCTCGCGAAGATGTCGCCCCCGAAGTTCATCGCGCAGTTCGCCGGATCCGGCTTCAACTTCGAGAAGTACGCCGAGAAGGGCATCGCCCAGGAGACCGCAGGTGGCCCCGCGGCGACCCTTGCGTCCTTGAAGGCCGCGAGGGACCGCAAGAGCGCGCCTCCAGGACCGAAGAAGACATGGCTCGGCGAGCACTTCGTGCACGGCGAGGACATCCGCCGCGCGATCGGCATCAAGCGCGACTACCCCCTCGACCAGGTGGAGCGCGCGCTCGTCTTCTACGCGAGCAGCGAGCCGATCATCCATGGCAAGTCACGCGTCGCCGGCCTGACCCTGAAGGCGACCGACGTCGACGTGACGATCGGGACGGGCCCCCTCGTCGAGGGCCCGGTGCTGTCGCTGCTCATCGCGGCATCGGGCAGGAAGGCGGCCCTCGACGAGCTGTCCGGCGACGGAGTCGAGACCCTCCGCGCCCGATAGCCAACTTGTCAGAACGTCGTACGGCTATAGCCGGGTGACGTTCTGACAACTTCGTCAGCCGAAGGAGACGGGGTGGTCGAGCAGCTCGACCATGACGCCGTCGGGATCGACCACCATCGCCGACAGCGCGCCCGCGGGCGTCGGCATGATTCGCGGCGCGCCGCCGAGGCCCATCTCCGCGAGCCGCGCGAGCGTGGCTTCGACCGGCGTGACGAATGACACCAGCGTGAGGCCGCGCTGCGGGTACCCCGTCGGCGCGGTCTGCGCCGTTGCGTCAACGGGAAACAGCTGCAGGAGCTCGAGCCGCGACGAGCCCGGCGCTGACGGGTCGCCCAAGAACACCGTCCGCACCTTCTCGGTGTGCACGCCGAGCAGGTCGTAGTGGTCGCCGCGAAGCTTGACGTCGAAGATCACCTCGAGCCCGATGCCGTCGACGTAGAAGCGCAGCGCGGCATCCATGTCGGCCGGGCAGAGCCCGACGTGATCCATCGTCATGCTGCCGTGCCGATCACAGGTCGATGAGCACGTCGCCCTCGGGCGTCGCCTCCGCCCGCTCGCCAGAACCGATGATGACGGTGGTGAACGGACCGGCGATGGCCGCCGGCCCATTGATGGAGATCCCTGGCCGGACGTCGGCCATGTCATAGACCGGCACGTCGTCATGCCAGCCGTCACCGATCCACATCCGCCGCTTGCGGCGCGGCTCGACCGACGTGGCGCGCTCCAGCACCAGATCGGTCGGCTGGCTCACCTCACCGACCGCGACCAGTCGCACGCCACGAAGGATCGGGTCCTGAGCACGCGCTTCGATCAGTCTTGCCTCGGCGTTGCGGCGGTGGAACTCGTTGACCGCAGCGTCGACGTCGGCCGGGTGCTCGACCGGGATCGAGACATCGAAGGTCTGCCCCGGATACACGAGCAGCAGCGACCACTCGAGGTGGATCCGGTCGTCGGGGACGTTCGCGACCTTCAGCTCGGCGCGGGCATTCGCTTCGAGCTCCGACGCGAGCGCGCCGAGATGCCTCAGGTCGACCTCGGCGATCGGCGAGATGTAACCGCGGGAGTCGTCAACGACATGGTTCGCCGACAGCAACCCGAGCGCCGAGAACCCCGCCGCCGCCGCCGGCACGACGACCCGGTGCATGCCGAGCGCGCGCGCCTGCATGTTCGCGTGGACGCCACCCATGCCGCCGAAGGCGACGAGGTTGAGCTTGCGCGGGTCCGCGCCCGCGAGCGACAACACCCGCCGTACGGCGTCGGTCATGTTCGCGTCGACAATCTTGACCGCAGCGGCCGCGACATCCTCGACACTCATGCCGACCCGCTCGCCGACCTTGGCGAGCGCAGCGCGAGCGCCCTCGACGTCGAGCGTCATGCGGCCATTGGCGAAGCCTTCTGGCTCCAGCCGGGCGAGCACCAGGTCGGCGTCGGTGACGGTCGGCTCGGTGCCACCGCGGCCGTAGCAGACCGGGCCGGGCTGGCTCTGCGCCGACTGCGGACCGACGTGGAGCACGCCGCCCTCTTCCCAGATGATCGAGCCGCCGCCGGCGCCGACCGACGGGATGTCGATCATCGGGATCCCGATGCAGTAGCGATGGAACCAGTTCCAGTCCATCTTGATCTCGGGCCGGCCGTCGCGGATCAGGCAGACGTCGTAGCTGGTGCCGCCCATGTCGACGCTGACGACGTCGCCGAGCCCTGCTGTGCCGGCGACCTTCGCCGATGCCGTCACACCACCGGTGGGCCCCGACCCGATCGTGGCAACCGCCCGCCGAGCCGCCGCGTCGGCGGTCGCGACGCCGCCTGACGATGTCGCGACCAGCAGCTCGTGGCCGTACCCCGCTTCGGCGAGCCGCGCGGTCAGCCTGCCGAGGTAGCGCGCGATCGGCGGGCCGACGTACGCGTTGACCAGCGTGGTCGACGTCCGCTCGAACTCCGGCGGCTTCGGCAGCACCTCGTGTGACAGCGACAGCATCTCGACGTCCGGGTACTCGTCGAGCACGATCTCGCGGGCGCGCAGCTCGTGGGTGTGATTGAGGTAGGAGTGCAGGAAGCTGATCGCGATCGAGGTGACGCCGAACGCGCGCAGCCGGGCGGCGGCCTTGCGCACGCCCTCCTCGTCGAGCGGTGTCTCGATCTCGCCCTCGGCGGTCATCCGCTCGTCGACCTCGAGCCGAACCCGGCGGCGCGCGATCGGGTACGGCGCGGGCAGGGACGGATCCCAGATGTCTTCCTTGTAGCAACGCCGGAACTCGATCTCGTCACGGAAGCCGCGGGTGACGATCAGGCCGGTCGGCGCGCCGGTCATCTGGATCATCGTGTTGTCGCCGGTCGTGGTGCCGTGGACGATCGTGTCCGTCTGGCCGAGCAGCCCGTCGAGGCTCAGGCCCTCCGCGGCCGCCGCCTGTGTCAACGCGTTGACGACACCGTCGCTCTGGTCACCAGGAGTGGTCGGTGCCTTCTCGAGCAGCAGGCTGCCGTCTGGGCGCATGACGACACAGTCCGTGAAGGTGCCGCCGACGTCGACACCGATGCGGTAGCCAGTCATGCGCGGCTCGCCCGCTCCTTGGCCGTCGCTTCCTCGTCGAGCGCCAAGGTCATCTCCTCCAGCGAACCGGTGATGATGACGCCGTAGTCGCGCTTCGCCGCCTCGATCGAGACGTACTCGTCCCACACGTCCTCGAGCACCGCCTGCGGGTCACGCAGCAGCGGGTCGCCCCAGCCACCGCCGCCGCCGAACTTGTAGTCGAGCTTGTCGCCCGTCTCCAGGAGCACCCCGGAGACCGCGGTCTCGACCTTCGTGTCACCCACGAAACAGATGTCGGGCGAGCCGTTGTGCCCACCGGCGATGCCCGGATGCGTGTGCCGCTGGTTGACGACGTACTGGTTGATGTACGTCGGGGTGCGCACCTCTTTGATGAACCGGCTCCCGCAGCCGCCGCGCCACTGCCCCGGGCCACCGGAGTCGGTGATGAAGTTGCGGCCGCGCAGGATGTGCGGGAACAGCTGCTCGTTGATCTCGGCGCTGGCCTTGATGAGGTTGCCCATCGACGCGGCGAGGGCGCCCCACCCGTCGGTCCCCTTGACCGCGCTGACCCAGCCGGCGCTGACCTCACCGCCGTGGTCGAAGAACGAGCGACCCGTCCGCGGATCCTCGTCGCCCCACATCTGCCGAGGGCTGCCGAACTTGTAGCTCTGCGGGCAGCACCGGTCCGGCAGGATCTTGCTCATCGCGATGGCGATCGCGTCACCGACCTCGACACCGGGATGGTGCGTCCCGCTCGAGACGGGCTTGCCCTCGGCCGGGTTGAGGCAGCACCCCTCCGGCACGCGCAGGTCGATGCAGTTGAAGAAGCCCTCGTTCTTCGGGATCGACGGATCGACCAGGCTGGCCAGCTGTGCGATGACGTTGCCTCGGGTGTTGCCGAAGGTGGACCACGCCTGGATGTGAGGCCGGGTGTCCGATCCGTCGAAGTCGATGATGAGGCGATCGCCCGCGACCGTGATCTCGCAGTGCACGTGGATGTCGGTGTTGCCGGCCGGGTCGTGGTCGACGTACACGTCCGCGGTGTACGTGCCGTCGGGCCAGGTGGCGATCTCCTCGGAGAACCGCCGAGTGGCGTCAGCGATCGTCCACTCGACCGTGCCCTGCACTGCGCCGGGGCCGTACTCCGCGATGATCTCGGTGAGCCGGCGGGCGCCGAGCTGGGCGGCGCCGACCTGCGACCGCAGGTCACCGATGAAGCCCGGTAGCCGGCTGTTCGACCGCATCATCAGGACGACGTCGCGGCGCTCCTCGCCGCGCTCGACCAGCTTCAGCACCGGGTAGCGCACACCCTCGCTCCAGATGTCCTTCGCGAAGACGTTGTAACCGCCGGCCATGGCCCCGCCCGTGTCGCCGTGGTGACACTGGATCGAGGCGAACAGCATCAGGTGTCCGTCGGGGTCGAACACCGGGGCGAAGACATTCACGTCCGGCAGGTGGCCGCCGCCGTGATACGGGTCGTTCGCGATCAGCACGTCGCCCGGGTAGAGCTCGCCGTCGAAGAACTGGCTGGCGAACCGGACCGGCAGCGTCGAGGACAGCATGAACTGCGGGATGCCGACCGACAGCGCCGCGAGGCGGCCGGTGGCGTCGAGGATCGTCGCGTTGCGCTCGTTGGACTGGTTGAGGATCGGCGTCGTGGCGGTGCGCGACACGTAGGTCGCCATCTCGAAGCAGATCGTCTCCATGGCCGACCGGATGACCGTGGCGGTGACGGTGTCGACGCCTGGCGTGGCCTCAATCGTCACGACGAGCCTCCTTGCTCATGCCGCTGGCCGGGCCGGGTGGAGAACCACCTCGGCTCTATCGGAGAATCATGCTCTCCAACGTGTGGAAGTCTGTCACAGCAAGCCAGACTCAGAAAGGGTGGCGGCGTGGGATCCCAGCAGGCGCCGACGGCTGCCGGGCCACCGTTCGACCCGGCCGCGTTCATCGCCTCCGGCCGGCCGCTCACGATGGGCGGCTTCCTGCTCGAGGTGTGCCGCCGCTACCGCGACAACGAGGCTCTCGTCTTCGACGACCCGCTGCGGATGGGCAAGACGCGGCACTGGACGTACGGCGACCTCGAACGACACACCCGGCAGGTCGCGCGCGCGCTCATCGCCGACGGGGTGCTTCGCGGGGAGCGGGTCGCGACGATCATGGCCAACCGGCCGGAGGCGGTTGCGGCGTACTTCGGTGCCGCGCTGGCGGGTGCGGTGATCGTGCCGCTGTCCACCTTCGCGACCAAGCACGAGCTGGCCGCGCTGCTCGAGGCGGCCGATCCGGTCGCGCTGCTGCTTCAGACATCGATGGGCGGGCGCAAGTTCGCCGCGGAGATCACCGAGCTTCACGAGGAGTCCTCGGAGACGAGCACCCGGCTGCGGGAGGTCGCCGTCGTCGGTCCCGAGCACGAGCACGCCGACATCGAGTCATGGGAGACCTTCCTGGCCCGTGGCGACGAGGTGCCCGAGTCCGCGATCGACGAGCTCGTCGCGAAGATCGACCCGCTCGACACGGCCCTGATCATGTTCAGCTCCGGAACCACCGCGACGCCGAAGGGTGTCGTCCACCACCACCAGGCGCCGACGCTTCAGTTCTGGGTGCAGTCGGAACTGTTCGGCCGCCACGAGAAGACGCGGATGTGGACCGCGTTGCCGATGTTCTGGACGGCGGGCATGAACACGGCGATGGGCGCCACGCTCGCCGCCGGCGGATGCTGGGTCATGCAGGAAGGATTCGACGCCGGCGCGGCGCTGGCGCTGATGCAGCGTGAGCGGGTCACCGAGCCCTACACGCTCCCGCACCAGGCGCGGACTCTGGCCGAGCACCCCGATTGGGACAAGACCGACCTCTCGAGCCTGCAGTGCGTGTTCGGCAAGTCGGTATTCGCCAAGCACCCGACCGTGACGGGCGACCCGAACTGGCAGATGCCCGTCGGGTGGGGCATGTCCGAGACGTGCGCGTTCATCAGCGCCCATCCCTCGTCCAGCTCGCGCGAGACGATGAGGTCCAGCCTCGGCAGGCTGCTCCCCGGCAACCAGCTGCTGGTCATCGACCCCGCGTCGGGTGAGCCCGTCCAGACCGGAGAAGAGGGCGAGCTCCTCATCAAGGGCCCGACGCTGATGAAGCACTACTTGGGCAAGAGCCGCGCGGAGTGCTTCGACTCCGAAGGCTGGTTCCACACGGGCGACGTCGGTCATGTCGACGCCGACGGAGGGGTCCACTGGAGCGGGCGTCGCGACGAGGTCATCAAGACCGCGGGCACCCTCGTGTCGCCCGCCGAGATCGAGGTCGCGCTCCGCGCGTATCCGCCGGTGCAGCTCGCCCGGGTGCTCGGGATGCCGGACGAGCGACTGGGGCAGATCGTCGTCCTGTGCGTCGAGCTGCGCCATGGCGCCACCGAGACGGCCGATGACGTGCAAGGCTTCCTGCGCGAGCGCATCGCGGCGTACAAGGTGCCGAAACGAGTGGAGTTCTTCGCCCCCGGCGAGATCCCGCTCACCGCAAGCCGGACCAAGGTCCGCGACGAAGGGCTGCGTGCGCTGCTGGCGGCGCGCGCCAAGGTGGGGACGGAGCAGCAATGACCGACGAGACAACCGAAGAGCTGGACGTCTCCGATCTCGCCCGCCACATGGGCGTGCCGATGATGCCCGGCGAGCTCCGCGAGCCGATTGCCGTCAACGACATCCGTCGCTGGGTGCAGGCGATGCATTACCCGAACCCGCTGCACTACGACGAGCAGTACGCCGCGGAGAGCCGCTTCGGCAGGATCATCGCGCCGCAGTCGTTCACGGTCGCGACTGACACCAGTCACGGGTGCGCACCGGCACAGGTCGGCCGGATCCCCGACTCGCATCTCGTCTTCGGCGGCGACGAGTGGTGGTTCTTCGAGACGCGGCTCGAACCGGGCGACAAGGTGCTGTGCCATCGGATGCCTTACGACTACAAGGTCGCCGAGACCTCGTTCGCGGGGGCGACCTGCTTCCAGCGCGGCGATACCGTCTACATCACCGACAAGGGCGGCCGCGTCGCGCTGCAACGATCGACCGCCATTCGCTACAAGGTCCGCAAGGCCAAAGAGAAGAAGCTCTACGACGAGGCCGAGGCCGAGCCGGAGTGGACCGACGAGAAGATCGCTGAGCTCGACGTCATCAAGGCCGAGTTCATCGATGCGGTCCAGAAGCTCGGTCACGAGAAGCGGCTGCTCGACAGCGTCAAAGCCGGAGACACCCTGCCGCGCAACGTCCTCGGACCGCACACGCTTGCCAGCTTCACCACCGAGTGGCGCGCCTACCCGATGACGACCTGGGGCAACATGCGCAAGGGCCCGACGTCGGTGAAAGGCATCGACCTCGGCTACACCAAGGAGTTCGCCGGAAACGAGGGCGACCGCAACCTCGAGCGCACCGATCCCGAGCGCACTGACGGGGCGTACTACGGCCCGTCGCGCGGGCACCTCCAGCCGCAGTGGGCCAAGAAGATCGGCATGGCGCGCGGCTACGGGTACGGCGCGTCGATGGGCGCCTGGGTGCTCGACTACGTCGCGGCGTGGGCCGGCGAGTGGGGCCACCTCACGCATGCCGACGTGAAGTACCGCAGCCCGGCGCTGACCGGTGACGCCAGCTTCATCACCGGCACGGTGACCGGCGTGCGCGAGGAGCGCCGCCGCGTGCACGTCGCCGATGTCGACGTACGGATCGTCAACCAGGACGACGAAGTCCAGGCAAAGGGCAGCGTCTCGGTCCAGCTGCCACTCGAATAGGAGAGACAAACCGTGGCCATCCACTACGAGGTCGGTGCGCGCGAGGGTGCCGAGCGCGTCGCCCTGATCACCATCGACCGGCCCGAGGCGAAGAACGCCTGCGACCTCGAGCACTTCCACGCGCTGTCCCAGGCGTGGAAGCGGTTCAACGAGGACGAACAGGCCTGGGTTGCCATCATCACCGGCGTCGGACGCAACTTCATGTCCGGCGCGGACCTCAAGACCTACATCCCGCAGATCACCGAGCTGGCCAAGAAGATCCAGGCCGGCGAGGCGGACAGCGTCGGGGAGTACTCGCTGTCCGACGGCACTGATGCCGTGCTGCGCGGCAGCAAGATCTACAAGCCGATCATCGCGGCGGTCAACGGCCCCTGCGTCGCGGGGGGTATGGAGATGCTGCTCGGCATCGACATCCGGATCGCCACCGAGAACGCCACCTTCGGGGTGCTCGAGCCGGCGCGGGGGCTCTTCGCCGGCGGCGGCTCGACCGTGCGGCTCCCCCGGCAGCTGCCGTTCGCCCTCGCGCAGGAGTTCCTGCTCTGCGCGGACCGGATCGATGCGAAGCGGGCGCACGAGATGGGCCTGGTCAACGAGATCGTCGCCGAGGACGACCTGCTCGACGCGGCGTTCCGCATGGCGGCGCGGATCACGAAGAACGCCCCGCTCGCCGTGCAGGCGACCAAGCGCAGCGTGATCGAGGGCCTCAAGACGGACATGCGCGCGGCGTACAAGATCGAGTCGGCGATCTCGCAAGAGGTGTTCGCGACCGAGGACGCCAAGGAGGGCCCCAAGGCATTCGCTGAAAAGCGAGACCCGGTCTGGCAGGGACGCTGAGCGAGTGAGCGGCCCGTTCCACCCGTCGGCTCACGCCGCCACCGCACCGGACCGTCTCGCCGTCGTCACGCCCGCGACGGGTGAGACGCGGACGTACGCCGAGCTCGAGGCCAACGCCAACCGGATCGCCGCGATGCTTCGCGAGCGCGGGTTGCAGCGGGGCGACGTGGTCGCGGTCGTGATGCAGAACGACGTCGAGTGGTACGAGATCGTCTGGGGAATCCAGCGGTGCGGACTGTACGTCGTACCGGTGAACTGGCACCTCAGCGCGAAGGAAGCCGCCTACATCGTCGCTGACTGCGAAGCGAAAGCGCTGTTCGTCTCGGCGGCACTCGCCGAGACGGTTGCCTCCCTCGGCGACGCCGCGGACAACATCGGCCTGCGCTTCTCGGTCCGGGGTCCGCTGCCCGGGTACGAGTCTTTCGAGAATGCGATCGCCGGCAAGCCGGCGACCGCGTCGCCCGACGACGTCGAGGGCAGCTGGATGTTCTACTCGTCCGGCACGACGGGACAGCCGAAGGGAATCAAGCCCGCGCTTCCCCAGATCGAGCTCGGTCAGATGAATCCGCTGGTCGGGCTGATCAGCGGGCTGTACGGATTCACGCCGGAGTCGACGTACCTCTCTCCGGCGCCGCTGTACCACGCCGCGCCCGCTGGTTGGAGCACGACGGTGCACCGCATCGGCGGCACTGTCGTCGTCATGGAACGCTTCGATCCGCTCGAGTGGCTTCGGCTGATCGAGGAGCACAAGGTCACGCACACGCAGGTCGTGCCGACGCACCTGGTGCGCCTGCTGAAGCTCGCCGAGACGACCCGGAACCGCTACGACCTATCGAGCCTGCAGATGGTGGTCCACGCTGCGGCACCGTGTCCCCCGGAGGTGAAGCGCGCCGCGCTCGACTGGCTCGGACTGATCGTCTACGAGTACTACGCGGCTTCCGAGGGGACGGGCTTCTGCGCGATCGGACCGCAGGAGTGGCTCGATCATCCGGGATCCGTCGGCAAGTCCCTGCTCGGCGCCGTTCACATCGTCGACGAGGACGGCAACGAGCTCGGCGTCGGCGAGGAAGGCGAGATCTGGTTCGAGGCGATCCACCGGTTCGACTACCACGGTGATCCTGAGAAGACCGCACGCGCCTTCAACGACAAGGGCTGGAACTCGATCGGCGACATCGGTCGTCTCGACGAAGAGGGCTACCTCTACCTGACCGACCGGGTGTCGAACATGATCATCTCAGGCGGGGTCAACATCTACCCGCGCGAGGCCGAGGACGTGCTCGTCGTGCACTACGCCGTCGAGGACGTCGCCGTGATCGGGACTCCCGACGAGATCATGGGCGAGAAGGTCACCGCGTTTGTTCAGCTCCGCGACGGTGAGGTAGGCAGCGACAGGCTCGCCGAAGAGCTCATCGAGCACTGCCGTGAACGGCTCTCGCACTTCAAGTGCCCGCGGGAGGTCCGCTTCGTCGAGTCGCTGCCGCGGCTACCGAACGGCAAACTCCTCAAACGAATGCTTACCGTGGCCAGCCCGGTGCCGAGAAGTACAGAGTGATCCGGCCGCGCGTCATGGCCCGTCTCGGCGTGATCCTGCTCGCCGCAGCGGTGCTGACGCCGGCTGTCGGCGCCACGGCGTACGCCGCTGGATCGACCAGCTCGACACAGTCGCTCGCGGCCGCGGTCAGCGTCGGGCGCGAGGCGGCGATCCTGGTACAGCTCGGAGTCTTCACGCAGGCGAACGGCCAGGGTCTGCCGCCGACGGTTCAAGCGCTCGCGGTTCAAGGTGCCGCACACGCAAAGCTCGTGTCGGCGTTGCGATCGACCGAGGCCGTGGAGCAGCGGTGGCTCGCGTCGCTACAAGCCGGTGGCGGCCAAGCGTTCCCGCCGGTTCAGCAGGTGTTGACGCCACTGTCTGCCGCGGACCTGTCCAACGCGTCGGCGGGACAGGCGATCTCCATCCAGGCTGACGCGTTCATGGGCGCCCTGGACTCGTTGCTGTTCGACAACGGCGGACCCGTCACTGGGGCGCCGCACGATCCGCCGACGCTGCAGGCGGCCCTCAACGACGCGGTGCGCCAGACGGCTGGCGTGAAACCGCCGAAGTCCAGCCGACCCTCGAGCCCAGGACCGGGGTTGCCTACCGCACCTCCGATCGGCGCACCACCGGCGACCTCGGGTGGGCATTCGTCGTCGCTTCCCGTCGTCGGGGGTGTCGCGCTCGCGCTCATCCTGGGCGCAGCAGCCTTCCTCTGGTTGCGCGCCCGCCGCCGCGTCCCGGCCTTCGCGACGGCGCGAATCGGCGCACCAGCGGCTCCGGGTCCGTTGTTCGCGCAGCCCGTGCCGTCCGTAGTTTCTCCCGCGACGGAGGACGCCGCGCAGATGTCCGAGCTCTTGGACGTGAGCCGCCGCCTTGCCTCCATCACTTCGGTCGATGAGATCCACCGCGTGATCACTCGCGAGGCGATGGGTCTGATCCAGGCGAGCTCGGCTGCGCTGATCGTTCGTGACGGCGATCAACTGGTTGTCGCCCACGAAGCCCGACCAGGGCTCCTCGTTCCCGATCGGCTTGCCGACGGAGCGATCGGCCGAGTTGCCGAAACAGGGCAGCCCACCCGCCAGGTGAGTGCGACGGAAGCAGCGATTCGCCAGCTTCCCGCGGCGTTGCTCGCGGTGCCGTTGGTCGCGGGCGGATCGGTGGCCGCCGTACTGGTCATGCTCCGCCCAGCCGACTGGCCGTTCAGTGCCGAGGACAGCAACCTGCTGATGGCGCTCACTCCGGTTGCCGCGGCCGCCATGCACGGCGCCGCTGAGACGACGGATTTGATGCAGCGATCGCTACAAGACGCGCTCACGGGGGTCGGCAACCGGTCGCGGTTCGACCGTGATCTCGCCACCGTGATCGCCGACCCGACCAGCCAGCCCGTCACGCTGCTGATGATCGACCTCGATCACTTCAAGGCCGTCAACGACACCTACGGACACCCGGCAGGCGATGCCTTGTTGCGCGGCCTCGGTGGGCTGCTCCGGCAGGTGAGCCGTCCAACCGACGGCGTCTATCGCTATGGCGGTGAGGAGTTCGCGCTGTTGTTGCCGAACACGCCCTCAGGTGAGGCAGCCGACCTGGCCGAGCGCGTCCGTAACGCCGTGGAGACGAACCGATTCGACACCGGGGCGGGCATTCGGCTCACCGCGACCGCCTCGATCGGCGTCGCCACAGTCGAGTCCGGCGACGGCCCCGCGCTCATCGCGTTGGCGGACGCCGCGCTGTACGAAGCGAAACGAGGCGGCCGCAACCGGGTGAGCATCGCCGACACGCCAGCGTGACGTGCGCGATACACCGGAGCTGCTCGTCGCCGACGCTGCGAGGTGGCGCGCCTGGCTCAAAGCCAATCACGCAACGTCAGCGGGCGTACGGCTTGTGCTGGCGAAGAAGGACAAGCCCGGACCAACGACGCTGACGTACGCCGACGCACTGCCCGAAGCGCTGTGTTACGGCTGGATCGACGGCCATCTCACCCGCCGTGACGATGCGACGTACTGCGTCAGGTTCACCCCGCGTCGCGCCCGCAGCCCCTGGTCGCAGCGCAATGCCAAGCTGGCCGAACGGCTCATTGCCGACGGGCGCATGCAATCCTCCGGGCTCGCCGAGGTCGAGCGGGCGAAGGCCGATGGACGTTGGCAGAAGGCGTACGGCGGATCTGCGTCGCTCGAGGTGCCTGACGACCTGCGCGACGCTGTCACCGCATCACCCAAGGCGCAGAAGATGTGGGACGTGCTCACCCGTACGAACAAGTTCGCGATCATGTACCGCGTGCAAGACGCGAAGCGGGCCGAGACGCGAGCCCGTCGGATCGAGCAGTTCGTCGAGATGCTCGAGCGCGGCGACACGCCACACCCCCAGAAGGCAAAGCCGGA
>JAICMG010000114.1 GCA_025929365.1 Frankiaceae bacterium
ACACCGACAGCGAGCTCAGCGCCTCGGGCAGCAGCTGCTCGGAGAAGCGGCCCGAGAAGGTCATCAGGTGGTCGGTGGCGATGGATCCGCTCACGGCTATGCGCACGCGTGAAAACTACCGATGGGTAAGGCTTCCGTTACCGACGGGTCGCCCATAGCGTGCGCGGCATGGCCGCCCGTCACGCCGCTCTCGAGCATGGATCCGGCACCCTGGCGGACCTGGTCGCGGACGCGCGCGCAATCCCTGTCGCGGCATTCGCGGTGTCGAAGGCGGCCCGTCGGCGAGTCATCGACCTCGTCGAGCCCGCGCGCGACCTGGTGATCTCGATCCCTGAGGCGACGGTGTCCTTCGTCAAGGACGCCGAGCACGCCTTCGCCGACTACCTGCGCTGAGCCTTCGCGCGCGCTACTTCATCCCCTATGTCACATGGGTGTCGCGATTCATCGCCCCGATGTGACATAGGGGTCGCAAACCACAACCCTTATGTCACATGCGATACGCGTGGCGGGAGCGGTGACCTAGTGGAACGAGTCCCCACACGCGCATGAGCCCTGGGCGTTGGGGTTGTCGATCGTGAAGCCCTGCTTCTCGATCGAGTCCACGAAGTCGATGGTGGCGCCCGACAGGTACGGCACGCTCATCCGGTCGACAACGACCTTGACGCCGTTGAAGTCGTTGAAGGTGTCGCCCTCGAGCGTGCGCTCGTCGAAGAACAGCTGGTAGCGCAACCCGGAGCAGCCACCCGGCTGCACGGCGATCCGCAGCGCGAGGTCGTCGCGACCCTCCTGCTCGAGCAGGTTCTTCACCTTCACGGCAGCCGTGTCGGTCAGGATCACCGACTCGGTCGCGCTCTGCGCGCTATCCGGCGCTGTCGTCTGGGTGCTGTCCTGGACAGTCATCTTCGGGTTCGCTCCTATAGCTGGCGTGGTCTCCATGGTACGCAACCCCGCTCCACGCGGCCTTGTTCCACGCTCAGCGGGTCCGAGGTCGCGGACTCAGCGGGTCCGAGGTCGCGGACTCAACGGGTCCATGCCCGGGCGAGCGCTGCTCCCAACATCCGGGCGCCGTCCGCACCCGCCGCCATCGCCGCCTGCGCCGAGCCGAGCTGGTCGGCCACCGACCAGACCTCGTCGATGCCGTGTGCCGCCGCGTCCCGGCTGCCGACGTGCGCCTGCCCCGCGGCCACGACGCACGGCACGCCCGCCGCTTGCGCCCGCGCCGCCACGCCCGAGACCACCTTCCCCCGCAGCGACGTCGCGTCGAAGCTCCCCTCTCCGGTGACGACGAGATCGGCCCCCTCGATCGCGGCCTCCAGGCCGACCGCCGACATCACCAGATCCGCGCCCGACTCGCGCTCCGCGCCCAGCGCCATCAGCCCGAACCCGAGCCCGCCTGCTGCGCCCGCGCCCGGGCGGTCCCGCATCCCGGGCTGCCCGGCCAGCGACTCGACGGCGTCGGCCCACCGCTCGAGGGCGGCGTCGAGGGACATGATCGCCGCCTGGTCGGCCCCCTTCTGCGGTCCGTAGACGGCGGTCGCACCATGGAGCCCGAGCAGCGGGTTGTCGACGTCGGTCGCGGCGACCAGCCGCACGCGAAGATCCGCGGCTGCGGTCAGGCCGGCCAGGTCGCGCAGCCCGATCCCGCCTCCGATGAGCCGGTCGCGAGGCTCCGCGCCGAGCGCCGCCCACAGCCCTGCTCCGCCGTCGTTGACACCTGAGCCACCCAGCCCGACGACCACGGTCTTCACCTCGGGCAACCCGGCCGCCGCCGCGACCAGCTGCCCGACGCCGTACGACGAAGCCGTCCGCACGTCACCGCCCTCCCTTTGCAGCTCGTCGAGGCCGCAGGCGATCGCCGCCTCGACGTAGGCCGTGTCACCGGCGAGCAAGAACGGGCGCCGACGCGCGACGCCCGTGGGCCCGTCCGCCTCGACCTCACTGATGCGGCTGGCGGAGAGAGCGGCGTGGAGGGCGACGATCAGCCCTGGCCCGCCGTCGGAGACAGGCGCAAGGATCAGCTCGTCCCGCGGTGCGACTTCTCGCCAGCCGGCGGCCAACGCCGTCGCGGCGTCCGCGGCGGTGAGCGTCCCGCCGAACTTGTCGGGCGCCACAACAACTCGCATGACGCCATCCTTTCGCGGCTGATAGGGACGTGACGTGGGTGAGGTGGTCGTTCGGCCGATGACGGCGGCTGACGTCGACGTGGCAGTCGACGTTCAGCTCCGCGCTTTCGCAGACCTCGACCGGCGAAGCGGCGACGCGCCGACGAACGTCACCGACACCTTGCTCACCCGTGCCGGGGCGCGCCACCGGCACTTCCTCGACAACGATCCGCTCGGATCCTGGGTCGCCGTCCTCGATGATCGCCTCGTCGGCAGCGCGCTCGCGCTTCGCCGCGAGCGCCTCTGGGGCCTGTCACTGCTCGCCGTGGACCCCGATGCCCAGTCCGGCGGCGTCGGCCGCAAGCTGCTGACGGTCGCACTCGAGTACGCCGACGGGTGCGACCGCGCGGTCATCGAGTCCAGCCCCGATCCGAGAGCCATCCGCGCGTACGCCACGAGCGGCTTCGCGCTGTTCCCGCAGGTCGTGGCGAGCGGCGTGCCCGACCTCAGCGCTCGACCGACGAATCGCAGGGTGCGAGAGGGCAGCGAGTCCGACATCGAGCTCGCCGACGACGTGGACCGGCTCGTCCGCGGCGCCCCGCACGGCCCTGACCATGCCCTGATCGCGCACTGGGGCGCGATGTTCGTCGTCGACGACTCCGACGGTCGCGGCTACGCGTATGCGCGCGACGGCGACGTCTACCTGCTCGCCGCGACCGACGACGCCACCGCGACCGCATTGCTGTGGCGATGCTTCGCGCACATCCACGCATCGGCCCAGACCGCCGTGGTGAGCCATCTCAACGCCGAGCAGCAATGGGCGATCAGTGCCTGCTTCGCCGCGCGTCTGGCCGTCAAGCCCGACGGCCCGGTGCTGTGGCGCGGCGCGACGCCGCCGCGGGCGTACCTCGCGTCAGGCGCCTTCCTCTAGCCGACCCAGAGCAGCTGCGTGCCGCCGATGCCGGCGAGGGTGTGCCTGAAGCCGTGCGGACCCTCCAGCAGGGCCTCGAGCGTCGGTTGAGGTGCGTACTCGCCGTCAGGTGAGCTCATGACCGGATCCCACTCGCCCGCCTGGATGACCACCCACCCGGCACGATTGCCCGTGACGGCGATTGCGGCGTTCGACTCTTCCTGCCACGTGCCTGCGCTGTAGTGGACGACGACGCCGCGCACCTTCAGCCCGCCTGACGTGCGGGTGTAGCCGCTGTGCAGCGCGAGCCACGGAGTGTTGTGCGGGCCCGCGAAGGCCGCGCCGGCCAGCCGCCACTTGGCCGCGTTGGTGCCGTAGTGACCGAGCCGCGCGCGAGCATGCGAGGCGGTGTCGAGGGTGAAGCTGTCGAAGCTGGAGCTCGGCCCGAGGCCCTCGAAGTCCTGGTGGTTTCCGAGCTCGGCCAGCAGCTTCGCGCCGTCGCCGCTCACCGCGTCGATGTTCGCGGCAGCCGAGCGGTACGACGTACCGACCTTGTAGGTGTGCAGGAGGGTGTGGTGCCCGCCGAACGTCGTGAGCCGCAGCCGGTCGGTCTCGACCGCGCTGTTCGTGCCGCCGACGGACGATGCCACGTCCACGATCCCCTTCGGGTACGTCGCGACGGCGTACGCGTTGCCGTCGTGGATCCGCTCGAGGTGTGGCGACGGCGTCATGACGAGCCGGTAGGTGTGCGCGCCGGTGACGACGAGGCGGTGACCGGAGAAGCCGAGCAGGTAGCTCTCGCTCCGCAACGTGACGTCCCGCCCCGTGGACATGTTGCGCACCACGATCGTCGCGCCGGTCTCGATCGAGCCGTACGTCGGATCCGGCTTGCTGGTGACCTCGGACCACGCAAGCCGGCTGCCGTCACCGGAGACGACCAGGTTTGTCGCCTTCACCGTGTTCGGCGACTGCGCCGTCGTGATCGGGGCCAGCTGCTGAGGCGAGGACGTCGTGCCATCGTTGAAGACGTCGACGACGTCCAGGACACCCGCCGATGTGATGTATGCGAGGTGACCGGCGAGCTGCGGTGTGGTCGCCGTCGCGTGCGCAACCGCGGCAGAGGACGGCAACAGACACGAGGTCGCCGCGAGGCCGAGGGACAGGCGTCGGAACACGGTCATGGCGCGATACTGCCCTACGAGCAGCTCGGCACGGGTCACCCAGCGCGCTACGCGGTATTGATGGGCGTCATCATCTGGCTCGGCGCGTCGCTTGCGGTTGCGACGCTGTCCGGCGGCGCGCTCGCATCGCGAGCCGCACCAACACCGCTAGGACAGCCAGACCGACAACCACCGCAACGTACGTCGCGTACTTGAGGATCGTCGTGATGTGACTGCCGGCGACGTCGGAGAGCACCGTCCAGAAGGCGACCCAGATCACCGCGCCGATGCTGGTGAAGATCATGAACCGTTTGAACGTCATCTCGGAGATGCCGGCGAGGATTGCCATCGCCTGCCGCACGCCCTCCACGAACCGGCCGCCGACGAGCACCAACCCTCCGCGCCGGTTGAAGAACGTCTCCGCCTTGTCCAGCCGCTCGCTGGTGAGCAGGACGTACTTGCCGTAACGCTCGAGCAGTGGCCGGCCACCGTAGCCGCCGACCACGTAGCCGGCGGCGCTGCCCGCGATCGACGCGACCAGACCGACGACGCCGACTGCCACGATGTTCAGCCCGCCGTACCCGGCGTAGACCGCGCCGGCGATCAGCACGAGCTGGCCGGGCAACGGGATGCCCATGTTCTCCACGAACAGCGACACCGCGACCGCCGCGTAGCCGTAGTGGCGCAGGGTCGGCTCGAAGTGCTTGAGGCCGCCCGGCAACGGATGCGGTGACGGCGACGCCGTCAGCCCCCCCAAGACGTCGATCACCAGGGATTCGGCCTCACAGGCCCGGTGCTCCCCAGACCGGGAACCACCGGGACAGATCGGGCTCGATCTTGAGGTCACTTCCGAGCTGCGCGCGGATCTCGAGCTCGCGAGGGTTGTCGCGCTTGTCCTTGCCGGTGGGTGCGAACGGGTACCACGCGCCGCGCTTGTAGAGGTAGACCAACCCGACCGTTGGCTGCTCGCCGTCACTGAAGGCGACAAGCGTGCACAGCAGCGCCGGGCCGAATCCCGCGCCATCCAGCGTCGAGTTGACCGCGTGGAGGTCGGCGACAAGACCGGACACGTCGTCCGGCGTCGTACGCCGCGTCAACCAGGTGAAGCCGAACGAGTCGGTGGTCTCCTCGTACTTCGCGGTCCCCGTCGCGTCGTCGAGCGCGACCAGCTGCTGCACCTCGTCGCGCAAGCCTGCGAAGGCGCCGCCCTCCGCCGGCTTGACGCAGACCGAGCCGACGCCGGTCGGCCGGAGGTTCGCCGCAGCCTGCAACGTGACCGCCGCACTCGGCAGCGCGAACAAGTCGTCGAGGTCGGGCTTCGCCGGCTTGCTCCGCCCGAGGACGGTGTCGAGAAGACCCACCTGGCTACGCGACCGGCTGGCCGAGCTCGGCCGAGATCTTGGCCAGCTGCTCGAGCCGCTTCGAAAGCGGCGGGTGCGTGGCGAACAGCGACGAGATCGAGAAGCCTTGTGCCAGCGCCGGGGTGAAGAAGAAGGCGTTGAACGGCTCCGCGTGACGCAGGTCGTTGGTCGGGATCCGCGCCATGTCGCCGGTCACCTTCTGCAGGGCGGAGGCGAGCGAGGACGGCCGGCCGGTGAGGATCGCCCCGGACCGGTCCGCGGCGAGCTCGCGGTAGCGGGACAGGGCGCGGGTCAGCAGGAACGACAGCGCGTAGACCACCATCGAGACCATCATCACAGCGAAGGCCATCATCGCGGTGTTGTCCTGGTTGTTGTTGTTGCGATTGCCGCCGCCGAAGCCGCCGAACATCTCGCTGTAGAACATGAAGCGCGTGACGAGTCCCGCCGCGACGCCGAGGAACGAGGCGACCGTCATCACGGCGACATCGCGGTGCGCAACATGCGAGAGCTCGTGCGACAGCACGCCCTCGAGCTCGTCGGTGTCGAGGCGTCGCAGGATGCCGCTCGTCGCGCACACAACCGCACGGTTCGGGCTGCGACCGGTTGCGAAGGCATTGGGGATGTCGGTGTCGGCGATGGCGACCTTCGGCTTCGGCATGTCCGCGAGCGCGCAGAGCCGATCGACGACGCCGTGCAGCTCCGGTGCCTCCTCGGGCGTGACGACGCGCCCGTGCATTGCGTAGAGCGCGATGCGGTCGGAGAACCAGTACTGGCAGAACAACACGATCAACGCGATCACGATCACCGCACCGGCGTTGATGCCGGACGCGATGAGCGCGGCCATGACACCGACGTACAGCGCGCCGATCATGAAGATCGTCAAGGTCATCCGCGCCGTGAGGTTGTGGTCCGGGCGGATGCGGCTCGTACTCATCTATTCATTCCTCACCCTGGGATGAGCCCCTCTTCTGAGAGCAGCTCCTTGACCTCGGCCAGCGAGGCGTCCGCGGACGGCAGCACGAGCTCTGACGGCTCGATGTGGTCGTCGGGAAGTGAAGTGCCGACCTCGCGAACCTTTGCGAGGAGCTCGCCCAGCGCGTTGTCGAACGCATCGGCGTCGTTGGCATCGCACGCGTTCTGCAAAGTGGTGTCGAGAGCGTTGAGTGCATCGAGTGCCGACTCCGGCACGTCGAGCTGGCCCTCACCGAGGATTCGCACGATCATGTCGTGCCCCCCGGAGCCGAATCGGGAACCGCGGCAGCTGACTCCGGCGCGGCGGTTGCCGCCTCACCCGTGATCGCGATCGCGGGAGCGCTCCCGCCGGCGGGCAGCTCACCTTTGAGCTTGGCCAGCTCGAGCTCGACGTCGCTCGTTGCCGATCCGCGGTCGAGCTCGGCCTGGATGTCGTCCTTGCCGCCCGGCAGCGTCGCGTCGTCGAGCGCGCCCGAGGCGATCAGCTCGTCGACGGCGCCCGCGCGGGCCTGCATCTGTTGGGTCTTGTCCTCGGCGCGCTGGATCGCCATCCCGACGTCGCCCATCTCCTCGGAGATCCCGGAGACGGCCTCGCCGATCTTCGTCTCCGCCTCGGCGGCGGTGTACGTCGCCTTGATCGTCTCCTTCTTGGTACGGAAGGCGTCCACCTTGACCTGCAGTCGCTGCGAGGCCTGGGTGAGCTTCTCCTCCTCGGCCTGCAGCTGCGCATGCTGAGTCTCGAGGTCGGCAAGCTGCTGGTTGGCGGTGGCACGTCGCGTCAGCGCCTCGCGGGCCAGGTCGTCGCGACCCTGTGTCACCGCCTGCTGCGCCTGCGCCTGGAGCTTGTCCGCACTCGTCTGCAGCTGCTGGATCTGGATCTCGAGGCGCTTGCGACTGGTCGCGACGTCCGCGACACCGCGACGAACCTTCGTGAGCAGCTCGAGCTGTTTCTCGTAGGAGTAGTCGAGCGTCTCGCGCGGGTCCTCGTGCTTGTCGAGGAGCTTGTTGGCCTTCGCCTTGACGATCAAGGACAACCGCCGACCCATGCCCATCCCGGTCCGACCTCCCGTCGCGTCCCGTGCGGTGATCCCACGGGCTAGATCTGAGCGTAGTCGCGTTGCTGAACAAGGGCTGAGCCCGTTCATCCGCAGGCGAAACCGCGATCCGCTTCGGGCTTCCTAGACTCTGCCCGGTGAGTTCAGAGGGCGCGGAGCCTGGCGGCAAGGGACGGCCGACGCCGAAGCGGGCAGAGGCGCGCAAGGCACGGCGCAACGCGATGCCCAGCAACCGCAAGGAAGCTGCCGCGCTGCAGCGCGAGCGCAACCGGGAAGCGCGGACGCGGGCGCGCCAAGCACTGCTCACCGGTGACGAACGTCACCTTCCGCCGCGCGACGCCGGTCCCGAGCGCCGCCTCGCCCGCGACGTCGTCGACTCGCGCTTCACGCTGGGTCAGGTCTTCGTCGTCGTCATCGGTGTTGTCTTCGTGCTCGGGATCGCCGTCCCGAACACAGTGGTCCAGGGAGTCACGAACATCGCCGGGCTGATTGCGCTGACCGTCATCGTGATCGACAGCGCACGGTGCGGCCGTGCCGCCAAGGTCGCGGTGACCGAGAAGTTCAGCCTGGCCCAGGCACGCGGAATCTCCTCCTACGCGTTCCTGCGGGCCATGCTGCCGCGCCGGTTCCGCCGGCCGCCGCCGAAGGTCGCCCGCGGCGGCGCCGCTCTATAGCGGCCTACTCCCGCTCTGGTAGCTGTGCGCTATTCGCGCAATGACATCGGGCCGTAGACCTCACGACCGTCCTCGAAGAGCGTCACCTGCTCGACCCCTGCCTCGAGCAGGGCACGCCACGTCTCGCCGATCCACGTCTCGGCGTCGGCCTGCGTAGGAAACGACTCACTCGCGACGCCCTCGGCGTCCACCGCCTCGCCCGACGCGTTCTCGAACCGCCACGACCAGCCCACGGCGCCACCCTAGAGCGCGGCGGCGATTCTTCTCGCGATCAACTCCGGGGTGGTCTGCTCTTCATCGATGATCATCGTGCTGGCTTCGGCGTACAGCCACTCCCGGCCGGCGTAGAGCAGTCGCATCGCGACTTCCGGCGACTGGCCGAGCCACGGTCGGTCGGTGCCCGTCACCCGCGCCGCCAAGGTCGCGAGATCGGCGCGCAACCACACGACCAACCCGCCGCGGTGCAACCGGTCGAGGTCGAGCGGGTCAGTGACGATCCCGCCCGCGACGCCGGCGATCAGCGGCCCACCTTCGTCCAGTGCGACGGTCAACGCGGCTGACTCCGCGCGGCGCAGCGCCGCGAGCCCGTCCTCCTGCTGCACGCGCCTCGTGTCCTTGCCGACCGCACGCGCCAGCAGCTCGTCGTTGTCGTAGTACGGCCAACCGAGCAGCCGCGACAAGGCGTTCCCGACCGTCGTCTTACCCGCGCCCATCATCCCGATGAGCAGCACACGATCGTGCTTCACGCCTTCAGCGCATCACACATCTAGCGAACGTGTGCGGGGACGAACGGCGGCTTGACCACCGTCATCATGAGCGGCTTGCCGCGGACATCGACCTTGACCGCGTCACCTTCGTGCACGGCGCGTGACAGGTAGGCCAGCGCGATCCCGGTCTTCAGCGTCGGCGAGAACGTGCCGCTCGTGATCTCGCCCAGGTCCTCGTCGTCGGTGGAACGCACCGCCATGTGCGGACGCGGGATGCCGCGCTCCTCGGTGCGCAGCCCCCACAGCAGCCGCGGCGCGCCGACCTCCCGCTCACGGGAGATCACGTCACGGCCCCAGTACGCCGACTTGTCCCATCCGACCGCCCAACCGAGCCGCGCTTGCGCGGGCGTGACCGCGATCGAGAGGTCCTGGCCATGCAACGGGTAGCCCATCTCGGTCCGCAGCGTGTCGCGCGCGCCGAGACCGCACGGCAGGCCTCCCAGTGGTGTCGCCGCGTCGATGACCGCGTCCCATACCGCACCGGCGCCCGATGCGGGATGCACCATCAGCTCGTAGCCGTGCTCGCCGGTGTATCCCGTGCGGCACACGACCACGGAGGTGCCCTTCCAGCCAGCGGGCGCGAACGCCATGTAGTCCATGCCGCTCGGCAGGCCGATCGCGTCGAGCACCTCGGCCGACCGCGGGCCCTGGACGGCGATCGTGGCGACCTCGCGGTGCAGGTTCGTGAGCGTGACGCCGGCCGGCACCTCGTCCTCGAGCATCGCGAGCACCGTGGTGGTGTTGGCGGCGTTTGGCACGAGGAACAGGCCGTCCTCCTCGCGGTAGACGATCAGGTCGTCGACGATGCCTCCGGTGCCGTCGTCGCAGCACAACGTGTACTGCGCCTGCCCGACA
>JAICMG010000173.1 GCA_025929365.1 Frankiaceae bacterium
CACGTGCTGAGGGAAGGCGCCTGCCTAGGCGTGACCGACGTCGATCAGGTCATTGGTGCACTCGAATCCGCGTGGCGGCCAGAGTCGTTGGAAGTCGCTGCCGACCACGCTGGCACCGAGATAGCAATGCGAGGTGCCGTGTTCGCTCGGCGTGTACGGGCCGAACATGCCGCCACCGGTCCAGCTCTTGACTGACTCGAGAGCATGCACGAGTCCGGCGCGCGTGGGGTTTCGGCCCGCCTTGAGCAGCGCGTAGATGAAGAGCTGGGCGTCGCTCCACGCTTCGATGCCGAACTCGTTCGTTGCCTTTCCGGGCGCATACGTAGCGATCTCCTGCTTGAACAGCGCCATCGTCGGGTTGGGATCCGTCAGCGGGACGGACGGCAAGTAGACCTGGAACCCTTGTGCAGCGTCCTGCCCCGCCGTGCTGATTTGGTCGGTGGTGTAGGCGCCCTGCGTGGTGAGCACCGAGGCCTGAAAGTGCTCAGACTGCATGTCGCGCAACAGGTCGGCATTGCCGACGACGTCCATCACCGTGTAGATGCCCTTGCAGCCCCTGGATTTGATCGACGCCACGATCGAGGCCATCGTGGCGCCGGGCGCCGGTGGTACCGAGAGGTTTCGGTAACAGATGTGCGCACCGAAGTGCTCGAACAACACCCCGGACTCGGCGGCGACATTGGCGGCGACTGGAATGTCGTACGAGACCAACGCGATCGAGGACGGGAGGTCGTGGTACCTCTTCAGGCCCCTGACGAAAGCGCTGTAGAGGTAGGCCCGGCCGTGCCGGACGATGTAGCTGCCGCCGTCGACCGACCAGTAGTTCGTGGTGTTGCCGCGGTTGGCGTTTGCCGCCTTGCCGATATCGGGGACCTGCGCTCGTTCCATGTCGGTGACGCCGCCGTTGTCGCCGTCGGATGTTGACCCGACAAACGCGAAGACCTTGGGAATCAGGTACTGGATGTCGGCCGTGTGCGAACTCGACGATTGACCGTCGTCCTGGACGAGAAGCTTCAGTTGCCTTCCGCAGATTCCCCCGTAGTGGTTCACGGCGCTCAATGCGGCTTGGGCGGCGTGGACCGCAGGCTCGAAGATCCCGGACACCGGCCCGGTGATCCCACTCACGTTCCCGAGGGCGATCGTCGTCGGCGTAACTCCGGGTGCGGACGCTCGATTGCCGCGGGCACCTGTGCAGTAGGCAGCTTCGGCGCGCGGGTCGAAGCTGAAGTTGGAGGGGGTCAGCGCCGCGACCGATCCCGCGCCCGCCCCAGCGCCGGCCGTCGCCACCGTCCCTGCCGGTTTGTTCACGCCAGGGACGCTCGGGCCACCGCCGCCGGCGTGACCAGCTGCGCCGGGCCCCGGCACCACAGGCGCGGACGGGAGGCCTTGGGGGTTCAGCGACCCGGCCGGGCCCGCGGCTGGGCCGGGAGCCGGCGGGAAGTACGGCGGGACCCGCGCGCCACATGCTGCGACGCCGGTCAAGGCTGCCGCGGCGAAGGTGGAGCGGAGCAGGTGCCGCCGCGGATACGCGGCCCTCACGCGAGGTCCAGCAGGAGAGGGAGTGACTCGAGGCGCCGGACGAGCAGGCTCGGGTGGTAGCGAAGCGGAAGGCGATCGGTGTCCAGGCGGATGCGCGTTGTCCGGGCGAGAAGCGTCTCGATCGCGACCTTGGCCTCCATGCGCGCGAGCGGCGCACCGACGCACAGGTGGATGCCCCAGCCGAAGCCGACGTGGTTGCGCGCTCGAGGCCGGTCGAGCCGCACTTCGTCGGGCGCGTCGTACACCGCCTCGTCGCGGTTGGCCGCGGGCCAAGCCAGCAGCAGGTGCGATCCGGCGGGAAGCTGGGTGTCTCCGAGCTGCACGTCGCGAGTCGTCACCCGATAGTGACCGCGGAACGGCGGGTCGACGCGCAGCGCCTCCTCGACGAATGTCGCGATCCTGGTGGGTTCGCTTCGAAGGGTGTTCTGCAGCCCCTCGTCTTCGGCCAGCAGGCGCGCCGCCGTCCCGATCAGGCTCGTCGTCGACTCGCCGCCTGCCGCGATGATCACGCTGAGGATGCCGAACGCCTCGAGGTCGTCGATCTCCCCGTCATCGACGGCTTGTTTGACGATGCCGATCAACCCGTTCTCGTAGGCAGTCGCCCCGTCCTTGGCCTGCAGGTACGCCTCGATCACCGGCGTGAGCCCGTTGACGCCTTCGTCCTCGAGCGGCTGGATGCGGTCTTCGGGGACGAAGCCACTCACCCGCTCGACCATGGCGTAGCCCTGCTTCTTCAGGGCGGGGGCGAGCTCGTCGGGCAGGCCGAGGATCCGCGCGACCACGACCATCGGGAGCGGCTCGGCCAGCTGGGACATCCAGTCGAAACGTCCGTCAGGACCCACGTCGCGAAGCGCGAGGTCCGCCAATGTCCTGACGTCCGGCTCCATTGCCTGGATGTTGGCCGTCGACAGCCGCCGGGTGACCACCTTGCGCTGACGCCCGTGGTCGGGGGGATCGGTCGTCGCCACGGCCGAGCCCGCGACATCGTCGGGCATGTCGGTCATCGGTGGCCGCAGAGCCGGCGCCGGCCAGTCGCCGAGATGGAGATAGGCACTCGCCGCACTGGAGTAGGTCCCGGGATCTGCGACCACCTCGTGGACCAGATCCATCCGGGTGACCACAAACGTGCAGGTACCGGCGATCTCATGCACCGGGTCGTGACGACGCAGGTCTTGGTAATAGGAGTAGGGGTCCTCGACTGTGCCAGGGGAGAACAGCTCGTCGACTGCCACGTCGTTCGGTGCCACGGTGCCCTCTCATACGGATCATACGACTACCGGTCCATCTGTATGATCGACGTAACGTACACCCGCTGCCGCAATGCGCAAGGGTGGGTTCGTCACGATGCGGAAGGACGGAGGTAAGGCGTGAGAAGCCGGCCGTGGCGAGGTGACCCGCCCGCCGACGACGACGATGCGCGCGAGCGGATCATCGACGCGGCCATGCGATGCATCGATCGCCACGGGCCGACGAAGACGAGTCTCGCTGACGTCGCGGCCGAGCTCGGGGTGACCCGACAGACGGTCTATCGGCTCTTCGCGAGCACCGAGGACCTCTTCCGGGCCGTATCGATCGCGGCTGCCGACGCCTTCGTCGATCAGCTTGCCGCTCGCGTGAAGGCGATGACCGAGCCGGTCGAGATGCTCGTCGAGTGCATGGCGTTCACGATCGAGCGTCTGCTCGAGGAGCGGTACCTGTCGTTGCTGCTCGTCCGGGGTCGCGCCCTTTCTTCCGACGAGCAGTTCACCTCCGCTATCCCGGCGGGACTGACGCGCAGCCTGCTCGCTCAGCTTCCCGTGGACTGGGGGTCGCTCGGCTTGACCTCGCGCGACAGTGACTGGCTGGTGGAGATCTACCTCCGCACCCTGCAGTCGTTCCTCGTCGATCCGGGCCCGTCGCGATCCCCGCGAGAGCTCCGCGCGCTCCTCAACGTGTGGTTCGCGCCGGCCGTGCGTGCCTGCCTCAGCGGCCAGCGCGCAATCTAGATTCCATTCCCGGAAACGCTGTTCTCATCCGCGGAAGTGTTGATATCGTCGTCGTACCTGGACACCGGAAGAGGGATCGATGGCGCACTTCGGCAAGCCTGCTGCAGGTTCCTGGACCGAGCACTTCGGCCTTTCGACCGAGCCCATCTCCTACGGCGACTCCATCTCCCCCGAGTTCTATGCGCTCGAGCAGGAAGCCATCTTCAAAAGGACCTGGCTCAACGTCGGCCGGGTCGAGCAGCTGCCGAAAGCCGGCAGCTTCTTCACCAAGCAGCTCGACGCCGCCAAGACCTCGGTGCTGATCGTGAAGAACCGTGACGGCGTCATCAAGGCCTTCCACAACATGTGCCGCCACCGCGGTAACAAGCTCGCGTGGCAGGACTTCCCGAACGAGGAGATCGCGGGCTTCAGCCGCCAGTTCACCTGCAAGTACCACGGCTGGCGCTACGACCTCGACGGCAAGCTGGTCTTCGTCCAGCAGGAGCAGGAGTTCTTCGACCTCGACAAGGAGCGCTTCGGCCTCGCCCCGATCTCGGTCGATGTCTGGGAAGGCTTCATCTTCGTCACGTTCAACCCGGATCCGCAGCCGCTCAAGGAATACATGGGCAAGCTGGGCGCGGGGCTCGAGGGTTACCCGTTCGAGCTGATGACGCAGAAGCACACGTACCGCTCGGAGATCGGCAGCAACTGGAAGCTGTTCATCGACGCCTTCATGGAGTTCTACCACGCACCTGTTCTGCACGCGCAGCAAGCGACCGACGAGGAGTCACGCAAGCTGCAGGAGCACGGGTACGAGGCCTTGCACTACGACATCGACGGTCCGCACGCGATGGTCTCGTCGTGGGGCGGCATGGCACCGCCGAAGGACCTGAGCATGGTCAAGCCGATCGAGCGGGCACTGCGCAGCGGCCTCTTCGGACCGTGGGAAGGCCCCGACATCGGCGAGCTGCCCGAAGGGGTCAACCCGGCGAAGAGCAAGACGTGGGGCATCGACTCGTTCTTGTTCTTCCCGAACTTCATGCTGCTGATCTGGAAGCCCAACTGGTACCTCACGTACCACTACTGGCCGACGTCGTACAACACCCACGTCTTCGAGACCTCGCTGTATTTCGCGCCGCCGCGCAACGCCTACGAGCGGCTGCAGCAGGAGCTCGCGGTCGTGACGTTCAAGGAGTACGGCCTGCAGGACGCCAACACCCTCGAGGCGACCCAGACCATGCTCCAGTCCGGCGCGGTCACCGAGTTCCCACTGTGTGACCAGGAGGTCATGCTGCGCCACATGCACACGGTATGCCGCGACTACGTCGAGAAGCACAAGAGCGACTCCGGCGCCGTACTCGCCGGCACTGCGTCCCCGTCGAACAAGGGCGCGTGACGATGGCCGCTTTCCCGGCACAGTTCGCCGCACTCGAGCCGTACGCCGACTGGGCGCTGCCGAGCGAGTCCAACCGCTACGCCAAGCGGCTGGCCAGCAACATGGACGAACTGCGCGCCTTCTACGACACCGCGATGCCGCTGCTCGAAAGCGAAGCGGACTATCTGAAGAACGTGTCGCTCGACGGGATCTCCGATGAGGACCTCAACCTGCTGCGGTGCCTGGAGGCGCTGGTGACGGTGTCGTTCCCGGTCGAGGCCTGGCACCAGCCCTACGTGCCGGACAGCGGTGCGGCGTCGATCGACGTCGTCGTCGAGCCTCGCCCGTAGCGAGACAGGCTGTGTCGCCCGGCGACCTCTACCCGCGGCCCGCAGAGGGCACGTGGACCGAGCACTACCCGGAGCTCGGCACGTCGCCGGTGTCGTTCCAGGACTCGATCTCCCCCGAGTTCTACCGCCGCGAGCAAGACGCGATCTTCCGCCAGGCCTGGCTCAACGTCGGCCGCGTCGAGGACCTGCCCAAGAAGGGGAGCTGGTTCACCAAGGACATCGTCGCGGCGCGCACGTCGGTGATCGTCACCCGCGACGGCGACGACGTCGTACACGCCTTTCACAACGTATGCCGGCATCGCGGCAACAAGCTGGTGTGGGACTCCTCGCCGACGCAGGAGGCGCGCGGCTTCGCGCGGCAGTTCGTCTGCAAGTACCACGGCTGGCGCTACGGCCTAGACGGCGCCTGCACCTACGTCCACCAAGAGGACGAGTTCTTCGACGTCGACAAGCGCACGCTCGGGCTCGCCGAGGTCGCGTGTGAAGTGTGGGCAGGTTTCATCTTCATCTGCCTCGCGAAGGAGCCGCGCCAGACGCTGCGCGAGTTCCTCGGGCCGATGGTCGGCGCGCTCGAGGACTATCCGTTCGAGGCG
>JAICMG010000032.1 GCA_025929365.1 Frankiaceae bacterium
CAGCACGGACGGCGTGGCCGACGTGGACCTTTCTGCCGGGGCTCGCCAGATCGGTACTGCGCAGCTGGTAAGGCTGTCGGCTCAGGTGGTGTGGACGCTGCGCCAGCTGTCGTCTGTGCGCGCAGTGCGGCTCCTCGCGAACGGCACCCCGCTGGAGTCGGGCGGGGTAGCGAGCCTGCAGCCCGCGCAGTCGTGGCCGCATTTCGATCCCGCCACGCCGCCGGCCATCCGAGGCGCGTTGTTGGTCCACGGCGGCCGGGCGGTATCCGTCGGAGCGACCGTGCCTGCATCGCTTCGCGGCACCGGCCTGCGGAGTGCTACGCAAAGCGCGGACGGCAGCGAGACTGCCGAGGTCCGGCGTACCGGCGCGCGCGAAGAGCTGCTCGTCGGTGCCGCATCGGGCCGACTGCGGGTGCGGCTGCGCGCTCCCACCATCACCGCCCCGACGTTCGGACCGAACCACCAGGCGATCGTCGCGACCTCGACCGGCGCGGTGTACGTCGTGCCACCGAACGGTCCCGCGCAGCGGGTACGGCTCACCGGCCGCCTCGACGGCCAGACCGTGCGCGCGTTGGCGCTCTCCCACGAGGGCACTCGCATTGCCGTGATCGCGGCATCGCCGCGGGGGGTCGAGCTCGACATCGCGGCCGTCGACACGGCGGGCCGCCGGGTTGCCTTCCGCAAGCCCAGGGTCGTGCTTCCGGTGACCGCAAGCCCATCCGGCATCGCGTGGGCCGGCGCCACCGAGGTCGTGTCCACGGTCTCGGCGAGGAACGGGGGGCGCTCGATCGTCGAAGTCTCCTCGGACGGCTTCCGGCTGCTGGATCTGTTCGGCCCGGGTCTGCCGGCCGACCTCGACGCCGTGGCCGCGGCGCCAGGGCAGCATGTGCTGGCCGCCGATCCGTCTGGAACCTGGCAGCTCTCCGGCCGCCGCTGGCGGCGGTTGTCCGCCGCGACGGGTCCCGCATACGCCGGCGCCTAGCCCGCGACCCACAGATCTCAGGCGGCCTACCGCATCGGCACCGAGCACCCCGCAGGCTCGCGCCATGTCGTTGCTCGACCTGGTCTGTCCCACTCGGTGCTCGGGCTGTGGCCTGCCGGGCCGCTTGGTGTGCGAGCGCTGCTCGATGGCGCTGTCGGCGTCGCCGACGCTTCATCGCCCGACTCCTTGTCCGCCCGGCATGCCGGCCACATGGGTGGTATGCGCCTACGAAGGTCCGGTCCGGCAGCTGCTGCTCGAGTTCAAGGAACGCGGGGCGGTCGGCCTCGTGCGCCCGCTCGGCGACGCGCTGGCTCGTGCGGTTGCCGCCGCCGCCGCCCCCGATCGGGGCCAGCGGCTGCTCGTCGTGCCCATCCCGTCTGCTCCGGCGGCGGTGCGGCGCCGCGGCGACGATGTGGTGAGGCTTTTGGCACGACATGCGGCGAGCCGCCTTTTCGCGGGCGGTCGGCCGGCGAGCGTGGCCGCGGTGCTCGCACAGCGTCGCGGGGTCGCGGACTCCGCCGGGCTGTCGGCCTCGGCCCGCGCCGCGAACCTCGCCGACGCACTGGTGGTCCGTCCCAGGGGGGAGAGGACGCTACGAGGAGCCACGGTTGTCCTGATCGATGATCTCGTCACCACGGGGGCCACGATGGCCGAGGCGACCGGTGTGTTGAGCCGCGCCGGGGCCGACGTCGCCGGTGCTGCGGCGGTGGCCGCAACCAGGCGAATCCGAAACTGTTAGTTGGGTCGGGTGTGGAAAGGGCACTACCGTCCGACACAAGCATTGAGGCCCAGCCACATGCGAGACGAGGAGGTCGCCCCGGATGGACATCGTCGTCAGGTCACGCAACACCACGGTCGGTGAGCGGTTCCGCGCGAACGTTCACGACAAGCTCGACCGGTTGACACGGCTCGATACGAAGGCCGATCGGGTCGATGTCGAGGTGAGCGAGGAGCGCAACCCACGACAGTCCGCGGAGCGGATTCGGGTCGAGCTGACCTATCACGCGCGGGGGCCCGTGCTCCGCGCCGCCGGCGCCGCCGCCGACGCGTTCGCGGCATTCGACCTGGCGATCGAGAAGCTCCACGAACAGCTGCGGCGCGCCGCGGACCGGCGGCGGGTGCATCACGGCGCGCGCACCCCCGAGTCGGTCGCTGCCGCGACCCGCGCCGAGGCGAGCGCCGCTCGCCAGTCCGGTTTGAACGCAGACCATGCGATCATGGGCGTCGAGGCGGACGAGTAGCCGGGGTCCTACTGCGTTAGCCCTTGCACCGTGGAGGACACCGTGACGGACATGACCGACAGCAGTGCGATCGAGCACCTGCCGCCGGGCGCGGGGGACCCGATCAGGGTGCTCGTCGTCGATGATCATGCGTTGTTCCGGCGCGGTCTGGAGATGGTGCTCGGCTCGGAGCCGGACATCGACGTCGTGGGTGAGGCCGAGGACGGCGCCGACGCGCTGGAGAAGTCGATCGAGTTCACACCGGACGTCGTCCTCATGGACGTCCGCATGCCGAAGCGCGGTGGCATCGACGCGTGCGTCGCGATCAAGGACGCGGTGCCGAGCGCCAAGATCATCATGCTGACGATCAGCGACGAGGAAGCGGATCTGTACGACGCGATCAAGGCCGGCGCGATGGGCTACCTCCTCAAGGAGATTCCGATCGACGAGGTGGCCTCCGCCGTGCGAGCGGTGCATGGGGGCCAGTCACTGATCTCGCCGTCCATGGCGTCGAAGCTGCTCAACGAGTTCGCCTCGATGATCAAGCGCGGCGAGGAGCGTCAGCAGGTGCCGGTGCCGCGGCTGACCGAGCGCGAGATGGAAGTGCTGAAGCTGGTCGCCAAGGGGATGAACAACCGCGACATCGCCAAGCAGCTGTTCATCAGTGAGAACACCGTCAAGAACCACATCCGCAACATCCTCGAGAAGCTTCAGCTGCACTCCCGGATGGAGGCGGTCGTCTACGCCGTGCGTGAGAAGCTCCTCGAGATCACCTGATTCGTGTCCCTCACGAACTCCGACCGGCTGATCATCGGTGCGGCCGCGATCCTCTCCGTCGTTGCGGCCGTCCTGAACTACTCACACGCGACACATGTCGCCACCTTTGTCGTTTCCGCCCTGGCGCTCGCCGCGCTTGCCGCGCTCGTGGGCCGCAGCGTCGAACAGGTGGCAGACCGCTTGGGGTCGGGCGCGACCGGCGTCGTACAGAGTGCATTGGGAAACCTGCCCGAGCTGTTCGTCTGCATCTTCGCTCTGCGCCAAGGTCTCGTGAAGGTGGTCGAGGCTGCGATCATCGGCTCGATCCTGTCGAACGTGTTGCTGGTGCTTGGCTTGGCCTTCGCGGTCGGTGGCCTGCGCCACGGCAGGCAGGCATTCGACGCCAACCGCGCGCGAACGCTCGTCGCGCTGATGATCCTCGCCGTTGCCGCGATGTTGGTCCCGAGCCTCGCGTCGTACGTCCATAGTCCAGCGGCGCACCACGAGCGCGCCCTTTCGGTCATCGCGTCGGTCGTGCTTCTTGCGGTCTTCGCCATATCCGTCCCGTCCTCACTGCGCCGGAGCGAGGGCGAAGCAGACCACGAGCCCGACGAGTCGTTGTGGCCCGCGCCGGTCGCGATCGGCACGCTTGCCGCAACCGGCGTGCTCGCGGCGTTTGTCTCCGACTGGTTCGTGAATGCTCTGCAACCGGCGCTCGGGTCACTGCACATCTCGCAGGCGTTCGCGGGCCTGGTCATCGTGGCGATCGCGGGAAACGCGGTCGAGAACGTCGTCGGCATCCAGCTGGCCGCGCGGGGGCGTGCGGACCACGCGCTCTCGGTCATCCTCAACTCACCGCTGCAGATCGCCCTCGTGCTGGCGCCCGTGCTCGTCGTTGCCTCGCCCGCGATCGGGGGCGCAGCGTTCACGCTCGCGTTCCCGCCGCTGCTCGTCACCACGGTGGTCGCCTCGGTCCTCGCCGTCAGCTTCGTCATCATCGACGGCGAGTACGACTGGCTGGAAGGCGCGGCGCTGGTCGGTTTGTACGCCGTCATCGCCGCGTCGTTCTGGTGGGGATGAGTCGATGAAGGTGGCAGTCGTCGGTGGGACCGGTGTCGTGGGCCGCCACGTCGTCGAACATCTGCACCGCGCAGGGCATGAGGGCATCGCGCTCGCCCGCTCGACGGGGGTGAACGTGATCACCGGTGAGGGTCTGGACCGTGCTCTTCGCGGTGCGCAGGTCGTGATCGACGTCAGCAACGTCAAGGCGATCACCCAAGCGGCCTCGGAGAAGTTCTTCCGGGCCGCCACCTCGAACTTGCTCGACGCCGGGACGAAGGCGGGTATCGAGCATTTCGTCGTCCTGTCGATCGTCGGCTGTGATCGCGTCGACCTCGGCTATTACATGGGCAAGCGGGTGCACGAGGCGGTTGCGCTGAGCGGCCCGCTCCCGGTGAGCGTGCTGCGCGCGACGCAGTTCCATGAGTTCCCCGGCCAGCTGCTCGAGCGAGCACCCGGTGGCCCGTTCCTGCCGGTGCCGCGGATGCGCAGCCAGCCGATCGCGGCGCGCGAGGTCGCGGAGGCGCTCGTCGAGGTCGCGCTCGCATCGCCGGCGGGCATGGCAGGTGACATCGCGGGTCCTGAGGTGCACGCGATGCCGGACCTGGCGCGCCTCGTGCTTCGTTCCCGCGGCAGCCGCCGGGTCGTCGTACCGTTCCGGCTTCTCGGCGCCACCGGCAAAGCGCTTGCCGCGGGAGGGCTGCTGCCCGACGGGGACGGCCGGCGCGGACGGCAGACCTTCGCCGAATGGCTGTCCGAACAGCCCGGATAGCGCCTTCCGCTGAGAGCGGATAACGCCGGCGCACGCTCGGCCTAGACTGGCCCACGCGGGCCTGCGAACGGCCTGCGACGCCTGCTACCGACGTGTCTGGAGAGCCGCCAAGTGGCCGTGTTCGACCGGATCATGCGCGCCGGCGAGACCAAGATCCTGCGCAAGCTCGAGTCGATCGCAGACCAGGTCGAGCTGCTGGCCGAGGACTTCACCGCAATGTCCGACGAGGAGCTGCGCGGACAGACCGAGGAGTTCAAGAAGCGCTACGCGGAGGGTGAGTCCCTCGACGACCTGATGGTCGAGGCATTCGCCGTCGTTCGGGAGGCCGCGACGCGCACGCTGGGCCAGCGGCCCTTCCATGTTCAGATCATGGGCGCCGCGGCGCTTCACATGGGCAACATCGCGGAGATGAGGACCGGCGAGGGCAAGACGCTGACAGGAGTGATGCCGGCGTATCTCAACGCGCTGTCCGGCGACGGCGTCCACGTCGTCACGACAAACGACTACCTCGCCAAGCGCGACGCCGAGTGGATGGGTCGGATCCACCGCTTCCTCGGGCTCAGCGTCGGTGTCATCCTCGCGCAGCAGCCCCCCGTGGTCCGCCGCGAGCAGTACGCCTGCGACATCACGTACGGGACGAACAACGAGTTCGGGTTCGACTACCTGCGCGACAACATGGCGTGGGCCGTCGAAGACCTCGTCCAACGCGGTCACAACTACGCGATCGTCGACGAGGTCGACTCGATCCTCGTGGACGAGGCCCGCACGCCGCTGATCATCAGCGGGCCGGCAGAGCACAACGCGAAGTGGTACATCGAGTTCGCACGGATTGCGAACCGGCTGACCCGCGACGTCGACTACGAGTGCGACGAGGGAAAGCGCACGATGAGTGTGCTCGAGTCCGCCGTCGAGCGCGTCGAGGACGAGCTCGGAATCGAGAACCTCTACGAGGCAGTCAACACGCCCCTGGTCGGTTACCTGAACAACGCGCTGAAGGCGAAGGAGCTGTTCAAGCGCGACAAGGACTACGTCGTGATGAACGGCGAGGTGCTCATCGTCGACGAGTTCACCGGCCGCATCCTGCACGGGCGCCGCTACAACGAGGGCATGCACCAGGCGATCGAGGCCAAAGAGGGCGTCGAGATCAAGCAGGAGAACCAGACCCTCGCCACGATCACGCTGCAGAACTACTTCCGGCTCTACGACAAGCTCGCCGGGATGACCGGTACCGCCGCGACCGAGGCCGCGGAGTTCGACCAGGTCTACAAGCTCGGCGTCGTCCCGATTCCGACGAACCGCGACATGATCCGGATCGACCAACCCGACATCGTCTACAAGACCGAGGACGCGAAGTGGGCGGCCGTGGTCGAGGACATCGTCGAGCGGCACGAGAAGGGTCAGCCGGTCCTCGTCGGCACGACAAGCGTCGAGAAGAGCGAGCACCTGTCAGGGCTGCTGTTGCGTCGCGGCGTGCCGCACGAGGTCCTCAACGCGAAGTTCCACGAGAAGGAAGCGGCGATCATCGCGCAAGCCGGCCGCAAGGGCGCGGTCACTGTCGCGACGAACATGGCAGGTCGCGGCACCGACATCATGCTCGGTGGGAACCCCGAGGTGCTCGCGGCTGCCGAGCTCAGCCGCCGCGGGCTGTCACCGGTCGATACCGCTGAGGACTACGAGGCCGCATGGCCGGCATCGCTGCAGTCCTCTCAGCAGTCGGTCGCGACGGAGCACGAAGAAGTCGTCGGCATCGGCGGTCTGTACGTTCTCGGCACCGAGCGCCACGACTCGCGCCGCATCGACAACCAGCTTCGGGGCCGTTCTGGACGGCAGGGCGACCCCGGCGAGTCGCGCTTCTACCTGTCCCTCGGTGACGACCTGATGCGGCTGTTCAACGCGCACATGGTTGAGGCGATCATGGACCGCCTCAATCTTCCGGAGGACATCCCGATCGAGTCCAAGATGGTGTCGCGATCGATCCGCTCCGCGCAGACCCAGATCGAGCAGCAGAACTTCGAGATCCGCAAGAACGTCCTGAAGTACGACGAGGTGCTCAACAAGCAGCGGACCGTCATCTATGACGAGCGGCGCCGCGTCCTTTCCGGCGAGGACCTGCACGAGCAGGTGCGCCACATGATCGACGACGTCGTCACGGCCTACGTCGCGGGTGCGACGGGTGACGGGTACGCGGAGGACTGGGATCTCGACGGGCTGTGGAACAACCTCAAGCAGCTCTACCCCATCGGCGTCACGGTCGACGAGCTCGACGAGCGCTCCGGCGGCGGCCTGACGGCGGAGTTCCTGATCGACGAGCTCTGCGCGGACGCGCAGACGGCGTACGACAAGCGCGAAGCCGCGCTGGGCAACGCGCCCGGCAGCGACGAGCCCCTCATGCGCGAGCTCGAGCGACGGGTTCTGCTCGAGGTGCTCGACCGGAGGTGGCGCGAGCACCTCTACGAGATGGACTACCTGCAAGAAGGCATTCAGCTTCGCGGCTACGGTCAGCGTGACCCGTTGATCGAGTATCAGCGCGAGGCGTACGACATGTTCTCCGCCATGATGGACGGCATCAAGGAGGAAGCCGTCGGCTTCCTGTTCTACGTCCAGGTGAGCACGGAGGAGCTGACGGCTGCCGAGGCGGCGCTCGCGGCCGTCGGGGGAGACGTGACCCTCGAGCTCGAGACCGATGGGCTGGTTGCCGGTGACGAGCCCGCAGAGTCGATGGGCATGCCGCTCCCGCCGGGGTTCGGGATTCGCAAGCTCGACGCCGACGTCCCGGCCGCTGAGCCGGCGACAGACCGGGACAGTGCCGACCGGGACAGTGCCGACCGGGACAGGGTGCAGGACGTCATCGGCCGGGCGATCGGTGCGCCGAGCCATCAGCCGGCCGCCAACCTTCAGTACTCTGCACCCACCGTCGACGGCGAAGGTGGGGTGCAGCGCAGTTCGGCTCCGTCGGCTTCGGCCGGCACCGGCTTCGCGAACGCCTCGCGCAATGCGCCGTGTCCCTGCGGGTCTGGCCGCAAGTACAAGCGCTGTCATGGAGCTCCTGGTGCGGCGTAGCGGCTAGCCCAGCTGCAGGACGGTGCAGCGCCAGCGGTCGCGGATGTAGTCGAGCCGGAACGCGAACGCGTGCGTGCGGACATCGCCTTCGACGACCGCGCATGCCTCGATCACGCCCGGGGTCGGTGATCCCAGATGCACCGAACGCAGCCGCGGTTGCGCCGACCGCTGTCCGCTGCGGCGTTGCTGCCGTCCGGCAGCGCGCTCGATGACACGGATGACCTCGAAGGTTGCGAGGTCGCGCAACTGGTCGACGCTTCGCGCCCGGACCAGGACCTCCGCCACGCCGCGGGCGAAGTTCTCGGCGACCGGCCGTGGGTCCCGCCGCGACGAGCCGGTCGAGCGGCGCTCGGGTTGCGGTCGCGGGAGGTCGGTGACGAGCCGCAACATGGGTTGCGGTGCGGGTTCCGGCGCCGGTTCGAGCCGATCCAAGAGCACGAGCTGCATTCGAGTTCCCCCTGTCTGAATGGGGGCGGAACATAGAGATCGGCGGGGCACCGGCACCAGAGCGGATCCATCTATCCCCACGGCCTCGACAGGCAATGGCAGTGACCGGACAGGATCCGTTACTGCGGACAGCGCACGCGCGGCGCACTTCGCCTTGCGCTCACCCGACCCTGATCACCGTGCACTGCCACCGGCCACCGACGGCCTCGAGCCGCAGTGCGAGGGCGCGGCGCCGGGTGCCGGTGTCGATCACCGCGCACACCTCCGCCACGCCGGGACACGGCTCGCAGAGCCGGACCGACGAGACTCGCGGACGGCTGCGATCGCCACCGCGTGCCCCCCGCCGAGGCGCCAGCCGGCCGGCGTTGCGCTCGAGTTGGCCGAGGACCTCGAGCGTGGTCGCCTGGGCGAGCTGCTGGGGCGGCCGGAGTCCCATCAGGACCTCCGCGATGCCTTGCGAGAACGGCGCGACGAACCGGCGAGGGTCGGGAGCTCGGAGCGGCTGCTCCGTGGTCTGCTCGGGTTCGGCGGCTCGCGCCGGCGGCACCAGGCGAAGTGGCAGCGCACTGCTGACCGAGGGCGGGAACGCGAGCGCGAGACTTCCGTCGACCAGACGGGGCGGCTCCGGGTGCTCGTCGTCGTACGGTCCCTCGAGGCGCGGAGCGCGACGCAGCGTCAGCGCCTTCGGCAGTGTCAGCACCTTTGCCATCTGATGCTCACGCGGCTTGTCATCCGTCATTGGCTGCCTCCGATAGCGGGACCGGTGCGGGAGGGTGCGGGCTGCGGACGGTCGTGGTCAAGACGGTTTGTTCGGCTGTGGGCGACCGGATGGCTGCGACACTCCCGCCGATGCGATGGGACCGGTTGTTCGAAGATCTCGAGACGCAGATCGCTGCGGCGGCTGACGATGAGCTCGCCGTGCAGGTGGCCGACCGCACGCGTCGGGAGCTTGCGGCAACGTCGTTCGACGGGCGGCTTCGCGGAGCGAGCAGTCGAATCGTCGAGCTGCACGTCACCGGGATGGGGGTGGTGACAGGAGAGGTTCGCCGGGTCGGGTCCGGGTGGCTGATGCTCGACGTCGTTGGCGCGCCACCCGCTGTGATCGCAACCCGGTTCGTCGTGGCAGCACGAGATCTTCCGTTGGCCCCGCGCGAGATGCCCGGCGAAGGTGTTGCTGCAGGCGACAACGGATTGGGACCAGTGCTGCGCGTGCTCGCTCGTGACCGCACCGTCACCGCGGTCGTTCTCGCCAACGGGCTGGTTGTCACGGGCACCGTCGACCGAGTCGGGACGGACTACCTCGACCTTGCCGAACACCCCCTCGACGAGCCGCGCCGAGCCGCATCCGTGCGCGGCATCCGAACCCTCTCGCTCTCAGCAGTCGCTGCACTCCGTCCGCGTCTGGAGTAGCTGTGGACGACGCCCTTGGCGTCATGCGGCTCTGCGGCAGGATCGCGCGCCGGAAGGAAGGAGCCTTCGTTGTCGAGCGACCCACCACCTCCGGCACGCCGCCTGACGCCGCCGCGCTGGTTCGATGTCCGGTTCTTGATCGGTGTCGTCATCGTTGTGGTCCCGATCGTGATCGGTGCCCACGTCCTCGCTGCGGCCGACCGGTACGCAACGGTGTACGTCGCACGACGGGCTCTGGTGCCCGGCCAGCATCTCGTTGCCGATGACTTGATCGTCGGGCGAGTGCGCTTCGACGGACAGGGCGGGCGTTACATCGCTGCCGGCCGGCCGCCTGTCGGCTACGTGGTCGTGCGCTACGTCGCGGCCGGCGAGCTGTTGCCTCTCGCGGCGCTGAGCGGCGCCCCGAATGCGCTCGTCGGTGAACGTCTCGTGACGGTTCCCGTGGGCATGGGCCATGCACCGCTCGATCTGGCCCGAGACGATGTCGTCGACGTCTACGTCACCACGAAGTCTCCGACCGGTGACAAACCTGTGCGTCCGCGGCTGGTCATCGGCGCCGCAGCGGTCGACTCGGTCGGCGGTTCGGGCGCGCTGTCGAGCAGCGGCACCTTGTCCGTGGTCATCGAGGTGCCGGCCACAAGCGTCGCTCAGGTCGTGCGGGCAGTGGAAGGCGGAACGATTGACGTGGTGAGAGTTCCGGGTCCGGCGGTCGCCGCCGTCAGCGCCCCACCGCCGAGCTCGAGCCCCGAAACGAACGGTGTGCGGTGAACGTCACCGTGCTGACCGCGATCAGTGACTCGCGCCGCGAAGCCGAGCTGGCAGCCGGGCTGCACGACACCGACCTCGGGGTGACGGTCGTGCGCCGCTGTGTCGACGTCGCGGACCTGCTTGCCGCAGGCGCGGCCGGACTGGCGCAGGCCGTGGTCCTCTCTTCGGACCTGCGACGGCTCGATCGCGCCACGGTGCATCGGCTGCATGACACGGGGTTGGCGGTCGTCGCGCTCGCTCCCGACGACCAGGCGACACATGAGCGGCTGCGCCGGCTCGGTATCGAGGTCGTCGTCGCTGATGGCGCGGTCGCCGCAAGGGTCGCGGCCGCGGTGGTCGGCGCGGTTCGGGACCACGGACCCGCAGGGCCGCCGGCTCCGCCGTATCCGGCTGATCCCGAGGTGGGTGGCGGGGGCGGTCGGCTCGTCGCGGTGTGGGGAGCGGCCGGAGCGCCGGGACGCAGCGTGGTCGCGGTCAATCTGGCCTCTGAGCTGGCCGGCCTTGGCCATTCGGCCCTTTGCGTCGACCTCGACACGTACAGCGCGGCGGTTGCCCAGCTCGTCGGCCTGCTCGACGACGGCTCCGGTGTGGCCGCTGCATGTCGCGCAGCGAACGCCGGGAGCCTGGACGAATCGATGCTGCGACGGCTGTCGGTCGAGGTGCGACCACGGCTTCGCGTGCTCACCGGCATCACCGCGGCGCATCGCTGGCCGGAGATTCGGCCTGCCTTGCTCGAGGTCGTCGTCGACCGGGCGCGACGCGCGTTCGACTTCGTGGTGGTCGATGTCGGGTTCTGCGTCGAGCAGGACGAAGAGCTGTCCTACGACACGGTCGCGCCCCGTCGCAACGGTGCAGCCGTCAGCGTGCTGCGCGCGGCGGATCTCACGATCGCGGTTGCCGCGGCCGATCCGGTCGGCATCGCGCGGTTCGTCGGCGCGGTCGGCGATCTGCCGACTGCCGGCCAGGGCTCCCCACACCTCACGGTCATCAACCGGGTGCGGCGATCGGCGATCGGGCGGGGCGACCCGGCTCAGCAGATCGCACTCGCACTCGGGCGGTACGCCGACATCGGGGAGGCAGTGATGGTGCCGGATGACCCATCGACGGCCGATGCCGCGATCGCGACCGGACGCACCTGGGCGGAGGTCGCCCCGGGATCACCGGCTCGTCAGGCGCTCGCTGGTCTGGCGCGCCGGATCGCGGGGGACCCGGCGCCGGCCGCCGCGCCGCGATGGCGCGGCCGCCTAATGCAGGTAAGGTCCTAGCTCCTGGCGGGCGACCGAGCGGATGTGGACCTCGTCCGGTCCGTCGGCGATCCGCAGCGTGCGTGCGTGCGCGTACATCTCGGCGAGGGGGAAGTCGTCGCTGACCCCGCCCCCGCCGTGAACCTGAATGGCTCGGTCGATGACATGGCAGGCGACCCGCGGCGCAATCACCTTGATTGCCGCGACCTCGCTCCGTGCTCCCTTTGCGCCAACGGTGTCGATGAGCCAGGCCGTCTTCAGCGTCAGCAGCCGCGCCTGCTCGATGGCCATGCGGGCTTCGGCGATGTCCGCCTGGACGGTGCCCTGTTGCGCGATCGGCTTGCCGAAGGCCACTCGTGACACGGCGCGACGACACATCAGCTCGAGCGCCCGCTCCGACATTCCGATTGCCCGCATGCAGTGGTGGATTCGGCCCGGTCCAAGGCGTGCCTGTGCGATCGCGAAACCGGCGCCTTCGTCCGCGATGAGGTTCGACGCCGGCACCCGGACGTTGTCGAAGGCGATCTCGCAGTGGCCGTGCTGGTCCCAATAGCCGAAAACCGGCAGCGGGCGGACGACCGTGACGCCCGGAGTGTCCATCGGGACCAGGATCATCGACTGCTGGGCGTGCGCCGATGCATCGGGGTTCGTCTTGCCCATGACGATCATGACCGCGCAGCGCGGATCGGCAGATCCGCTGATCCACCACTTGCGGCCGTTGATGACGTAGTCATCGCCATCGCGCTCAATCCGGGTCGAGATGTTCGTCGCGTCGGAGGACGCGACCGCCGGCTCGGTCATGGCGAAGGCCGAACGGATCTCGCCGTCGAGCAGTGGGCGCAGCCAGCGCTCCTTCTGCTCGGCCGTGCCGAACAGGTGGAGAACCTCCATGTTGCCGGTGTCGGGCGCCGCGCAGTTGATCGCCTCAGGCGCGAGGTGTGGCGAGCGACCCGTGATCTCGGCGAGGTGGGCGTAGTCGACGTTGCTCAGTCCTGACTCCGCCGGCAGGAAGAGGTTCCACAGCCCGCGGCTGCGTGCCTCGACCTTGAGGTCCTCGATGACCTGCGGAACGTAATGGCCGCGCCCCTCGGCGACGAGCGCCTCGCGTTGCTCGCGGTAGACCTTCTCGGCGGGGTAGACGTGGGAGTCCATGAACTCCTCGAGGCGCTTGGCGTAGTCCTCGGCGGTGGCCGACAGGGCGAAGTCCATGAATTGCTCCAGCGTGAGAGAGGTCGCGGCAGCGTCATTCTCTAGCATCGGGGGCCGTGACAATCCCGGGGCGTGGCGATCTTTCGCCGCGGCGAAAGCATCGCAACTGGCGACGCCGGTTCGCCGTGGCGACCGTCGTGGTGGTCCTCGCTGGCGGCGGGTACGCCGGATACCGCCACTTCTCCGCCCACTCGAAGCGCTCGGTGGCGCTGCTTGCGCCGTGCCCCTCAGCCCACCCGACGCCTCCGGCGGCGCAGCAGGCTCCCGTCACGGTGCGCAACGCGACGCTCAAGACAGGGCTGGCGTCCGAAGTCGCCCACGAGCTGCGACGGCGTCATTTTCGGGTCGGTGCGGTCGGCAACACGCCGTTCCGGGGCAAGGGTGTGGCGACGGTCCAGTACAGCGCCGATCGGCTGCAGTCGGCCCGGCTGGTCGCGGCAGAGTTCGCCGACGCCACCATGAGGGAGGTCGCCGGCCGCGGCGTCCTCGAGCTCGACGTCGGCCCGAGGTACCGCGGCCTCGTCCCCGCCGCGGCGGCAGAGGCAGCCGACCGCGCGATCCTCGCGACGGCAAGCGGCGCGCCCTCGACGACCCCGAGCCCGACCTGTGCGCCGCCAACTCCGTAAGGTCAATGGGAGGTGCCGGCGAATGCCGGCGCGGTTGCCGATGGCGGGTGGAGTGGCGGACGTGACCGCGTTCAAGGCGCTGATCTTCGACTATGGCGGCGTGCTGACCTCCCCGCTGTTGAACACGACCGACTCCTGGCTGGACAGCGACGGGATCGACCCCGCGAGCTTCAAGACGGCGATGCGGGACTGGCTCGGTCTGTCCTACGGAACCGATGCCGGGGACAGCCCGGTGCATGCGCTCGAGCGCGGCGAGGTCGAGGTCCCCGACTTCGAGCGGCAGCTCGCCGCCCGGTTGACGACCGTGGACGGCCGTCCCGTCGAGGCGGAAGGACTCCTGACCCGGATGTTCTCCGGCTCCGGCTGGGAGCCGCAGATGGCAGAGGTTCTGCGGCATGCGAAGGCGGCGGGTCTGGCGACCGCCTTGCTGTCGAACTCTTGGGGGCTGGACTACCCGCGCGAGCACTGGGAGGACTTGTTCGATGTCGTCGTGATCTCCGGCGAGGTGGGGATGCGCAAGCCCGACGCGGAGATCTATCTGCTGGCGGCCGACCGGCTTGGGCTCGCTCCTGAGGACTGTGTCTTCGTCGACGACCTCGCCCCGAACATTCGCGGCGCGGCGGCAGTCGGCATGAGCGGGGTGCACCACGTCACTCCCCAACAGACGATCGAGGAGCTCGAAAGGCTCTTGGGGATCACCCTGCGTGGTTGAGACGCGCTGAGCCTGGAAGACTCAAGAAGTGACCGAACGCCTTTCTGCTCTCGATGCCTCCTTCCTTTATATGGAGTCGCCGACGACGGCCATGCATGTGGGAAGCGTTGCGCGGTTCACGCCGCCTGACGGTCAGTCCTTCGACTACGACGCGTTCTGCGCACTGGTCGCGCGGCGCATCTCGCTGGTGCCGAGGTACCGCCAGAAGCTCAGGTGGGTTCCCGGGCATCTCGCCAACCCGGTGTGGGTCGACGACGAGGACTTCGACATCACCTACCACGTCCGGCGAAGTGCGCTGCCGAAGCCGGGTGACGACGACCAGCTGCGTGCGCTCGTCGGCCGGCTCCAGGCACGGCCACTCGACCGGGCGCGCCCGCTTTGGGAGATCTACCTCGTCGAGGGGCTGGCCGACGGCCGCTTTGCGATCATCACCAAGACCCACCACGCGATGGTCGATGGGATCAGTGCGGTCGACATCGGCACCGTGCTGCTCGATGTGTCTCCCACTCCCCAGGAGACCCCCGACGACAGCTGGGTGCCGAGGCCCGAACCGAGCCGGGCCGGACTTGTCCTCGGCGCGTTCGCCGACACGCTGCGGCGGCCGACGGTCGCCCTCGAAACGATCCGCTCCGGGATAGGTGACGCTCGCGCACTCGGCGGGCGGGCGCTGGGCGCACTCGGTGGGATCGCGTCCGTGGCTCGGACGTCGTTGCGATCCGCGCCGGACAGCCCGCTCAACACCACGATCGGCGAGCAACGCCGCTTCGGGATGGCGTCGACCTCGCTCGACGACTACAAGCGCATCCGGAAGACACACGGGGGCACCGTCAACGACGTGGTTCTCGCAACGGTGGCCGGCGCGCTCCGCGCGTGGCTGCTGACCCGGGGCGAGTCGGTCGTCCCGAGTACGACCGTCCGGGCGATGGTGCCGGTCAGCGTCCGGTCCGAGGGCGAGGCGGGGGGACTAGGGAACCGGGTCTCGTCGTACTTCGTCGACCTCCCCGTGGGCGAGCCGAGTCCGGTCGTCCGGCTGCATCAGATCAGCTACGCGATGCAGGGCCACAAGGAGTCGGGGCAGTCGGTCGGCGCCGATGTGCTCGTCAGACTGACCGGATTTGCGCCCCCGACGATTCACTCCGCTGCGGCGCGCCTCGGCGCGGGCCTGTCCCGCCGCCTGTTCAATGTGATCGTGACGAATGTGCCCGGTCCGCAGTTCCCGCTATATGCCGCCGGCGCCCAGATGGACGACTGCTTCCCGGTGGTGCCGCTCGCGAAGGGGCAGGCGGTGACGATCGGCTTGATGTCGTACAACGGCGGCGTCTACTACGGGATGAACTGCGACCGCGACGCGATGCCTGACATCGATGTGCTCGCAACGTGCATCGAGGATTCGCTGGCGGAGTTGCTGGAAACAGCTAAGTGATGAAGCCGGCGGAGAGTGCGAAATGAGCGCCGAACCGACGAAACGCGTTGGCCTCGTCCTCGGTGGGGGCGGGGTGTTGGGCGCCGCGTGGATGATCGGCGCGCTGTCGGCGCTCGCTGACGCCTACGTCTGGGACCCGCGTGATGCGGAGACCGTTGTCGGGACATCGGCCGGCGCGGTCGTCGGGGCGATGCTCGCTTGCGGTCTGGGCGTGGAGACGCTGGTCAACCATCAGCGTGGCATCGTGGCGCCGGGCGATCCCGACATCGGGTTCGATCCCGACACGGCGGCGGGTGGCACCTTGCCGCCGCGCCCTCAGCTGCGCATCGGATCCGCGTCGCTGCTCGCCAAGACCGTGCTGCACCCGCGCCGGGTGCCGGTGCTCGCCGCGTTGTCCGGGTTGGCACCGCGAGGCCGGGGCACTCTCGCAGCCCTCGAAGACCTCGTCCATCAGGTGAACCCGGACGGCGCCTGGCCCGAGCACCCCACCGCGTGGATGATCGCGATGGACTACGACAGCGGCAAGCGCGTCGCGTTCGGGTCGGCGGGAGCGCCGCAGGCGAGCCTGGCCGAGGCCGTCATGGCGTCGTGCTCCATTCCCGGCTGGTTCGCGCCGGTGCAGATCGCCGACCACTGCTACGTCGACGGCGGTGCCCTGTCGCCGACGTCGCTGGACCTGCTCGCCGGCCGTGGACTCGACGAGGTGATCGTGCTCGCCCCGATGATCTCCTTCGACTACGACGAGCCGACCACGGTCGTCGCGCGGATGGAGCGCCGCTTCCGCCGGGCGATGACGAAGCGGGTGCTGAATGAAGCCGGAAAGGTGCGCCGCTCCGGCACTGCGGTCACCCTCCTGGGCCCGGGCCGCGAGGATCTCGAGGCGATCGGGGTGAACCTGATGGATCATCGCCGAAGGGGCGTGGTCCTCGACACCGCGCTTCGCACGACTGCCGCGGCACTTGCCGACGTCACCCCGCCGCTTTCCGAAGCTGGGTAACGAGGCCGCGCGTGCGGGTCTACCTGCCCGCAACCGTCTCGCTGCTGCGGGACTGGCTGGCCAGCGGTCAGGCGGTTGCCGCCGGTCCTGCATACGCCGTGACCCCGTCACTGCGCGAGTGGTACCGCGAGGGCGACGCGGAGGAGCTCGAGCACGCCGCTGCCTCACTCGCCGCGGTGGCCGCGCTCGACCTGCTGGCTGCCGACACCGAGGCGGCGCCGCGGCGGGTGGTGCTCGCCGCCGAGGTGCCCGAAAGTCAGGTGAGGCTCGATCACGAGGAGCGCGGGGCATTGCGCCTGCGGGAACCTGTGGCATCGGCGCTGTGGGCGAGTGCCCTTGTCGACGCCGATGCCGAGCCGGCGGTGGTCACGGCGGTCACGCTGCTTCGTGATCGTTCCGCGTCCCCCGACGACGTGGACTTCGCACTCGGCGAGGCCGAAGCGGCAGAGCTGGGCTGGTACGGCGTCCAGGAGCTGCCCTTCCTGCTCGACTGATCGCGCGGCCGGTCGGGGCGCAGTGGCAGGATCGGCGTGATGGACGTGGGAACTGAGCTACCCGCGAACGAGCCCGTGCGTGCGTACGCGCCGGACTCGGCCGAGCGCGCGTCGCTCGACGCGGCCTTGGCCACGGCCGAAAGCGACGGTCCGATCGACCTCACCCTGACCATCGACGGTGAGCAGCGAGCCGGCGGCGGGGAGCTGATCGATGTCGTGCAGCCGCATCGGCACGCCGCCGTGCTGGGGCGCACGTGGCAGGCTTCCGCCGCCGACGTGTCGTCGGCCGTGGCAGCGGCCATGCGCGCGGGCGTCGAGTGGCGGCGCCGCAGCCTCGACGAGCGCGCGTCGATCTTCCTTACCGCGGCTGATCTGCTCGCAGGACCGTGGCGCGATGCCCTGAACGCAGCAACGATGCTGGGCCAGTCGAAGACCTGCTATCAGGCGGAGATCGATGCAGCCTGCGAGCTGATCGACTTCTGGCGGTTCAACGTCGCCTTCGCCAAGCGGATCGAGGCGGAGCAACCGATCTCGACCCCCGATGCCACCAACAGCTTCGACCATCGACCGCTCGAGGGCTTTGTGCTGGCGATCACTCCGTTCAACTTCACCTCGATCGCGGGAAACCTCCCGACCGCACCGGCGCTGATGGGTGTGCCTGTCGTGTGGAAGCCCTCACCGACACAGGGGCTCGCCGCCCACCACATCATGCGGCTGCTCGAGGCTGCCGGCCTGCCGCCGGGAGTCATCAACCTGGTCACCGGCGACGGCGCGGCGGTCAGTGACGTCGCGCTCGTCGACCGGCGTCTCTCGGGCGTCCACTTCACCGGGTCGACGCCGACGTTTCGACGGCTGTGGCGGACGGTCGCGGACAACCTCGACGCCTACCGCGACTTCCCTCGACTGGTCGGAGAGACCGGTGGCAAGGACTTCGTGGTCGCCCATCCCTCAGCTGACGTCGACGCGCTCCGGGTCGCGCTCGTGCGCGGTGCATTCGAATACCAAGGGCAGAAGTGCTCAGCCCCGTCACGTGCGTACATCGCCCGGTCGGTGTGGGAGCGGCTGCGAGACGACCTCGCCGACACGGTGCGTGAGATCCCGATGGGGCAGCCGACGGACTTCCGCGTGTTCATGGGGGCCGTCATCGATCGGCGCGCGTTCGACCGGCTGGACGCCGCCCTCCGTCGCGCCCGCGATGACGCCTCGATATCGGTACTGGCCGGCGGCGGAGCCGACGACAGCGAGGGCTTCTACATCGAGCCGACCGTTCTCCTCGGCACGGATCCGACGCAGGAAGCGTTCACCACTGAGCTGTTCGGTCCGGTTCTCGCCGTGTTCGTCTACGAAGACCACGACTTCGAGCAGGTCCTCGGGCTCGTCGACCGGACCGCGCCCTACGGCCTGACCGGGGCGATCTTCGCGGCGGATCAGGCCGCAGTCGACACCGCCAGCAGTCGGCTGCGATATGCCGCGGGCAACTTCTACGTCAACGACAAGCCCACCGGGGCGGTGGTCGGCCAGCAGCCCTTCGGCGGCGCCAGAGCGAGCGGCACCAACGACAAGGCGGGCTCGGCGTACAACCTGCTGCGCTGGACCAGCCCTCGGGTGATCAAGGAGACGCACCGTCCGCAACTGGATTGGCGCTACCCCCACATGGGGTGATGGGCTCCGAACGGGTGTCAAGTCAGCGGTAGGGGACACCGAGCAGGTGTAGTAATGCGGATCTCGCGCGCCGCCGAGACGGCGTTCCGGCCGAGCAGGGAGCTGGACCCTCTACGCGAGCGTCCGCTCTACCTGCGGTTGCTGCGCGCGGTTCTCGCGATCACCTCGGTGATCTATGCGGCGATCCTTCCCGGCGACCAGCTGCGTACGTCGCTGCCCTGGCTGATCGCGCTGTCCGCGGGCTACCTCGCCGCATCCCTCGGCATCGAGGCCATGTCACGGTGGCTGACCGGCGGCTTCTACCGCTGGTTGTTTTGGGCAACGCTCGGCCTCGATGGTCCCTTCCTGGGTGCTGCCACCTACCTGTCGGGCGGCTCGACCGGGCCGGTCCGCTACCTCGTCCTCGTCTACATCACCGTCATCACTCTGCTGGGAACTGCCCGGACCGGCCTGGCCTGCGCGGTCTGGCAGTCGATCGTGCAGGTTGCGTTCTTCGTCGCGCAATGGCAGGGCGCGCTGCAAGGGTTCGGCGACTCGGCCGCCACCCATCGCGAGTGGGTCCGCCTCGCGGCATTCCTGGCTGCGCTCTGGGTCCTGACATGTGCCACCGCGATCCTGGCCTCCATCAACCAGGGTGAGGTCCGGCGGCGGCGCGACGAGCTGGACCGTCTGGTCGACCTCGGCCGCGACCTGGAGAACGCAGAAGACGCGCAGACCGTCGGCAACCTGCTGCTCGGTGCCCTGGGCGACGCCTTCGGCTATGACCGGATGGCGCTGTTCGAGATGCGGCAGGAGATGCCTCGGCTGCTGACCATGTATGGCCTCGTGACGGCCGACGACGACCCTGAGCTCGCCGAGGCGTCGGTGGTCAGATTGGCTGCGCGCTCCCGCAAGACGATTCATCTGAAGCGCATCGATGCGGTGGCCGACGAGTGGCTCGCCGCCGCGATGCCCGGCGCCCACGACGTGATCGTCGTCCCGCTGCTCGCCGACGGTGTGGCAGGTGTGCTCGCTGCGGCGTTGGGCCCGTGGGCGGGTGGTCGCTCCGAACAGCGGGTGATCGCCGCGACCGAGCGCTTCGCCGGACACGGCGCCGTCGCGCTTCGCAGTGCGGAGCTGTTGAGCCGGGTGCGTCAGCTTGCGATCACCGACGGCTTGACACAACTGGCGAACCGGCGCGCGTTCGACCGCGCACTCGACCGAGAGATGTCGCGCGCGGCACGCGCTGACGGCCGGCTGTCGGTCCTGCTCCTCGACATCGACAACTTCAAAGCGCTCAACGACGCGTACGGCCACATCACGGGCGACATGGTGCTGCGTCAGATCAGCCGGGCGTTGCAGCGTACGGTTCGTTCATACGACACGATCGCCCGTTATGGCGGTGAGGAGTTCGCCGCGGTGCTCCCTGGCTGCTCGGCCGGCCTCGCGCTCAACCTCGCGGACAGGTTGCGGTTGTCCGTTCAGGACGCCGCAACGGATGTGAAGGTCACTGCGAGTGTCGGGGTCGCCACCTTTCCGTTCGATGGTGGTGACGCCGCAACGCTGCTCCGCTCCGCCGACCGCGCGCTCTACGCGTCGAAACGTGCGGGCCGCAACCGGGTGCGCTCAGCCGAGCAGGCTCGAGCCGAGTTGTCCGATCAATAGAGCTGAGCGATGAGCCTGCTCGACACTCCCCTTCGCCTCGGTGGCGTGACAGTTCGCAACCGGCTCTATCGCGCGCCGGTCCTAGAGGGTGCGGGCGATGGCGACGATGCTGCCGCGACGTATCAGCGCCACTTCGTCACCAACGCTGAGCATGGCGTCGGCCTGATCGTCCAGGGGTCGTCATGCATCTGGCCCGAGGGCCGGTCCTCGCCGGGAATGACCTGTGTCGACTCCCGGGAGAAGATGCTGCGCTTTGCACCCATGCTGGACGCGGTGCACGCCGCGGGGGCGAAGGTCTTCCTTCAGCTCGGCCATGCCGGCATCTACGCGATGGAGGCGTGGCACGAGCCGTACGCCTCGAGGCGGCAGGGCCCGATCCTCGCCGCCTCACCGCTTCCCTGGTTTGTTCGCCCGTCCTTTCGTGGTGTCCCGGTCCACGTGATGACGGGTGACGAGGTTCGTGCGATGGCCGGCCGGTACGGCGAAGTCGCGGCCTGGGCGCGAGAGGCTGGGTACGACGGCATCCAACTCGGCTCGGCGAACGCCAAGCTGCTCGACCAGTTCCTGTCGCCGTTCTACAACCGGCGCAACGACGAGTTCGGCGGATCGCTCGCCAACCGGGCTCGTGTGTTGAGGTTGATCCGGGAGGCCGTCGCGGAGCGCGCCGGTGCGGACTTCGCGTGCAGCGTCAAGGTGCCGGCGGAGGTGGCGCCGCTCGGACTGCCGCACTCGTCGCAGCAGGAGGCGATCGAGCTCGCCCGCCTCGCGGCGGAGTGGGGATTCGATGCGGTCACCCCGGTGATCGTCTCCGTGCTGCCCGACACCACCCTTGCGCGGGGCGACGCGCCGACCAACCTGCGCGCCAACAAGGCGATGGCGGAACGGCTTCGTCGCGCTGCCCCGAACCGATCCCGTCGGGCGTCGCTGCGGTTCGGTTACTGGTGGGCCGCCAGGCGAGCGCCCTTCAAACCGGTGTGGAACCGCGAGCTCTTTGCGGCCGTCAAGGCGACGGTGCCGATCCCGGTCTTCGCCGTCGGCGGCATACGCACGGCCGAGGAGGTGAACGACGTGCTCGACTCCGGCCACGCGGACCTGGTGGGCATCGGCCGGCCGTTCTACGCCGAGCCGGATCTCGCGGCGCGCATCCTCGCCGGCGACGGCGCACCACGCGCCTGTCGCAACTCGAACCGCTGCGTGCCTGCGCAGATGCTCGGCATGCCCGGGGCGTGTTACAACCCGGCGGCGCACCGGCGGTCAGGCGAGTAAGGCCAGCGCTTCGAGCTGCTCGATGCAGTGCGCGACGGAGTGGTGGACGAGGCTGGCCTTGACGATCGTCGCCCCCGCCTCCCCGAGCGTGCCGAGCTCATCCGCCGCGGCCTGTGCGCCCTCGACGGGGTCGAGTGGCCGTGACGGCGCGAGCACGACCTCGAAGTCGGGCCCGTGGTCCACCTGGTCGAGCCAGTCCCGGACCTGCGCCGGCGAGACCGCGAACGGGGTCCAGCCGTCACCGAGCTCGGCCGCACGGCGAAGCGAGCGACGCGTGCGGCCGCCGACCCAGATCGGGACGCGCTCCTGGACAGCGCACGGATCGATGACGAGCCCCGCAAACGAGTGGTGCGTCCCCTCGTATGACGGCTCACGCTTAGACAGTGACGCGCGCAGTGCCCTGATGGCATCGTCGCCTCTGGGCCCCCTGTCGTCGTACGGGGCGCCGAGCAGGTCGAACTCCTCCTTCAAGGTGCCGACGCCGACGCCGAGGATCAGCCGTCCGCCGCTGACGACGTCGAGGGTGCCGTAGCGCTTCGCGATCTCGAGCGGATGGTGGTAGCCGAGGACGAGGACGTTCGTCGCGAGCCGGACCCGCACAGTGCGAGCCGCGAGATAGCCGAACGTCGCCAGGGGATCCCAGTACGTCGCGCCGCGTCGCGGCGCCTCGCTCGCCGGCACACCGACGTGCTCACTGCAGGTGATGTGGTCGTAGCCCAGCCGATCGCAGGCTTGGGCGATCTGCGCGACCTCCTCGATCGTGCCGGTCTCCTCCCAGCGGGCATGCGCCCCCGGCAACATCGTGAGCACCGGCGTGACGAGCGACAGTCGCACTACTTCCCCCACGCTTCCCAGTCGATCATGGTGCGCAGCGGCCCGGCGAAGCGCGGCCGGACCGCACCTGCCGCCCACCGCTGCTCGAGCATCGGCGCCAGCGCCGCCATCGTCGCGATCGGGTCGGCGTCGAGGAACACCAGGGTGTTGCGCTGCGCCGGTCCCTCGCAGGTCGGGCGGAGCCGCCACGCGTCCGTCGACTGGAACGACCAGACGCCCGCGACGCCGGGAACGTCGAGCACCGCCGGCTCGTGCGCCGCCGCGAGCCAGTCACGCCACTGGGTCCTGTCGTCGTTCAGCTCCTCGATGATCAGCACGACTCCGCGATGCGGTCGGAAGGGCACCACGTCTGATGAGACGAGCACAGCCGGCGCGGCACGACACGTGTCGATCGCGAGCAGTCTCGTCTGAAGCGAGGGCCGCACCTCCGGGAACCGTCCGACGTCGCGAAGCTGCGCGCCGAGGTCCATGAACGTGTCGTAGGTCTCCTGCACCGGCTCCGACATGAGGTAGCACACGACATTGCCGACGTCGGCAAGGTCCCCCTCAGCCGCCAGCCGGTGTCCGGGGTACTCACCGTCAGCGATCCAGCGCAGGCCGAGGGCGATCCCGGGGATGCCGTACTGCTCGGGCATGTGGTCGAGCAGGTGCCAGCGAAGGTAGCTGCCGTCGTCGTCGGAGGGAGCGGGCACGGTCAGGCTGAAGAACCCGGCGGCGACGCGATTCACGTTCGCCACCATGTCAGATTCAACGCGCTCAGATGAGCCGCTCCATCAACCAGTCGCGGCGCGCGGCAAGCACGTCCTCGGTCGGTGACGTCGAGGGACTCGGCACGGCTTTGCGGAGCTGGGCGTGGACGGCGGCATGGGTGATCTTCCGGCGGGCGGCAAGCTTGCCGACCATCTCGTGGATCTCCTTCTTCAGCCCGGCCGCCGATTGCCACGCGGTGTCCTTCGGGCGGCCGAACGAGTCGTCCGCAGTTGCCCGCTTCCGGTGTGCCGCGTCGCGTCGTGCGAGCAGCGAGGCGGTCTGCTCGGCGGTCAGCAGGCCGGGCAGGCCGAGGAAGTCCTCCTCTTCTGCGGAATGTGCGACCTGGGTCGCGAGGACCGCCCGCCCACCTTCGAGGACGTGGGCGAACTCAGCGTCGGAGTCCAGCGCCTCCCAGCTGTCGAGTCCGACGAGCCGGTCCTCGATCGCGACGAGTGGATCGAGGTCGTGCGTGTCGCCGTTGTCGCCGCGCGGTGGCATGACGTGGTTTCGGGCCTGCTCGATCTCGGCGGCGAGCGCGAGCAGCGGCCTGACCGCCGGCAGGAAGACGGTCGCGGACTCACCCGGCCGGCGCGACCGCACGACCCGTCCGACGGCCTGCGCGAAGAACAGCGGTGTCCGGTAGCTCGTCATCCAGGCCAGGCAGGCAGCGCGCGGGATGTCGACACCTTCGCTGATCATCCGGACGCACACCGCGAACCGCTCGTCGGAGTGGGTGAAGCGCTCGAGCCGCTTGCTCGCTTTCGGATCGTCGGAAAGGATCACCGCCGGTTTGTGCCCGGTGATTCGCTTGACGATCTCGGCGTACTCCCGAGCGTCGTTTCGGTCGCTTGCGAGCACGAGACCGGCCGCGTCGGGCATCGTCGTCGCGCGCAGGTGGGTGATGCGCTCGTCCATCGCGGCAATCACGTGGGGAATCCACTTGCCGCCCGG
>JAICMG010000063.1 GCA_025929365.1 Frankiaceae bacterium
CAGGTGCTGTTCGCGGTACTGCTCGGCGCGGTTGTGACGCCGCTGACTGCGCTCGCCGCGATGTGCGACCAGCCTGCCGCGACGTAAGTCCGCTCTCGGCTTGGCATAACCCTGGAGATCAACGGGAATCGCCTCCCCGAGCGTCGGGACGCGTGCAGACACCCGGGCCCGGTCAGAGCACCGAACCCGGCCCTGGGCGGGGCAACCCCATGGCAAGGAACAGTTCGTCCGCGCGCGAACGCCGCCCCGGGTCGTTCGTGGCGATCCCGATCGCACGCAGCGCAAAAGGCTCGAGGTAGCTGCCGGGCTGGCCGCGCGCCTCCGCGAGCTTGATCGCGTCACCGAGCTCACCCAAGGCGAGCAGCGTCTCGAGGTGCATCGCGACCCCGAAGCAGTGGACGTACAGCGGCATCGCCCACGAGCCGGCCCCCGCGGCGAGGTCGGTCAGCCACGCGAGATCCCCGCGCTGGAGCGCGAGTTTGGCACGTAGCGGGTCGAACCACATGCGGTAGTCCTCGAGATCGAGCGCGCTGGTCGCGGCCTCGAGCCGGCCCGACTCCTGCTCGTCTCCGGTCACGGTGCACGCGACAGCGCAGGAGAGGAGCAGTCGCGCGTTGTAGGAGCAGGGTGTCACCGAGTTCGTCGACACCATGCGCTCGATCTCAGGCTGAAGGGCACGGACAGCGCTCCAGTCGCCCCTCGCTTCGGACAACGAGACTCGTGCGCCCATGACGTGGACGGCATGGTGCGGTGTCAGCCGCTCGCAGACGTCGGCCATCCGCTGCACATACGCATTCGCCTCGGCGAAGCGGGCCATGCCAATCGCCGTGGACACGCACAGCTGGTAGATGGTCGACAGATGGTCGGGGTCGTTGATGGTGGGGACGAACTGCTCGCGCCGCCTCGCCCAGTCGAACGCTGCTTCGTAGTCGCCGAACTCAGTGTGGCAGCTCGCGCGCGAGAGATAGCTGTGCGAGACGACGTCGGGGTCAGCGAGCTGTTCAGCTGCTTCGACGGCGCGGTCGACCTCGCCCGGGTCGTCGCTCATCAGGGCGAGGCCGAGCACTGCCTGCGCCTTGGCGCGGCTGCCGTCCGCCGCCAACGACAGGGCGCGTTCCGACCAGCTCCGAAGGAGATCGAGTGGCGGGCGTTTCGGCCACATCGCGCCCCGCAAGCTGGACTCGACCGCCAGCTCGGCGTACATGGCGGCGAGCGTCGCTGCATCCGACGTCAGCTCGATCGCGCGCTGCATCGACTCCCAGTACGCCGGTCCGGCGTACCTCAACGCGTTCGCGCGGCCGATGGTCCGCCACAGCGCGGCGTCGTCCGGCGCGAGCCGCGAGGCCTGGTCGAGAAAGGTGAGCGCGGCACCGATGTCGTAGCGGGCGATCTCGGCGTCGGCCGCGCGGCGCAACCAGTCCAGGGCCGTGCGCCGGAGGGTGGACAGGTCGTCCTCGCGACCGCGCCATGCCAGTTCCGCGATTGCCGGGTCCACCGCCAGCCAGTAGTGGTGGGCGAGCAGCCCGGGGGGCGTGTCGTCCTCGCCCCGGGCGCTCAGCCACGACGCGTAGTGCGCGTGCAAGACAGCCCGGCGCGTCTTCGGCAGACTGGAGTAGGCGACCTCGCGGGTCAGCGCATGCTTGAAGACGAGGGCGTCGCCTTCCCATCGCAGGAAGTCTCGCGCGACCGCCTCGCTGGTATCGCCACCGTCGGCGAGCTCGCGGATGGCAGCCGGGTCGACCACCCGCCCGATCACCGCAGCCACCTGAACCGCCTGCTTGGCGGCGCCGGGCAACAGATCGAGACGAGCGGCCAGCAGCGCCTGCACCGTGTCGGGGACCTCCAGCGTGTCGACGTCGCCCAGCCACTCCCAGCCCTGGTCGTGGCGAACCAGCGTCCCCTGGTCGATGAGCGCGGCCAGGACCTCCTCGAGGAAGAACGGGTTGCCCTCGGCGATGCGGCTGATCCTCGCTCGCGCCGGCGCCGGAAGGTCGCCGCCCACCAAACGCATCAACAAGGCCTCGATGTGCGCGTCGGAGAGTGGGTGTAGGGGGATGACGTGACCGCCCTCCGGCAGCGGCGGATGTTCGGGTCGACTCGTCGCCAGGACCAACACCGGACCCGTCACGTCCGCGAGCATCCGTTCGATGACGGCGATCAGCGGTGCGCTGGCCCAGTGGATGTCCTCGACGATGAGGAGCACGGGCCCGCGGGCTGCCAGCTCGGTGACGTGATCCGCCCACGCTGCCCGCAGCTGTTCGGCCGCCACTCGGGGGTCCACTCCGGCCGGGGCAGCGCCCCCGAGTGCCATCGCGAGGATCTCCCGGCGCGCCACTGCGTCGTCGGCGTCTTCGCCGAGGATGTCGGCCAGCGCGCTGAAGGTTGCGTTCCGGCCGAACGACACGCACCGGCCGACGCGGACCGTCGCTTCGCCGGCGAGGTGAGCCCGGAGCTGCGAGACGAGCGTTGTCTTGCCGACGCCCGGGTCTCCCAGGACGATCGACAACCCGGGCCGGCTCCGCCTGGCGCACTCCTGCCATCTCGTGCGGAGCGACTCGAGCTCTTCCTCGCGTCCGATGAAGGCCGCCATGAACCGGTCTCTCGGCCGGACCGGGGCCAACAGCCGGACCAGACGGCGCGCCGGGACGCCCTCCGGCTTGCCCTTGGCCTCGACGACCTGGACCTCATCGAACTCGAACGCCGATCCCACTGCCGCCACGGTGCGTTCGCCGACGAAAACCTCTCCGGCGCCCGCCGCCTGTTCGAGCCGAGCCGCGACGTTGACCGCATCGCCGGTGACGTAGCCTTCGAGGCTGCTGGCGCGGCCGACGACGAACTCGCCGGTGTTGACGCCGATCCGCAGCGAGAGCTCGGCGCCGAACAGCTCGTCGAACCGCTGTTGCATCCGCAACGCGACGTCCAAGGCCCGCTCCGCGTGGTCCTCCCGGGCCTGCGGAGCGCCGAACACGGCCACCACCGCATCGCCGATGAACTTCTCCACGCTGCCGCCGTGTTCGACGACGATCGCGGTCATCGCGTCGTAGTAGCGGTCGAGGGTGTCACGGACCAGCTCGGCATCTCGCGCAGCGGCGTATGCCGTGGATCCGACCAGGTCGGCGAACAGGAGGGTGGCGAGCTTGCGCTCCTTCTCGCTCTCGCGGACCCGCTTGATCTCCGCGCCGCACCCCGAGCAGAAGCGGGCATCGTCGGCCACGGACGCTCGGCAGCTCGCGCAGCTTGCCATGTCCGCAGCGTGCCACTGTTCGGCGACTCAGGCGACCGCCGTCGGTGCGCTAGCGCTTGGGATCTTCGGTCGCGTCATGCTCCAGTGGCGGTGAACAACCGCCAAGCACCGGCGACGCCCTTCAGTTCGTGCTCGCCGCGGTCAGTGAACTCCAGACCCGATCCGGCGACCAGGTCGACGACGGTTCTCGTGACGACCAACTCTCCGGGCGCGGCGTCGGCCGCGACCCGTGCACCGATATGGACCGCGATTCCGCCGATGTCCTGCCCGCGAACCTCGACTTCGCCCACGTGGACACCGGCGCGGATCTGCAGCTTCAGGGACGCGCCGGCCCCGATGATCGCCTGGCCGCATCGGACGGCTCGCGCCGGGCTGTCGAACGTCGCGAGCATGCCATCGCCGGTCGGGTTCACCTTGCGACCGTCGTACCTCATGAGTTCGCGCGCCACTACGGCGTCGTGCCGGTCGAGCAGATCGGTCCACCCACGGTCGCCCATGGAGCTTGCCAACGCCGTCGAACCGGCGATGTCGGTGAACAGGATGGCTGCGAGCTTGCGGTCCGGCTCGCGCACCGCGGGTGCGCCCGTGATGAACTCCTGAATCGCATCCGCGACGTCGTCGACGCCTTCCGTGAAGAAGGTCAGATCTTTTCCGTCGAGGGCTTCGAGTCGTCCGCGAGGGGTTCGATCCGCCACGTACTGGCTGATAGCCAACGGAGGGGAGACCGAATCTCGGCGGTTGACCATCAGGATCGGCACCTGGATGGAACCCAGCGCGTGACGGAGGTCGAAGTCGAACGCAAGGCGCGCGACTACCTCGTAGGGACCTCGCGCTACAGCCAAACGTTCGTACCGACCAACCCAGCGTCGAAACGCTGGATCGCCGACCCGACTCGGCGCCAGCACTTCGACGTTGGACCCGGTGCCCCATTCTTCCGCGACTCTTCTGATGTAGGAGTCCAACGCGGCATCCGACAGTCCGATGGGATAGTCGTGCGTTCGTCGGAGCCTGGCGTAGCCGTTGATCAGGACAGCCGAGACGATCCGTTCCGGATGATCGGCCATGAAGGCGAGGGCGATGATCGAATGTGCGCCCCAGGCGACGATCGTGGCTGCCGGGACCTTCAAGGCATCGAGAACCGCGAGGTAACCAGCGGCGATAACATCCGCTGTCTGTTCTTCCCCCTCGCGCAACGGGTCAGATGAGCCGAGACCGAGAGTGTCGATCGCGATGACCCGGCCCATCCGGCCCAGCCGTTCGAGAAACGCTGCGTAGGACGGGTCGTCCCAGATGGCGTCGATTCCGCCGTAGTGCGGCAGATGAACGATGTCGACCGGGCCGGAGCCGAACACCTGGTAGCCGACGTTGCGGCCGTCTTCTGTCAGGGCATAGAGCGTGGAAGGCGGCTCGATCACGTTTCGACCCCGAAAACGCTCGGGCTAGCGCTTGGGGATCTTGGGACCGGTCACGCCCCAGTAGATGAGCCGGATCATCGCCTCCCGGACGTGCGCGAACGAGATGTCCCACGCTTCGAAGCCACCCTGGTGGCCGGCCATCTGCGGCAGCAGGCCGATCAGTGCGCCGGCCATCGCCATCGGGTCGACCTCGGCACCCTTGCCCTGGACCTTCTCGATCTCGGCGGCGAGCGCCTTTGTCATCCCGTTGAGGATGAGCGTCCGGAGGTGGCGGAAGCGGCGGTCGCCTTCGATCGACAACAGGTCGACGACACGCAAGGTCGGGCGGTGGGTCCGATAGAAGTCGAGAAAGCCGTCGACGAGCGCCTCGGCACTCGTGACACCCGCCGCCCCGCCCCACTGCCGCCCGGCGATCAGGTCGACGAGCTGCTGGCCTTCCTCGACCGCCTGCTCCGCGACCGCGAGCAACACGCTCTCGAGGTCGACGAAGTACTGGTAGAAGGTCGCGGGGGAGGTCCCGGCCGCGCGCGTGATGTCAGTGACCTTCAGATCGCGGTACGACGACGACCCCAACAGGTCGATGGTGCACTCCACGAGTCGCTTGCGGGTGGCCAGGCCGCGGCGGCCGGGGACGCGGCCGTCGACAGCGCGCAGGGGCGCGGCCGCGCGCTTCGTGCGCGTACCTGACGCGGTTTCAGATTTGGCCACGGTCGCGATCGTAATAGGTCGCAAAGTCATTCACTGTCGCGCTCCGCGCGCTGTTCACTGTCGCGCTCCGCGCGCTGTTCATGCTGCGCCGCCGAGAGGAACGGGGGCGGCTCCCCGCCGCCGTGTACCGCCAGATTCGCGCCCGTCACGAATGCCGCCTCCGCGGAAGCGAGAAACAGGCACGCCGCTGCGACATCGGCCGGCTGTGCCATCCGCTTCATCGGGATCGTCTCGGCAACGCGCGCGATCCCGGCAGCGTCGCCGTAGAACAGACCCGACTGCTCGGTCTCGAGGTAGCCCACGGTCACCTCGTTGACCCGGACCTTGGGCGCCCACTCCATCGCGAGCGTCGCGGTGAGGTTCGACAGGCCGGCCTTGGCGGCGCCGTACGCCGAGCTGCCGGGCGACGCGCGGTGGCCGGACAGGCTGCCGATGTTGATGATGACCCCGCCATCAGCCTGGCCGTTCATCACGGCGTACGCGGCCTGCGCGACGTACAGCGGGGCGAGGAGGTTGAGCGCGACCACCTTGCCGACGAAGTTGGGTGACGCCTCCGCCGCCGCGGCCGGTGGCGCACCCCCGGCGTTGTTGACGACGACGTCGAGCCGTCCCCACCGGTTGACCGCGGCGGTGACCACGCTCTTGGCGGCTTCCGGATCACGCAGATCGGCGGCCACGAAGCCATCGACCGCGTGCTCGGGTGCGTTGCGGGCACAGACGAGCACGTCCGCCCCGGCGCCGCGAAAGGCGTCAGCGATGCCTCGCCCGAGGCCCTTCGTCCCTCCCGTGACGAGCACGACGCGCCCGCTCAGATCTCCCGACACCCGTATATGGTTGCACCGAATCTGACGCCCCATCAGAAAGTCGGGCCCGTGTCCATCAGTACGTCGATCAGCGACCATGTCGCGGAGGTCGTCGTCGACGTTCCTCCCGTCAACGCGTTGACCGTGGCGGGCTGGTTCGAGCTGGCTGAGGCCGTGACCGCGGCCGGGAACAACAGCGAGGTTCGAGCGGTCCTGCTCGCCGCCGAAGGGAAGGGCTTCAACGCCGGCGTCGACATCAAGGAGATGCAGTCGACAGAGGGTTTCACGGCGCTGCTCGGTGCCAACGCGGGTTGCGCTGCCGCCTTCGCCGCGGTCTATGACTGCGCCGTCCCCGTCGTCGCGGCTGTTCAGGGCTTCTGCCTGGGCGGCGGCATCGGGCTGGTCGGCAACGCCGACGTGATCATCGCCTCCGACGACGCGACATTCGGCCTCCCAGAGGTCAAGCAGGGAGCGTTAGGCGCGGCTACCCACCTCGCCCGGCTCGTGCCGCAGCACCGGATGCGACACATGGTCTACACGGCGGAGCGCGCGACCGCGCAGGAGCTCGCGTCGTACGGCTCGGTGTTGAAGGTGGTCCCACGCCAGCGGCTCCGCGCCACCGCGCGCGAGGTCGCCGTGCAGATCGCGTCCATCAACCCCACGGTGATTCGCGCCGCGAAGGCATCGCTCAACGGCATCGACCCGGTCGACGTGAAGCGTTCCTACCGGTTCGAGCAGGGCTTCACTTTCGAGCTCAACCTCAGCGGGGTCTCGGACGAGGCGCGCGACTCGTTCGTCGAGCGGCGGGACGGCTGGGCTTCGCCCGCGACGGCAGAGCCGAAGGACGACAAGGTCTGATGCCCGACAAGCGAGTCAGCGTCGACGACATCGTTGGCGAGCTGCACGATGGCATGACGATCGGCATCGGTGGCTGGGGGTCGCGCCGCAAGCCCATGGCGGTGATCCGGGCGATGCTGCGGACCTCGCTGCGTGACCTGACCATCGTGTCCTACGGCGGACCTGACGTCGGCCTGCTGTGCGCGGCCGGCATGGTGCGCAAGGTCGTGTTCGCCTTCGTCTCGCTCGACTCGATCGCACTGGAGCCGCATTTCCGGCTGGCGCGCCAGGCGGGCTCGATCGATGCGCTCGAGCTCGACGAGGGCATGTTTCTGCTCGGGCTGCAGGCCGCTGCGTGGCGGGTGCCGTTCCTGCCGACGCGCGTGGGCCTGGGCTCCGACGTCGTCGCGAGGCAACCCGAGATACGAACGGTCATGTCGCCGTACGACGACCGCGAAGAGCTCGTCGCGATGCCGGCGTTGCCACTCGACGTCGCGCTCGTCCACCAGAACCGGGCCGACGCAGGTGGCAACGCGCAGTTCCTCGGTCCGGACCTCTACTTCGACGACCTGATGTGTCAGTCCGCCGGGAAGTCGTTCGTCACCTGCGAACGCATCGTGGACACGGCTGACCTCGCGGCCTTCGGCAGCCACCACACGCAGCGAATCAGCCGGCTGTGGACCGACGGCGTCGCGGAGACACCGAACGGCGCGCACTTCACGTCGTGCACGCCGGACTACGAGCGCGACGAAGCGTTCCAGAAGGAGTACGCCGCGAGTGCCGCCTCTGCCGAGGCGTGGCAGCAGTGGCGGTCGGACTGGATCGACATCAGCGAGGCCGACTACCAGCGCAAGGTCGCCGCACGATGAACCCAAGTCGTGCCGACGTCTGCGTCGTCGCCGTTGCGGAGTGCTTCCGCGGCGACGGCGAGATCGTCGCCAACCCGATCGGGACGATCCCGAGGATCGGAGGTCTGCTCGCGCGCCGGTCGTTCGAGCCGGACCTCGTGATGACCGACGGCGAGGCGATGTTCACCGACGTCGACGGCGCAGTCGAAGCGTGGAACCCGTATCGCACGATGTTCGACGTCGTCTGGTCGGGCCGCCGTCACGTGATGATGGGCGGGTCGCAGATCGACCCGTTCGGCAACCACAACTTCGCCGCCATCGGCGACATGAAGCAGCCGAAGTCGCAGCTGCTCGGCTTCCGCGGTGCGCCCGGCAACACCGTCAACAACGTGACGTCGTACTGGGTGCCGAACCACTCACCGCGCGTCTTCGTCGAGACGGTCGACGTCGTCACGGGCGTCGGCTACGACCGCGCTGCTGCCGCCGGCTCGGCGGCGACGCGCTACCACGAGCTGCGGCACGTCGTGACCAACCTCTGCGTGCTCGACTTCGAGACGCCTGACCACCGGATGCGGCTGCGCTCGGTGCATCCCGGGGTCACCGTCGACGAGGTGGTCGCAGCGACGGGCTTCGAGCTCGCGCTGCCCGCGGAGGTACCGGTGTCGCGGGAGCCGACCGAGGCCGAGGTTGCGCTGATCGCAGAGCTCGACCCGAAGAACACTCGCGGCAAAGAAGTACCCGAGTAGTGCATCGCGCGCTGTCCACCAGGTTCACCGAGCTGGTCGGGGTTCGGTACCCGATCGTGCAGACCGGGATGGGCTGGGTCGCGACGCCCCGACTCGCGGCGGCGACGTCCGCTGCCGGCGGCCTCGGCATCCTCGCCGCGGCCACGATGACCTACGACGAGCTCGCCGCCGCGATCAAGGACGTGCGCGAGCGGACCGATGCGCCGTTCGGCGTGAACATGCGCGCCGACCAGCCGGACGTGAGTGACCGCGTCGATCTGCTGATCCGTGAGGGCGTACGCGTCGCGTCGTTCGCGATGGCGCCCAAGCAGGACCTGATCGTGAAGCTGCAGGACGGCGGAGTGCTGGTGATGCCGTCGATCGGCGCGAAGCGGCATGCGGAGAAGGTCGTGGCGTGGGGAGTTGACGCCGTCCTCGTGCAGGGCGGCGAGGGTGGCGGCCACACGGGATCGGTGCCGACATCGCTGTTGCTGCCGCAGGTCGTCGACGCAGTGGGCGGCCATGTGCCGGTCGTGGCGGCCGGGGGCTATTTCGACGGCCGCGGTCTCGTCGCGGCGCTGGCGTACGGTGCGAGCGGCGTCGCGATGGGCACGCGCTTCCTACTCACCAGCGACTCACCGGTGCCCGACGCGGTGAAGCAGCACTACCTCACGAAGTCGGTCGGCGACACAGTGGTGACCAAGCAGGTGGACGGGGTCCCGCACCGCGTGCTGCGCAGCGAGCTGGTCGACACGCTCGAGTCGGCATCCGCCGTACGTCGCTTCGGCGGTGCGGCCCGCAACGCGATGCGGTTTCGCAAGGACGCCGGGCTGACCTGGCGCGACCTGCTGCGTGAGGGTGCCGCGATGCGCAAGACGCAGGAGCTGACCTGGTCGCAGGTGCTCATGGCCGGCAACACCCCGATGCTGCTGCGCGCCGCGATGGTGGACGGCCGCGTCGACCTCGGTGTCATGGCGAGCGGCCAGGTCGTCGGGATGATCGAGGATCTTCCCGGCTGCGCCGACCTGATCGACCGGATCATCGCCGAAGCCGAGCAAGCACTCGCCCGCCTCAGTCCGAAGTAGCACACAAAGTCCTTCCAACAGTGGTCGATCGGGCGTCGTTGTCCGGTTCGGTGACCACTTTGTGTGCTACTTCGGGGGAAAGGAGGAGGAGTTGGCTGCCGATATGACGTGCGTGAAGCGGATTGCGGCGGTCGTGCTGGTGCCACTCCTCGTCGGGGCGTGCAGTGTCAAGAGCAAGGCGCCTGACGCCTACCACCTGGCTCAACAGGCCTGCAACACAAACGGCCAGGCCGCCGTGAGCTTGGCGCAGCAGGCGGCAAAGCTCGACCCGCAGCACTTCGACAAGCTCGCCGCCGACGAGCTCGCGCTCAACGCCAACATCACCGCTCAGCAACCGGGCTCCCCTGACCAGAGCAACCTCGCCGGCGTCACGGCTCAGGACGGTACGGGTCCGGGGTCGAGCTACCAGGTGATCCTCGACTGCAAGGACATCTCCCTGCAGCTATTGCCCGGGCAGTAGCGTCGCGCTTTGCGCGCTAGTCGATAGGGCGCTAGCTGCTCGCCAAGGAGAGGAACTCTGCTCGAGTTCGCTCGTCGGTGCGCAGCAGCCCGGTCAGCGAGCTCGTCACGGTGGCGGAGCCACGCGCCTGCACGCCGCGAAGCGTCATACAGGTGTGCTCCGCCTCGATCACGACGCCGACACCCCGCGGGCCGAGCTGGGTGTCGAGCCAGTCGGCGATCTGCTTGGTCATGCGCTCCTGCACCTGTGGCCGTCGGGCGAACAGCTCGACGACACGTGCGAGCTTCGACAGACCCAGGATGCGTGGCCCCGGCAGATACCCCACCGACGCGGTCCCGACGAAGGGCAGCAGGTGGTGCTCGCACAGCGAAGTGAAGGGGATGCGCTTCGCGAGGACCAGCTCGTCGTACTTCTCGTCGTTCGGGAACGTCGTGAGCGTGAAATCGCGCGGGGTCAGCAGCTCGGCGTAGGCGCGCGCCACCCGCTTCGGCGTGTCACTGAGGCCCGGTGTCTCAGGGTCCATGCCGAGAGCGCGCATGAGCGCCTCGGCGGCGACCTCCGCCGCTTCGATGTCGACGCCGCCGGGTGTGCCGAACTCGCGGATGCGTTGGTCGGCGAGGGCGGTTACCGAGGAGCTCACTAGTGGGCCTGCCCGGGGAAGACGTCGGTCTCGTTCTTGTGCCACACGGGGTGGTCTCCTGCGGTCTCGACGTTGAAGCCGTAGTCGTAGACGAGCCCGCCGCCGATGGTCGCGCCGATGCTGACCAGGACGGCAGAGATCACGGACAGCGCGACTATCCAGCCCGGCGTCCACATCCGGTCGTTGTACGACGCGAGGCGCGCGATCAGGTCGGCGAGCACGATCAGGGTGACGACGATCATCGTGATGGCATGCGCGTTGATCGTGCGGCGCGCCTGCGTGCCCGCTTCGCTCGACTTCCACCAGTCGATGGTGCCGGTGAGGGCGGTGAGGACGGACACCGCGGCGCCGCCGAGCAACGTCCAGGTGCCGGCCAGGTACATCTGATGACCGAGCGCGCCATGTGAGCTGTGAACCGCGATCGAGATCACGTCGAAGACCGCGACGAAAAGATATGCGGTGATCGGGACGTCGGTCAGCGGCGGGTGCAGCGGCTTGCCGGCGAGACCCCGGAGCCCTTTGAACTTGCGGCCCTTCATGGTGAGCGATGGTCGGAACGAGAAGTGCCTCATGCCAGCCCCTTCGTCGCTTCAGCTTCGTCTGGTGTGACGCTACTATCGCTAATCATAGTTGTCGATAGAATGGCGATCATGACCGAGTCGGGCGAGGCCACCGCGGTGCGGCCGGTCGCGCCTCCCTGGGAGCTTGCCCAGCTTCTCTCCGAGCCTCACCGCCGCGAGGTCTACCGCGTCGTGCGCCACGCCCGCCGACCGCTCACCCGTGACGATGTCGCCAAGGCGACCGGAATCAACCGCCGGCTCACGGCCTTCCACCTCGACCGGCTCGCGGCGGCGGGCCTGCTCGACACCGATTACGCCCGGCCCGAGGGACGGCGCGCGGGCCCCGGCTCGGGCCGGCCCGCGAAGCGGTATGTGGCATCCGAGGTCGAGGTCGAGCTCTCCGTTCCGGCGCGCCACTACGTCTTCGCGGCGCGGCTGCTCGCGACGGCCGTGAGCGACCGGCCCGGGGATGCCGTCACCGCGTCGTACGACGTGGCCCGGACCGAGGGCCGGCGCATCGGCGAGTCGTGCCGACCGGCTGGTCGTCGTACGCAGCAGCGAGCGTGCGCCGCCGTCATCGAAGCGCTCGACGACCTCGGCTATGAGCCCGTGGACGATGGGATTCCGGCGATCCGCCTGCGCAACTGCCCGTTCCGCGCACTGGCAGACGTCGCGCCGGGGCTGGTTTGCGGCATGAACCGTGAGCTGGTCGCGGGAATCATCGAAGGTGCCGGTGTCATGGGAGAGGCTTTGCCGGACGGTGAAGCGCCCGACTGCTGCGTGATCGCGAGGCTGGCGAAGTGAGTGACAACCTGCGGGTCGTGTCGGCGGTCACCGACATGACGCGAGTCGACGACTGGCCGGCGCAGCGGGTTCGAGCGCTCAAGCGCGAGCAGAGCGTCGCGGTGATTCTGCCGGCGCGCAACGAGGCCGCGACAGTTGGCGAGATCGTGCAGGCGGTCCTGACCGCTCACGGTGACGGCCTGATCGACGAGGTGCTCGTCGTCGACAGTGCATCGAGTGACACCACCGCCGAGGTGGCGGCGCGGGCGGGCGCCCGGGTCGTCGCCGCGGATGCTCCCGGTAAGGGCGAGGCGATGTGGCAGGGCGTAGCCGCCTCCGATGCTGATCTCCTGGTCTTCCTCGACGCGGACCTCGAGCGATTCGACGCGCGATTCGTCCCCGGCTTGCTCGGCCCACTGCTCGCGGACTCCGACGTTGCGCTGGTCAAGGGCGCCTACGACCGGCGGACGGAGGCGGACGTCACGGTCGGCGGCGGACGGGTCACCGAGCTGACTGCGCGCCCGCTGCTTGCCGCCTTCTGGCCGGAGCTCAGCCAGGTCGTGCAACCGCTCGGTGGTGAGTACGCCGCTCGCCGCGACCTGCTCGAGCAGCTGCCCTTCAGATGCGGTTACGGCGTCGACATCGGCCTGCTTCTCGATACGGCAGAGCTGCTCGGGGTCGGGTCGATCGCGCAGGTCGACCTCCACGAGCGGTTTCACTCCCATTCCGACTTGCAAGCGCTTGGGCGGATGGCCGCCGAGGTGCTGCACACCGTCATCGACCGGCTGATCTCGCAGGGTCGGCTCGCCGCGGATGCACCCGCGTCGGCCTCGCTGCTGCAACCGATGCGGATCGACGACGGTTTCGGGCACACCAGACACGACGTCGACGTGAGCGAGCGACCGCCGCTGAGAAGCGTGCGCGAGTCAGGTCTCGAGCAGGTCGGAGCCTGAGCTCGTCGTCCCGAACCAAACCGCGGCGACGGCCGCGAGTAGTGCGGCGAGGCCACCCGCGGCGGTCATCGCGTGACCGGCACCGAGCGCTGAAGTAAGCGGCGCGCCTGCCACTGTCCCGACGCCGACACCGATCTGGATCAGGGCCGAGGTGGCCGCGAACGCCCTGCCGCGCTGCTCGGGCCCGACGCGTTCGGCCACGAATGCGTTGACCGCAACCGTGGCGATGCCGTTACCGATTCCTCCGAAGGTCGACGCGGCGAGGGCGACGCCGAGCGACGGCGCGAGTCCGATGCCGACGATGCCCAGGCCCGAGATGCCATTGCCGATGGCAAGCAACGCGGGCAGATGCCGGGGCGCGAGACGGCGAGGGATCTGCGCGCCCAGGATTGCGCCGAGCCCCCACAGCGCGAGATAAGCCCCGTAACCGGCTGAGCTCGTAGCGAGCTGGTTGATGAAGCGGAACGGCGCTGCGACGTTGTCGACGACGGCGCACCCGACCGCGATCGAGGTCGTGAGGAGACTGAAGAACAGCACGGTGTCGCCTCGCAGAATGCGCATGCCGCCGTGCCGGTCGGCCTCGCTCTCTGACGTACGTTCGTGCGTGCGGGTCGTGCTCAACAGTGCGCACCCGCCGGCCATCACGACGAAGGTCGCTGCGTCGAGGCCGAGTGCTGCGGTTACGCCCGCGGCGGAGGTGACGACGCCGCCCAGCGCGGGGCCGATGATCCAGCCGATGCCGAACCCGGTCGCCACCCACGCGTAGCCTTTCGTCGCGCCCATCTCGCCGCTGAGCACGGGCACCATCGCGTTCGCTGCCGGGCGGACCAACGTGGCCACCGCGTTGAGCGCGAAGAACAGTGCCACGACCAGCCATGGGGCTCGGGCGAAGGCGAGCGGTACTGCGACCAGCGCCTGACCGGCGAGACCGATGACGAGCAGGCGGCGGTTGTCGACCCGGTCCACGACGCGCCCGCTGTACCACGCGAAGAGCACCGTCGGCAGCAGCTCCGCGCCGAGCGCGGCGGAGATCCAGCCGACGCCGTGCGGGCGAAGCTCGAGGAGCAGCGCCACCATCGCGGCCGAGTCGCCGGCGACCGACACCAGTGAGCCGGCGGCGAGCAGTCCGACATCGCGCCGCTCGTGTTGCATGCCGACGACTAAAGCAGAGCTACCGCTTGATCAGGTCGGGCCGCATCGCCTCGACCATGCGGCGCATCCCATCTCGCCAATGGACGCTGGTGTGGCCCACCAGCTCGTGCATCCGGTCGAGGCTTACCTTGCCGCTCGCGATCGAGTGCTCCGAGACCGCGAGCTTGGGCGTCAGCCCGGTCAGCTCACCGAGGTACGCCGTCCACTCCTCGACGCTGACCCGCTCGTCGCCGGCCCAGTTGACGGTCGTCGGTGGCACGTCGGCGACCTCGAGCAGCTTCGGAACCATTGCGACGATGTCGTCGGTGTGGATCGGCTGGAAGGTGTTGGGCGCGACTTCGTGGACGGCCACCTCCTGTCCGGCCTCCATCAAGGCGAGGTGGAACATCGGCCAGCCACCGCCGTCGCCGTACGGAACGTTCAGCCGCGCGATCGTGGTCGGCAGGTTGTAACGAAGTGCGCCGTGACGCGCCACCGCTTCCGCCGCGATCTTGCAGATCGAGTAGGTCTCCAAGTAGTAGGCGCGGTGGTTGTCGCCGAGCGGCGAGTCCTCGTGAGCCTCGGTGTGCGGGTGCGGCTCGTACACCGCCGACGTGGAGCAGTGAAGGAAGGCCTTCGCGTCAGCGAAGCGCTCCATCAGCAGCGCGAGGCCATGGACGTTGCCGTCGAGGTCGACTGACCACTTCCCGCTCTTCACCACCGCGAAATGTGCGACGTAGTCCACCTTCTCCGGCAGGTCCTCGAGCTGCCCCTTGACCACGTCGAGGAACACCGGCTTCACGCCCGCGGACTCGAACGGTTCACGCGTGGCGGCGTCGCGCCAGCGCGCCGCGCCGTACACCTCGTTCTCCTTCGCGAGGGCGAGTGCGACGGGTTTCGCGACCTCGCTCGTCACGCCGGTGATGAGGACCTTCGCCCCGCTGATCGTCGTCCCTGTTCCCGCACCGCTGGTCATTGCGCGACCGATCCGAAATCCTTGAAGCCACTCGGCAGGTGACGGCCGAACGTTCCGTGCTCGAACAACCCCCACCCGACGTCGCCGTTGATCGTCGCCCGACCGACGTGGTCGACCACACCCCACGGTGTCCGCGCCGCGACGTCCGGATCGCTGAAGTCGTACGTCGCACCTTCGACCCATTTCGCGCCGCGCCACGAGCCGTGCGTCCAGTCGGGGTCGCCGCCGTACCCGCACCCCACGTGGAGCGGCACGTGTGCGAGGCAGTCGACGTCCATGACGAGGGGGGAGCCGTCGGGCTCGGTGAGGGCGATCCGTGCGTGCTCGGGGATCCGCGTCCCGGGGCGGTAGTTGATCGTCACGCGAGGCCAGCCCAGCTGGTCGACCCGCCCGTCGCGAAACACCCGCACCGCATCGTTGAGCGTGCGGTGACCTGCGCCGTCCTCTTGCGCGATCAGCACGATCGCATAGCCGTCGAACTGCACCGGCACGTAGAGCCACCAGAAGCCGAAGTCCTCGGCGCCATCGACGGGCTTCCCCGGTGGCTCAGCCTCGCCGACCGGGCGGATGCCCCACGACCGGTCGCGCGAGCCCAGCCAGGTGTCGGGCGCGACGGCGACGGTGTCCCCGGCAACCCGGATCTCCCCCTCCCATGTGCCGAGCTGCGCGAACCGCCAGGTGTCGATGATGGGTCGGACGCCGGTGCGCAGCAGGTGCCGCTCCTCGTCGATCGCGGGGCACGTGCCGCGCCAGGTCAAATCGAAGCCGACGCCCTCGGAGTCGGCCTCGCAGACGAGACGGATCTCGTGGAGCGGCTCGACGACCTCGATCCGGTACGGCCCGATCTCGAGGTTCATCCGCTCCTCGTCGAGCGCATCGGACATCCGTACGACGTGCTGCAGGTCACCGCGACGGACGACGACGTATGCGTCCTTCACGCCGAGCTGCGGGTAGATTCCGCCGCCGGTGATCAGGAAGATCTCGCCCGTACGGTCGTGGGCGTTGAAGTAGCAACGGTCGTAGAAGTTGCGGTCGCTGCTTGCGACGTACCGCATGGACAGCGGCGCCTGGTGCAGCGGGTACTCGTCGAGGCCGACGGGCATTGCGTTCCCCTTATTCGGTGATGTCGTCGAGCAAGGTCTCGAGGTGAATCCGGTTGTGCATGATCTCGTCGCGATCCTCGGGCCACTCGCGTTCGCCGAAATGGACCTGTCGGGCACCGGTGCGGAGGAAGACGATGCCCCACTGGACAGCGCCGTAGACCATGAACCAGCGCAGGTCGCGAACCGCGTACCCGGTGAGCGACTCGTACTGGGTCGCGACCTCGGCAGGCTGGAGGAAGTGCGGCATGCCCGGCAGCCCGAGTGCGCCGGTGATGTCCTGGAAGACGCGGTGCGCGTAGACCAGCCATGCGACGTCGAGCTCGCGCGGTCCGAGGCCTGCCATCTCCCAGTCCAGCAACGCGGCCGGCTCGAAGTCGCGGTAGAGAACATTGCCGATCCGCGAGTCGCCCCATGACAGGACAGCGGCGCTCTCGTGCCTCGGCCAGTTGGCATCGAGCCAGTCGAACGCGCGCTCGACGAGCGTCGAGGGCGCCCCTTCGCGAGCGACCATGTCGTACCACGCGCGGGTGTTCGCGACATGGCGCCGCAGGTGGGTGTCGCCTGGCTTGTCCTTCTCGAGGAACGGCAGGCGCTCGACCGCATCCGGTACTTCGTGCAGGGCTGCGATGGCGGCGACGGTCGCCTCCTGCAGCTTTCGCTGGTTGTCGACTCCCGCGTCGTACAACCAATTGTCGCCGAACGGATACGGCATGACGTCGGGCGGGACGATGCCCTCGACACGGCTCATCACGAAGAAGGGCGCCCCGAGGAGATCGTCGCGCGGCTCGCACCACCAGGGCCGGGGCACCGGCACCTTGGTGAGCGCCGCGACGGCGCGGATCACGTCGAACTGGCCCTGCAGGTCGTACTTCGGAAAGACCGGTACGTCGTGAACATCCGGCGCGATCCGCGCGACGAGACGCTCGTCGTGGTCACCCTCGGCGTCGTGCCACCGCGCGCGGAACAGCGTGGTGTCCGAGGACATTCCGTTGGCTTCGCTGCCCTCGAGGTCCGAGACGGTGACATCGGATGCGTGGTCGACCTTGGTGGCGAGCCACTGTTCGAGCTGCTGTCGGACGTGTTCGGGTTCCCGGCTGGAGACCTTCATCGTGACGTGCTCGATCTCGACCCGCTCGGCCATGGCTTCACGCCCCCTTCTTCGCCGGCTGCAGGGCCGCCGTCACGACCTGCGCGACCGCGCGGGCGAACTCCTCCGCGCCCTCCGCGCCTTCGTTGAGTGCGCGGGTGAACAGCGCGCCGACCATGACGTCGAACAGCGCGTCGCTGGAGACCACCGACTGTCGGCCGCTCATCTCGAGGTACGCCTCGAATGACTTGCGCATGGGAAAGAAGCTGCGTTGCATCGAGTGCTGCCACATCTCACGGTGGTTCTGGTATTCGACCAGTAGGCCCGGTATGGCGGCCCGGATCGGCGGATCCGCGAGATAGGTGAGGATCTGCAGGCAGTAGGGCTGGAGGTCGGTGATGACGTCGCCCGAGCGGGCCTCGGGGGCGAGGAGCCCGCTCGGGAAGACGGCCTCCTCGATCAGCTCCGCCTTGCTCGACCACCTGCGGTAGACGCTCGGTGCGCTGACGCCGGCTCGGCGAGCGATCGCCTGGATGGTCGTGGCCTGGTAGCCGTCCTCGACGAGCAGCTCGAGCGTCGCCTTTCGGATCGCGTCGTCAACGCGCGGGTCGCGTGGTCGGCCGACGCGGGGAGCCTCGTCGCCGGGCTCGTCCGGAGCTGCCTGCGACATGCGCGCAACCTATTACGTTCCGGTGTGTAACGCAACGGAGCGAGACACCGCCTCCGCGGCTAGGGACAAAGTCGCCGCTTCGCGGCGATGTTGTCCACGCCGCTGCGCCGGTGCCGTCGCTCCTCAGAACAACGACGCGCCTTCTA
>JAICMG010000065.1 GCA_025929365.1 Frankiaceae bacterium
GTGGCGTCGGCCTGAGCCTGTGCGGCCGCGAGGGCGGCCCGCGCCTCGGCCTCCTGCGCAACCCGCTCGGCGTCCGCGGCAAGCGCCTGGCGGTGTGCTTCCTCAGCGGCTTCGCGCGCTGCCGCTTCGGCGGCGGCTTGTTCGGCGGCGGCTTGTTCGGCGGCGGCTTGTTCGGCGGCCAGGCGTGCCGCCTCCTCTGCGGCTGCCTTCTCGGCGGCGGCCCGCGCGGCTTCCGCCTTCGCGGCGGCGGCTTCCTCCGCGGCAACGCGCGCGGCTTCCTCAGCGGCCAGGCGTGCGGCCTGTTCGGCGGCCAGCTGCTCCGCGGCGATGCGCGCGGCTTCCTCAGCGGCGGCACGTTCGGCCGCGATGCGGGCGGCTTCGTCAGCGGCTCGCTTGGCGGCTGTTTCGGCAGCTGCCTGCTCGGTGGCAAGGCGGGCGGCGTCGGCCGCGCGTTCGGCGGCATCGAGCTGTGCCTGCTCGGCGGCCTTGGCGAGCTGGTCGCGCTCTGCCTCACCGGCGGCGCGCTCGGCCTGTTCCTGCTGAATGCGGGCGGCCTGCTCGACCGCTTCGCGAGCGAACTTCTCGGCCGCTTCGCGGGCCGCGCCCTCCGTCGCGTGCCGGGCAGCCTCCTCGGCTTCCCGAGCGGCGACTCGCGCCCGCTCGGTCTCGAGGTCGACGAGGCGGGGCGGCGCCTCGGTCGAGGGGGTTTCGAACTTGCGGTCCGGGCGAAGCGACTCAACCGCCGCCTGTGCCGCTGCCAGCTCCGCGGCGGCCGCGGCGCGGCGCCGGCGGCGCTGCTCGTCGAGGTCGACGCTTTCGTCGGCTCCGCGCTTCACGGCCTTGGGCGGGCGGCGCGTGACGAAGATGGGATCGTCGTCGACTTGCTCCGGCGCCGGGCCGAGGGCGTCGACCAGCGCTCCCGACACTCGGCCCATGGCGGAGGCGAAGGACTCGCCGGACTTGCGCGAGATCGGAACGGTCAGGTTGCGGCTGCCGCTGAGCTGGGCCGCCATGACGTCGAGCTGCAACGGGTTGGTGGTCGACTGGCTGTTGCCGGCGTGGCTGGTGACCTCGGTTGCCAGCCGCGCGAGGCGTGACAGCGCGTCTTCCCCGCCCCCGCCGCCGCTCCCGTTGTCTCTCGGGTCGTGCGATCCGTTGCGCCCGGCCGCGAGCGCTCCCGCAAGCGCAGACGCCGAGCCGTAGATGTCCCCGCCGTCCTCGTCGTCGTCTTCGTTGACATCGACCAGACCCGCGTCGACCAGTGAGACGAGAACCTGTCCCGCCTCGAAGAGCGTGTAGCCGCAGTCCGCGGCGAGCTCAGCGACGGTGCGAATGCCGTCGATCTTGCACAACATCGACCAGGCGTCGCTGTCGAGTGTGGTCTCGGGGGCGCCGTCACCACGTGCCGACAGCATGGGCACCGCGTTCGGGCTGTCGACGATCTCCGCGATCGTCTCCCACTCGTAACCGCGTTCGCGCAGGGTCTCGAGCAGCTCGACCACCGTCACGGGAGGGATGTCTTCGCGAGTCTTCGCGTTCTTGCGGAACTTCCAGCGGCCTTCGGTCCAGCGCATCAGGTCCCACAGCGCTTCGTGCAGCTGCTCGGCGACGAACTGCTGAACGACGCTCTCCTCGACGTACCCGAGGTGGACGAGCAGCTCGCCGAGGTTCCATGCCGAAAGGTCGGTGCGCTGCGCTTCTTGCGCGTCGGCAAGCGCCTCCGGGCCGAGCACGCCCGAGGACACCAGCTTTGCGCCGAGGTCGGCGTGGCGGTTCGACACCTGGATGCCGCAGACCAGGCCGGAGCGCATGAAGATATGCGCTTCTTCGCCGTCGGGGTGAGCCAGGATCAGGCTTCCGGAGGCGCTGTCGGAGGCGAGATCAAGGAGGACGGAGGCGAGTGTGGTCGAGCTCAGGTCGCCCTTGAGCATCGACGACCTCCCTACGACCGCGAGAACCTGCTGACCCTGCCGCTCCTTATCCCTTCGGCACGCCGGAGCCCCGTGTTGAGCCATCTGGCGCAATTTCGCGCTCAGCCGGGTCAGCCCTCATTAGTGAACCGTGACAGGATGAGCGTACGCGCGTCCTGTTGGGCGGCCGAGCCGGTACGAAGGGCACCTCGAATGACTATCCCCACCGGCAACAGGGGCATCGACCGGCTCTTGTCGGGCGATTACCTCGTCGCGCTGACCGAGCGCCCGATCGAGGACATCCGCGAGATGCGCCACGAGGCCGAGCAGGTGGAGACGAACCTCTCCTACCTGCGGCGGCTGCTGCAGGGGCGGGTCGACATCCTGCGCGCTGAGCTCTCCCGGCGCCGGGGCGAGGGCCCGGCCGGCTCGCTGGTGGAGGCCCTCCCCGAGATCCTGGCCGACCAGCGGGTGCCCGCCCACGGGTTGGGCCGGTATGCCCCGGTCGAGCCGTCCGAGCTCGACGACCACCGCCGGTACGTCGAGTCCCTCGTGAGCGACGGCGACCTGTCCGATCCTGGGAGCCTCGACGAGGCGACGCTGCAGCGTCTGCTCGAGGTGCTCGAGCGTGAAGAGGCCGATGTGTCCCGCAAGCGGCGGTCCGTTCAAGTGGTCATGGACGAGCTGACGGCGGAGCTGGGTCGTCGATACAAGGACGGCGTCGCCGACGTCTCCGACCTGCTGCGTACCGAGCGCGAGTAGCGGGGTTGGTCGATCAGGCCGACGCGACGGACTGGCCGGTCGTCTCCGAAGTCGTCCGTGGCGGTTTCGTCGAGGGCCATCACCGCGGAGCCGTCGTCGTCCTGCGCAACGGCGACGTCGTCCTTGCCGCAGGACCGGTCGGCGTACCCATGCTGCCGCGAAGCTCGGCGAAGCCGTTACAAGCCACGGGAATGGTCGAGTGCGGGCTTGATGTCGACGCCGAGCTGCTCGCCCTTGTCTGTGGCAGCCACACGGGTCAGCAGATGCACGTCGACGGCGTACGACGCTTGCTTGCGTCGGCAGGTCTCGACGAGACGGCCCTGGACAACACGCCGTCGATGCCGTCGGATGCGAAGGCACGTCGCGCGATGACCGTCGCGGGCGACGGTCCGGCGCGCATCACGCACAGCTGCTCGGGAAAGCATGCCGGCATGCTCGCGACCTGCGTCGCCGCGGGCTGGCCGACGGACGGTTACCGCGACCCCGCGCACCCGCTGCAGGTGAGGCTGCGGGAGACGGTGTCAAGGCTCACCGGCGACGACGTGACCGCGACGCTGGTCGACGGCTGCGGCGCGCCACTGTTCGCGGTCACGCTGTCCGGGCTGGCGAGAGCGTTTGCTGCTGTGGCCGCTGCAGCCCGTGATTCCGAGGCCGGTCGTTGTGCGGCGGCGATGCGCGCACATCCGCAGCTCGTGGCCGGCGACGGGCATGTGACGACCCGCCTCATGCAAGGCATTCCCGGCCTGATCGCGAAGGACGGCGCGGAGGGGGTCTACGCCGTTGCCTTCGCGGATGGAACAGCCGCGGCCGTGAAGATCGATGACGGCGGCTCCCGCGCGCAGCTGCCCGTTCTGGTGGCGGCGCTTCGCGCCGCGGGGATCGTCGATCCGGCGCTCGACGCCGCGGGCAAGGTCGACGTACTCGGTCATGGCAAGCCAGTAGGCGAGGTCCGCGCCGTCGGGCTGTGAGCCTTCGGGCCTCCGTTGTGCGTTGGGTGCTGCGCGCTGCCGAGGAGATCCCGCTAGCAACCGATCGGGCGCATGCTCAGAAAACTGTTGCTAGGGTTGGAAAAACCGGTGCTAGCAGACCGCTTGCAAAAGTTAGCGGGAGGGCTTAGGGTGAGCGTCGTGGCCAAGCTGGATGTGCGCAATCTCGGGGATTACATCCGCGAGCAGCGCTCCGCTGCGCAGATCTCGCTGCGGCAGCTGGCCAGCCTCGCCGGCGTGTCCAACCCGTACCTCAGCCAGATCGAGCGCGGGTTGCGCAAGCCGAGCGCCGAGATCCTTCAGCAGATCGCCAAGGCGCTGCGGATCTCGGCAGAGGCGCTGTATGTGCAGGCCGGGATTCTCGAGGAGCGGTACGGCGACAGTGACGTGCCGGCCGCCATCCTCGGGGACGCGTACCTCGCAGAGCGGCAGAAGCAAGTGCTCCTGGAGCTCTACGAGGCGTATCGCCGCGAGAGTGAGGCGAAGGCCGGGAAGACCGAGCCGGTGGACACCAAGGCGTCCCCGAGCTCCACGTCACGGACTCGGACCGCGCGGCGCGCGAGCCCACGCGGTGCTGAGGCCTCCGATGCCGCCCGCGCAGAAGGCAACACCGCTACGTCCTGAGATCGACTGCCGGCGTGCCCTGCGCCGGTTTCACCACACGTCTGTTGCGAGTGCCGTCGCCGGCGGCACCGACACGGGTTAGAGAGGTTCACACACATGCCAACTGTTCCCACGATTGACGCGAAGCCGCTGTACGCCATTGCGGGCGTCGGCGACCTCGCGGTCGAGACGCTTCGCAATCGGGCGAACCTGCTGCAAACCCAGGTCAAGGACCTGCCGGCTCGCGCGCAGACTCGCCGCATCGACCTGACCAAGCAGGTGCAGGCCCTTCCGGCCGACGTCCGCAAGCAGGTCGAGGAGCTGCCGACGCAGGTGCGCAAGCAGGTCGACGAGCTGACCGCGACTGTGCGCAAGCAGGTCGAGGAGCTGCCGACGCAGGTGCGCAAGCAGGTCGAGGAGCTGCCGACGCAGGTACGCAAGCAGGTCGACGAGCTCACGGGCACCCTGCGCAAGCAGTCCGACCTCGCGTCGGTGCGCAAGCAGGTCGAAGAGCTCAGCGCGCGGGCACAGTCCGCGTACGCCGAGTTCGCGACCCGCGGCGAGAAGGTCGTCGCCAACCTGCGCGGTGACGCCCCGAAGACCAAGTCGTCGACCAAGCCCGCGACCAAGAAGGCCTCGGCGAAGCCGGCCACGCGCAAGCCGGCTGCGAAGCCTGCTGCCGCGAAGGTGACCGAGCCCAGCGACGGCCCGGCCGCTCCTACCGCTGCGCCGACACCGTCGGTCGTGACGCCGGAGTTCTCGCCGGCGCCGCTGAACAACAACCAGGGCCCGACCGCCTGACGGTCGAGCAGTCCAAGGTGTCCCCGGCGGGTATGAGCCGCCGGGGACATCTTGTTTTCCAAGGCGTCTTCAGACTTCGTGACCGGGAGGGCGGCTTGGGAATGCCGCGTCCCGGGAGCACGATGGAGGATGTGAGTACCGACGGCGCTGACTTCTTCGGCGCTGAGTGGATCCCGCCGTCGTCAGAGCCGCCCTCGCTTCCGGGGCCGCAATCGCGGCCGGCCACTCTGGGAGGCCGGGTCAAGCGAGCGCTGGCGCCGCTTGCCGGCATCGGTGCGCTGATCGCGAAGTTCGGCGCGATCCTCGTCAAGTTCAAGGCGTTCACCGTCGTGGGCTCGATGGCGGTGTCCGTGGCCGCGTACACGACCTTGTGGGGGTGGAAGTTCGCGCTCGGCTTCGTGCTGTTGATCTTCGTGCACGAGATGGGGCACGTCATCGTGTTGCGTCGGCGAGGGATTCCGGCAAGCGCGCCGGTCTTCCTGCCGTTCCTCGGCGCGTTCGTGTCGATGAAGCAGATGCCGCGTTCGGTGTACGAGGAGGCCGAGTCCGCCCTCGCCGGTCCACTGGTCGGCACGATCGGTTCGTTGATCGTGGCGTGGGTCGCACACGAGAACGGATCGGGACTGTTGCGCGCGCTCGCGTTCACGGGTCTGTTCCTCAACCTGTTCAACCTGCTGCCCGCGCTGCCACTCGACGGTGGCCGGGTGGCGGGCGCGCTGCATCCGGGGATCTGGTTGCTCGGCCTGCTTGCGATCCTCGGCCTGGAGATCTACCGCCCCAGCCCGATTCTGCTCATCCTGCTCGCGTTCGGCGGCTACGAGCTGTGGCGGCGCTGGCGCGGCCGGTCGACGTATGAGTCACGCACCTACTTCGAGCTGGAGCCCAGGCAGCGCCGGCGGATCGGACTCGCCTACATCTCACTGATCGTCGTCATCGTGCTCGGGATGCACGCGACCTACACGGCTCGCACCCTGCACTAGGTCCTCGGTCGTTGACCTCGGGTCGCGGTCGGTTCACGATCCGGTGAGGCCAACAAGGGGGGCAGCGGCGTGGCAGACGAGTTCGGCAACCGGACCTGGCTCTACCTCCGGATCGCGATGGTCCTCCTCGTTCTCGGGCTCGGGGCGTCACTCGGATACGAGCACCGGGCGCACGATCCGGGCTGTCTGCTCGGATCGATCAGCGCCTTCTACTACACGCCGGTGCGCGCCGTGTTCGTCGCGACATTGGTGGCGGTCGCCGTCTGCCTGATCTGCGTGCGAGGCAGCACGCCAGAGGAAGACGTCCTGCTCACGCTCGCGGGAGGCTTCGCTCCCGTCGTCGCGTTCGTGCCCACCCCGAAGCCCAACTCGTGCGCCTCGATCCTTGTGACCAACCAGGGCGCGAACGCCGACGTCGCCAACAACTTGCTCGCCCTGCTCGTGGTCACTGGCCTCGTCCTCGCGATCGCGAGCTGGATCGTATGGCGAGGATTCGCTGCGATGAATGTGCGCGCGCGTTTGTCCACGGGCATCGGTCTGGGGATCGGGTGGATCGCGTGGGTCCTCGCGACCATCTTCGACGGATTGAACCGCGATGACGTCGTGTCTTCGGCGCACTACCCTGCTGCCATCGCGATGTTCGTCTGCATCATCCTTGCCGCTGTGGCGAACGCGTTCGACCGGAAGCGAAAGTGGACCTGGGCCGTGCTTGGTGACCGCTACATGCTGCTTGCCATGGCGATGATCCTGGTCGTGATCGGCGGGGTGATCGGCCACTTCGGCTTCGACTGGAAGCACTGGGTGCTCTTCACCGAGATCGGACTCATCTCGTCGTTCGCCGTGCTCTGGACGATGCAGACCCGGGAGCTCGGCGGCGGCCTTCGGAAGCGCGGACCAGCCGGTGGATGACGAACGCGTTGCGCAGCTGGTCGCGGCCGTCAGCGCCGCCACCGAGGCGATGGAGCCTCCGGGGTACAACGACATGCTCCAAGCCGTGGTCGACACGGCACGCGAGCTGTTCGGCGCTGCGGCGTGCTCGATCGCGACGATCGACGACGAGTGGCTGTACCTCCACTACCGGGTAGCAAGCGGTGAGGGCGCCGCACAGATCGTCGGCGAACGCCTCCCGCTCGGTCGCGGCATCGCTGGCTGGGTGGCGAGCAGCGGCGCGAGCATCGCGGTCGACGACGTCGGCCAGGATCCGCGGTTCGCGCGCGACGTCGCCGAGCGCACCGGATACATCCCCAAGGGCATCCTCGCGGCGCCGCTCGAGACGCGGGACTCCGTGATCGGTGTCCTCTCGGTCCTCGACCGTCGGCCGCCCGCTGACGCGGCCGAGGCGCAGCGCGACATGACGATTCTCGGGTTGCTCGCCCGCCAGGTCTCGATGTCGCTCGAGGCGGGCCGGATCTTCGACAACGCGGCCCGGCTCCTGGCCGCGGCCATGGGGGAAGCCAGCGGTGACGCGTCCGTCGGACAGGTGCTCGCGACCGCGGCGGAGGCGGCGAGCGGCGACCGGGCCGATCTCGCGCAGCTGGCATCCGCGTTCGCGCGGCTGCGCGCGCTCGATCCCGATCTCGCCGCTCTCGCGGCGGACACCGTTGAGCGGTTCGCGCTCATCGCATCCCGCCGTCAGCCCTGGTGACGGGGCGGTGAGCAACGAGCCGCTTCCGGCGTGGGCGTGGCAGTTCACCGCCGGACACCTGCCGAAGATCCGCCCGCTGGCGCTGGACACACCGATCACCGAGGACTGGGCATGGGGCGGATCCACCGGTGCCGGCGTGAAGGTCGCCGTCATCGACAGCGGCGTTGATGCCTCCCACCCACGCGTCGGTCCGATCTCGGGCGGCGTCGTCGTCGAGCCGGACGACTCGACGCCTAGCGGCGCGCGAGTGACGGAGACGCCGCACGAGGACCTTTTCGGCCACGGCACGGCGTGTGCCGCGATCATCCGCTCGCTCGCGCCGGACTGCGAGATCTACAGCGTCCGCGTGCTCGGGGCGAAGCTGAGCGGCCGCGGCACGGTCTTCGCTGCCGGAATCGACTGGGCCATCACCAACGGCATGCATGTGGCGAACCTGTCGTTGTCGACCGGTCGGGCGAGCTACTTCGGCATGTTCCACCGGCTTGCCGACCGGGCGTACTTCGCGGGTACGACGATCGTCGCGGCAATCAACAACGTCCCGGCGCCGAGCTACCCGGCGCAGTTCGCCTCGGTGATCTCAGTAGCCGCACGTGATGTGGCCGAGGGAAACGGCCTCGCCTACAACCCGACGCCGCCGGTCGAGTTCGGCGCACCGGGCATCGAGCTCGATGTGGCGTGGAAGGACGGCAAGACCATCCGGGCGACCGGCAACAGCTTCGCGTGCCCTTATGTCACGGGGATGGTGGCTCGCGTGCTCGGCAAGCACCCGGGGCTGACGCCGTTCGAGATCAAGACCGTCTTGCGCGCTGTCGCCAGCAACGCAGAAGGCGCCTGACGGGTTGTCAGGCGCCTTCTGCGTAGTTCCAGGCTCAACTGTGCAGGCGGTTGTGACCCTGCGTGTCGTCCTCTTCGGTCGCGCTGTGGAGACGGTTGTGGCCCTGGGTGTCGTCCTCTTCGGTCGCGCTGTGGAGACGGTTGTGGCCCTGGGTGTCGTCGTCCTCGGTCGCGCTGTGAAGTCGGTTGTGGCCCTGGGTGTCGTCCTCGGGATCGGGCATCTCGTTCACCTTCCTCATTGCTCCGCGTGCGGATGTGGCACAGCATCTACTACTCGACTGCGGTCTGTCTGTCGGGTGGCGAACACAGAGTTCCCGTGCCCGCTGAGATAGGCGCAGGCTAGGCGTGCCCGCCGGCCCGCTCGTGTAACGCGGCGATGTCGACAATCGTGATGCGCCCGCGCTCCAGGCGCAGCGCGCCCGCGTCGGCGAGCGCGTTGAGCTCGAGGTTGACCGTCGGCCGGGTAGCCCCGACGAGCTCGGCGATGTCCTGTTGCGTGAGCGGGATGACGGCAGGGGCGTCGCCGTCCCGATAGACCGTGGAGAGGTTCAGCAGGCGCCGCGCGAGCCTGACGTCAACCGGTAGGTAGAGCGCTTCGGTGAGTTCACGCGAGAGCCGGTCGACACGTGAAGCGAGGATGTCCACCAGCCACCGATCGACCGCCGGGTGGGTTCGTCTCAGCTCGTCGAACAGGCTGCGGTTCATTGCCCGGGTGGTGACGTCCTCGAGCGCGATAGCGGTCGCTGTACGACGACGAGCACCGACCAGCGCCATCTCGCCGAACGCCTGACCCGGGCTCAGGACCGAGAGCATCGCCGAGTCCCCGGTGTGAGTCGCTACGTGCAGCGAGACGCGGCCGGACTCGATCAGATGGAACTTCTCGCCAGGCTCGCCTTCGCGGACGATGGCGTCGCCGCGTGCGTAGTGCTGCTCCGCGCAGCGGCCGAGGACGTGCGCGCGGTCGGCCGGCGTGAGGCTGGACAGGACCTCGTAGTCCACGCCAGGAGTCAACCATGCATAGAGTGAGCCGGCCGAAGCATGGAGGTGGCAATGCCTGCTGATCCCGTGATCGTTGACGCCTTCGCCAAGGCCGACCTGTTCGCCGGGGTTGCGCGTCGCGACTTGGAGCGCATCGCCGCCGCGGCAAAGCGCTTCCGCCACAGTGCCGGTCAGACGCTGGCGACCCAGGGGGAGTCGGGCGTCGGGTTCCACCTGATTCTTGACGGCACGGCGAAGGTGTCGACCGGGCACGGTGCGGACCGCACGATCGGCAAGGGCGCGTACTTCGGTGAGATCGCATTGATCGACGGGGAACCGCGGTCGGCAACCGTCACCGCTGAAACCGACCTCGAGACGGCGTCGTTGACGACCTGGAACTTTCGGCCGCTGCTCGATGAGGTGCCCGGGCTGGCGAAGGCACTGCTCTTCGTGATGTGTGCACGTCTGCGCCGCGCGGAGAAGGACGGCTGACGGCTCGGTCCGCGGTGACGCGGGTGTAGGACGGGGGCGGGGTGGCGGCTGGCGGGAAGAACGTCTATCGCGCCGCGCTTGGTCATCCGGCGGTGCGCTGGATCAGCCTGGCGCATGTCCAGTCGCGGATCGGCGACTTCATGTACTCGGTCGCGCTGATCGCTGTCGTGTTCGTCCGCACGCACTCCCCCGTGGACGTGACGATCACCGCCGTCGCCATCCGCCTTCCGCTCGTGGTGCTGCCTCCGTTCGCGGGTCTGCTCGTCGACCGGGTCGAGCGACGACAGCTCATGCTCTCCCTCGACGGCTTGCGCTGCTTGGTGATGGTCGTCATTGCGGGCCTGGTTGCGGCGAAGGCTCCGATCGCACTGGTCGTTGCCGCGGCCGCCGTCGTCGCCGCGCTGAGTACGGCGTACGGTCCCGCGGAGGTTGCACTGACGGCTGCCGTGGTGCCCGAGGATGATCTCGGTGCGGCCAATGCCATGCGCGGGGCGATCGAGTCGCTCGCCATCGTCGCCGGGCCCGCGCTCGGGGCGCTCGTCCTCATCGTCGGCTCGCCGACGGTGGCGATTGCTGTCGATGCCGTCACCTTCGCGGTGTCGGCCGCCTGTCTGTCGCGGGTCGCACGCGGCGCACGACCGGAGCCGGCGACCCGCGAAAGGGGCGGCCAGCTGCTGGCGGGGTTTCGCGCGCTCGGAAGTGACGGAGGTCTTGCCGTCGTCACGCTCGCGCTCGTCGCGTGCTGCCTCGGCGTCGGCGCGGCCAACGTGCTGTTCCTGGTGGTCTCAGCCGAACGCCTCGGCACCGGCACGCACGGGCTCGGATACCTGCTGGCCGCGGCGGGCGTGGGCGGGTTGATCGCCACCGCGCTCGCCGACCGCCTCTCGGGCCTCAGGCGCATGGCGATCGTGGTGGCCGGGCTGCTCGCTGTCAGCGGCACGGCGCTCGGAATGCTCGCGGTCGTGACCGACCAGGTCGCGGCCTACCTCGTGATCGCGATCTGGGGTGGGGCGTATCTCCTCCTCGAGGTCCTGTCGACGACGTTGCTGCAGCGATGTGTCGACGCCGGCGTACTCGGTCGGGCGAGTGCCGCCGTCGACGTCGTCGCGTATGGCGCGATCCTGCTGGGCGGTGCTCTTGCCGGTCCCATCGCGGAGCACGTCGGTGTGCGAGCGGCTGTGATCGCGGTCTCGGCACCGTCGCTCGCCGTCGCTGTCGTGATCACGTGGCGGGCGCGGACGTTGGACGCCAGGGCGAGCGCGGTCGAGGACGCGCTCGCGCCGGTGCGCGCCGCGCTGCGTGCAGCGTCGGTATTCGCGGGGGTACGCGGCCCTGCGCTCGAGGCACTGGCGGTTGCCGCGACCTCGCAGACCGTCGCGGCCGGAACCGTCGTCGTCAGGCAGGGACAACCCGCGGACGACTTGTACGTCGTCGTCGACGGGACCTTCGACGTGACCTCGAGCGGCGGTCGCGCGGCGCGTCCGACCTTCGTCCGAAGCCTCGGTGCCGGCGACGTGTTCGGCGAGATCGGGTTGCTCGAGTCGCGGCCCAGGACCGCCACGGTGACCGCGACGACAGCCGCGACGGTCTACCGCGTCCCGGGGCAGGACTTCATGCAGGCCGTCTCAGGAGGCGGATCGGCATTTGCCGGGTTGCGCGCCCTCGCGGGTGACCGGCTCATGCGGACGCACGGCGCCACGGCGGCGGTCACGGTCAGCGGTTGAGCCACTTGCCGCCGAAGAACATCAGCTCGTCGCGCAGCAGCTCGATTCCGATGCCGTCGGGATCGCGTAGGTAGAGCGACTCAGGAATCCCGCGCGGCGGCCCGTCGTACGGGATGCCGGCGGCGTCGAGCTTCTTCTGCAGCTCGGCATGTACGTCGGGCGGCACGCTGATCGCGATGTGCTGGACTCCACCCACGCCTTCCGGGAGCTGTTCCAGGCCCAGACCGGGGAAGTCGAAGAACCCCAGCAACGTGTCGTTTCCGAGGTCGAAGAAGAAGTGGGTCGAGCCCGGGTAGTCGCGGTTCTCGACCAGCTCGATCAATGGGAACCCGAGCAGGTCTTGGTAGAACCCGATCGTCTGCTCCACATCGCTGCAGATCAGCGCGGCGTGGTGGATGCCGCGCCCATTCGACTGCTGGCGGGTGTCGGCGGGCCGCAGATGCTGGTCGCGCAGCTCAGCGCGCCGTGTGGCTAGGCGTTCTTGTTCGGGGCCGTCTGGTTGAGGCATGGGTCGAGTCTGCCCCTCGCTAGCGTGCGATTGCCATGAACGTGTTGGAGATCGCGAACGCGGACGTGTGGTTCGCCGGCGGGCCGCACGTGCTGCACGACATCTCACTGAGGATCGACGAAGGCGAGCACTGGGCCCTGCTCGGGCCCAACGGCGCGGGAAAGTCGACGCTCCTCGCGCTGGCTTCGGCTCAGCGCTTTCCGTCCCGAGGCACGGTTGACGTCCTCGGCAACCGGATGGGACGCGTTGACCTCCGTGAGCTTCGCCAGGCGATCGGTGTGGTCGACGTCCGGTTGCGACTGCCGTCCGAGCTGACGGTCGAGGGGTACGTCGAGACCGGCGCGACACAGACCGTGCAGTGGCTGCGCCCGCCGGATGCCGAATCGCGGCCGCGCATCGCCCAGCTGATCGCGCGATTCGGCTTGTCAGAGCTTCGCGATCGATCGATCGCGGTCTGCTCGCAGGGCGAGCGGGCACGAGCGCGGCTTGCGCGCGCACTGGTGCCGCAGCCGGCACTGCTGCTGCTCGACGAACCGGCCTCGGGACTCGACCTGCCGGGGCGAGCCGACCTGCTGGCGGCCGTCGAGGCGACCGCCGCCGAGGAGCCGAAGCTCGCGAGCATTACCGTCGCGCACCATCTCGAGGAGCTACCTGCGTCGACGACGCATGTGGCGTTGATGCGCGACGGACGGTTTGTCGGGCAGGGCGACGTCGGGTTGCTGGGCGACGAGGCGGCGCTGTCGGACTGCTTCGGTCGCGCGGTGCGCGCCCACCAGCTCGAGGGTCGCTGGTTCGCGGTCTCGTCCTAGTGGGGGTCTCAGGGCCCTAGCCGTTGCCAAGAATCACGCCGAAGAGCAACGCGGCGAGCGCGAAGAGGCCGGTGGCCGCGCCCCACACCGCGAGGCCGCGCCGCGACTTCGCCCGGGCGTGGGCGTAGGCGGCAACGCCGGAGAGCACGACAAGGACGAGCTTGACGATCAACGTGTTGCGAAACGCACTCGAGTCGTGGATCTCGTCGTGGTCGGCGGCGATGTTCCACATTCCGGTGAGCACCAGGACCCCGAACGCCGGCCACGCAACCCGGCCGAATGCCTGGGCGGCGACTTTCGGAATGTCTGTGCCTGCTCGTCGCAACGCCGGCACCAGGCCCGCGAGCGCGATCTGACCCCCGACCCACACCGTCGCCGCGAGCACGTGCAGGTAGAGCCGAAGATCGGCCAGCGTGAAGCGCAGCACCGACAGAGTCCGTCAGCCGATGGGTCTGGCGGCGGGCGCGACGGGCGAGTGGCCCAGATAACGGGCGAGCGCGGCGTTCCACGCCTTCGACGGCAACAGCGTCCGCTCCCCTTCGCCGTCGCGCGTCACTCCGATGTTGCTGCAGACTGCCTCGGTGGCCACCCAAGTATGGTGCGGGCCGCGAAAGGTCACGGTCGTCTTCGAAGAGCTCGCGATCTCGCACTGCGCGGTACGGCGCGGTTCGCGTTTGAGGTCGTCGAACAGTGCGACGAGGTGCTGGGCGCGCTTGCCGTGCAGCCGGATGTGCTGGTTCTGGCTCGCGTCCTGCATGTCGGTGTAATCGATTCGTGCCCGGTCGACGGTCGCGGGGATGTGCTCTGCACCCGGTGCCGCGACCGCCGTCGAGGTCACCCCTACCGAGCTGCCGAGGATCACCGCGCTGAGCACCGCCGTCACTGGTCGCCGCATCGCCATCGACTCCCCTTATCGGGCCTCCGTACATCTGTGGGCGTATCCATGATCTGACGGGGCGGTCGTGGCGGCGGTTCCGACTACCCTCGAGGGGTGATCCGCGGCCTGTTGCTGTTCCCGCTGCACGGCGCGTTCCTCATCATCCTCGTTGTCTCGCTGGTGCTCCGGGTGGTTGCGCTCGCCGACGCGATCACCCACCCGGACGCGTCGTACCTCGCCACCGGCAAGCAGACCAAGACGTTCTGGTTGCTCGTGCTGGTCATCGGGCTGTTGATTCCGCTGGTCGGCATCATTGCGGCCATCGTCTATCTGGTTGACGTGCGCCCGGCGCTGCGCACTGCCCGCGGCCGGGGTGGGACGTCGTCGTCCGACGGGCCGTACGGCCCGCATCGCGGCTAGCGCGCCTCGCCATGGGGACCGAGCGGCTGGACCTTGCCGACGCGACGGTGCGCGAATGGGATGCGATCGTCCTCCGGGCCGATGAGGAGGGCATCGTCCTCGACCGGTCGGCCTTCTATCCCGGCGGCGGTGGGCAGCCACCCGACGAGGGCGTCCTGCTGTGGGGCGGGGTGCAGACCCGGATCGCCGGCGCCCGTAAGACCGGTGACGACGTCTACCTCGTCCCACGCGAAGGCGAGCCGCTCCCCGCGGCGGGGACCTCGGTCCGCGGCGCGCTCGACGATGGCCGGCGCACTGCCCTGATGCGCACGCACTCAGCGCTGCACCTGCTCGCCGGCGTCGTGTTTCGTGACCACGGCGCGCTGGTCACCGGCGGAAACATGGAGCCGCTCGAGGCGCGGATGGACTTCAACCTTCCGGACGTGCCCGAGGGCTTCAAGGACTCGATCGCCGAGGCATGCGCCGCCGAGATCGCGGCTGACCGTCGCATCGACGTCAGGGTGCTCCCGTACGACGAGGCGTTCGCAATCCCGGACATCATCCGCACCGCGACCAACCTGCTCCCGCCTGGCCTCACCGAAGTGCGCATCGTCGACATCGTCGGGCTCGACACCCAGGCGGATGGCGGTACGCATGTCGCGTCCACGAAGCAGATCGGCGGGATCGAGGTCGTCAAGGTCGAGAACAAGGGAAAGGGCTTCCGCCGGCTGAGAGTGCGGCTTCCGCAGTGACCACCCCCGACCTCCCGATCCCGCGTTACGGCGAGGCATCGCTCGCGGACGTGATGCCCTCCGTGCTCGCGACGTTGGGCGTCGGCGACGACAACCGCCTCGGCCTGGAGGACACGGCGCGTGCAGTCGTCGTCCTCATCGACGGCATGGGCCTGGTCGGGCTGCGGGCGCGTGCCGAGGCAGCACCGTTCCTTTCCGCGATGAGCTGTCGTGAGCTCACCGCTGGGTTCCCGTCGACGACAGTGACGTCGTTGGCATCGCTGTCGACCGGCGTACCGGCCGGTGAGCACGGTCTGACGGGTTACTCGTCCTACGTCGAGGAAGTCGGCGAGCCGGTCAACTGGCTGTCGTGGCGACAGGTGTCAGGAAAGGACGATCTGCGGGAGCAGCTAGAGCCGGAGTCCGTGCAGTCGCACACGACGGTCTGGCAGCAGGCCGCCGATGCAGGTGTCCACGTGACGATCGCGAGCTCGCGGGACTTCGAGGGCACCGGTCTGACGCGGGCGGTCTTCCGCGGCGGCAGCTTTCGCGGGGTGACCACCGGCGGGGACATGGTCTCCCTCGCGGCAGATTCCGCCGACCGAGGACACCGGTCGCTGGTCTACACGTACGCCGCGGAGCTCGACTTCGTCGGACACGTGCGCGGCCCGGACAGCGACTCGTGGACAGCGCAGCTCGCGCTGATGGACCGGCGGGTCGAGTTGCTCGTGCAACGGCTGCCGGCCGGGACGACCGTCTATGTGACGGCCGACCACGGCATGGCCGAGGTACTGCCGGACGATGCGGTCGACGCGGATGCCGAGGGCTCGCCGCTGCGCGACGGCGTCATCGCCATCGCCGGCGAGCCCCGGATGCGTCACGTGCATGCGCGGTTTGGCGCAGCGGCGGACGTCCTCGCCACCTGGCGCGGCGTTCTCGGTGATCGCGCCTGGGTGATGACCCGCGACGAGTCGATCAAGGCGGGTCTGTTCGGACCGGTTGTCACTCCCGAGGCGGCGGCGCGCATCGGCGACGTCGTCGTCGTCTCGCGGGGTGGGTTGGGTGTCGTGCAGCGCAAGCGGGAGTCGCGCCTGTCGGCGTTGCCCGGGCACCACGGCGCGCTCACCGATGCCGAGCTGCTCGTGCCGCTTCTATCCCACACCGTTTAGCGTGCAGCGCCCGTTTCGCGTTACGAATTCAGCGTTCTCCCAAGGTCACGGGGTAGCACTCCTGCTTGTCCGAAAAGCGGCTCCGCACGCCGCTGCCGCCTCGATGGAAGGACTGGCATGAGACGACATACAACGATGGGCGCGGGAGTGGCGCTGGTTGCTGCCGCCGGGCTCGCGGGCGCCGCACAGGTATCTGCAGCACCCACCTTGCCGACCTCGTCGGTCGCACCCACATTGTCCGCGCGGATCAGCGGTCATAGCTTCACGCTGACCGGCGACCGAAGCTTCCCGTCCAACCGGGTGACGGTCACGCTCCACGCGGTCGGCAACGAGCGGACGCTCGAGATCTTGCGGTTCAAGGGCAGCTACACGCTTTCCGACCTGCACGCCGATCTCATCTACTTCTTCAAGCACGGCGGGGAGAACGGCAAGCCGACCCACGCGGCGATTCGACATCTCGACCACGCAATCGGCCACGTCGCGTTCTATGGCGGCGCGGATGCCGCAGCTGGTAAGACGGCGACGGAGACTGTTGTTCTGCCGGCAGGCAAGTACACGTTCCTCGACGACAGCGGGAACCTGCCGAAGCGGCCGCGCATCGTTCACGTGTCGGCGAACCCGACCGGCGTCGCCGCACCGGCACCGTCCACCCAGGCCATGCAGACAATGAAGACGGACCGCCGATTCGGCGGGCCGACATCGCTGCCGGCGACTGGGACCATCTCGATCGTCAATCACTCGACTGAGAGCCCGCACCAGCTCTTCCTTCAGCACGTGAAGAAGGGAACGACCCGCAAGCAGGTCGAACGGAGCTTCCGGAGCCAGAGCCGACCCTCGTTCATCTTGAACGGAAGCGTCGGGGCCGACGTCCTTGGCAAGGGGAAGTCACAGACACTGCAATATTCGGTCCCCAAGGGCACCTACGCGGAGTTCTGCTTCTTCCCGGACCCCAAGACGGGCCTTCCGCACGCCTTCATGGGCATGGTTCGGATCGTGCATTTGAGCTAGTGCCGTAGAGGGACGGAGCGGGTGGCAGCCCGGGAGGACTGCCGCCCGTTCCGCCCGTTCGACGGCCGCTGTTCCTAGGTTCAGCACACAAACGTTGCGCCAGTTGTCTCTTGAGCAGGTAACGGCGTCTCACGGGGGATCTGACGCAACGGGACACCAGCATTCTCACTGTGTGTTACTTCAAGCAATCTGAGTCGGACGCGGTCGCCGAAGAGCGTTGGTTCGTGAAGGGGATGCCCGACAGAGTGTCGTGTTGTGGCAGCGACGCCAAAGTGCGGATCCTTCACCATGTGGGTGTGCAGATCCGCTTGCTCGAGGGCGACATCGTCGATCAGGACGTTGACGCTGTGGTCAATGCCGCTAACAGCGGGCTCATGGGTGGCGGGGGTGTCGACGGCGCGATCCTTCGCGCGGGTGGCGACGCCCAGCGTGCCGCGCGGTCGGCACTTCGGGAACGGATCGGGTCGTTGCCGGCCGGCCAGGCCGCCGCGACCGACGCGGGACAGATGCGGTGCCGCTGGGTGATCCACGTAGTGGGACCGGTCTACAGCCGGATGGAGGACCGCTCCGAACTCCTCGCCTCGTGCTACCGCGAGGCCTTGCGAGTGGCAGACGAGCTCGGTGCACGCAGTCTCGCGTTTCCCGCGGTGTCGGCCGGCATCTATGGCTGGCCGATGCAGTCGGCGGCGGATATCGCGATCTCCACCGTGGCGAGCACACCGACGCGGGTCGCCGACGTACGGTTCGTGCTGTTCAGCCA
>JAICMG010000075.1 GCA_025929365.1 Frankiaceae bacterium
GTAAGGGAGGTGCTCTCCCAGCTGAGCTAACCGCCCGATACCCCCAACGGGATTCGAACCCGTGCTGCCGGCGTGAAAGGCCGGAGTCCTAGGCCGCTAGACGATGGGGGCGCCCCGCGCAGAGTACCTTTGCGGCCGTGCAGACAACACCCGCGACACCCAGCATCCTGCGCATGTGGCGCCTGCTCGACGGCGACCTACCGGAGCCGCGCTGGCCGGTGGACGCGGTCCTCCGGACGTACGAGCCGCGGGACGCTCCGGCGGTCAAGGCACTCCTCGACGTCGCCTACTCGAGCTGGGACGATGCGTACCCCCTACGCACGCGGTGCGAGTGGGAGCGCTGGATGACACAGCATGACGAGTTCGACCCCGGGCTGTGGTTCCTCGTCGAGCGCGACGACGAGCTCGTCGCGTGCGCGCTGCACTGGCGGGAGACCGAGCGCCGCGGCTGGGTCAAGGATCTCGTCGTGCGCGAGAGCGAACGCGGGCGCGGGCTCGCGAAGGCACTCCTCCAGCTCGGCTTCCGTACGTACGCGGAGCGCGGCGTCGAGCGCGTCGGTCTGAAGGTCGACTCGCGGAATCCGACCGGTGCGCTGCAGTTGTACGAGCGCCTCGGATTCGTCGTCGACCCCGCTTTCTCGTCGGAGGAGCGGTGACCTCCGCCACGACGGTGTCGCTGCTCCGCTGGCTGCGGCGCCAGCTGCGCGAGCCGGCGCCGCAACGGGAGCGTCTCGAGGCGGCGATCGCCAACGACGACCCAGCCGAGGCACGCCGGCTCGTCGCGCTGATGCCGTTCAGCGAGGCGCAGCGCCGCCACGTCGAGCGGCTGCTCGAGGAATGGGAGCGCGAGCGGCTCTAACGGTTTCCCAACACCTCGTCGGAAGACTGTTGCGCGTGACGGGTGCAAGGGGTCTCGTCCCGGCCGTGGTCGTGGTTGCGTTGCTCGCCCTGCCGGGCGTTGCGAACGGCGCGACCGTGCAGGGCATCGAGCGGAGCGCGCTGGCGAAGCTGAAGAAGGCGCCGGTCGACGCGCCGACGAAGACGGCGGCACGCGCGCAGATCGCCCGCGCGGCGCACCTGATCCGCACGCTCCCAAACGGCCGCAGCTACCACGTGCTCGTGGCACTGCGCGAGACGGCGTCGTTCCCGGGCGCAGTGACGCAGCCGCGCGCGCTCGCGCTGTACGGCGCGCTGCGCGCGAACAACGACTACTTCGCCGCCCACTGGGCGCCGCGCGACAAAACGGACATCGTCGGGGCGGACGGTGTCGTCTACCGCTACTTCGGCGGCCACTCATTCCGCTTCCACCCGCTCGCGAACTTCGGTGTCCTGAACGCGCGCGCTACCGCGGGCGACGTCGAGGGAACGCAGGAGCTCGCCGACGCACTGATCGCCCGGGGCGTCTACCAGCAGGGCGGCGGCATCGCGTGGGAGTACGACTTCCCGTTCGGCGGCGGCAGGGCACCGTGGCTCTCGGGGATGGCCCAGGCGGTCGCGGCGCAGGCGTTCGCGCGCGCGGCGCAGGCGGTCCCGGAACGCGCGACCGATTACCTGCGCGAGGCGACGGCCGCGTTCAGGATCGTGCCGCGGCGGCTCCTGACGAGCGTGTCGGCCGGCCCGTGGATCCGGCTCTACTCCTTCTCGAAGCTGCCGGTGCTGAACGCGCAGCTGCAGGCGGTCGTCTCGCTGCAGTCGTACGCGGCGGCGACCGGCGACACGCAGGCGGCGACGCTCGCGACGCGGATGCAGAACCTCACCGCGGCGACGCTGTCGCGCTTCGACACCGGCTACTGGTCGTACTACGCGCTCCCGAACGAGCCGTCTCCTCCCGACTATCACCGCTACGTGGTGCAACTGCTGAACCGGCTGAAGAGCGCCGACCCCCGCTTCGCCGCAGCGGCGACGCGGTTCGCGGGGTACGAGAAGCAGCCGCCGGCGTTCCAGCTCGCGAACGCGGGCGTCGGCCAGGTTCGCTTCTGGCTGTCGAAGCCGGCGACCGTGGTCGCGGACACGGCGGCCGGGCCGTCGAAGCGGCTCGCGCTCCTCGACGGGTGGCACACGCTCACATGGAAGCCGAAGCGGACCGGCATCTACTCGGTGCACCTGACGGCGACCGACTGGAACGGGAACCGCACGCAGCTCGACACGCTGCCGATCGTGCGCGTCGGCAAGGGCTCCTTCGCGAAGGTGACGCCTGCGAACGTGGGCGACCAGGGTGCGCCGCCCTTCGTCGTCGCGAACCGGGCCGCGGTCACATGGCCGGATGCGGCCACGGTGCCGGATCCTGCGGTCGTCGCATCGCTCGCCGCGCTGCCGGCTCCGCTCTTCCTCGAGCTCGACACCGCCACGACGCCGACGACCGCGTTCGCGCAGTACGCGGCGGCGCTCGCGCAGCAGCTGCCGTCGCTCGGCTACCTCGTCGTCGGCCCGGCGCCGAGCGCGGCGACGGCCGCGCAGTACGCAGCGACCGTCGCGGCGGTGCGAAACGCGGTGCACGCGGTGCTGCCGACGCTCGCCGTCGGCATGACGCTCGACGGCGCCGTCGCGCCGAAGGCAACCGTCACCGCTCTCGGCCGCGCCGGCGCGACCGCCGACGTGGTCGCGTTCCGCGCCGCCCCGGCGACGACCGGCGGTCAGTGGACACAGCCGAACATCGACCAGCTGACGCAGGCGTTCGGCGGCGTGCCGCCGCCGCTCGTGCTCGACTCGCCGACGGCAGCAGCCGTCTCCGCAGCGGCCTGCTCGCCGGGCATCGCAGGGATCGCGCTCGATCCGGCGACGCGCGACGCGGCGACGGCGACGGCGCTCGCATCGCTCGCGCGAGGCATCACCGTCTGCCCGGGGTTCGCGGTTGCGCCGACGCTCCCGACGGTCGAGTTCCCGACGACGGTGACGTCGGGCACATCCGCCGCGCTCCAACTCGCGTGCGTGCGCGACTGCCTGTACGTCGCGACGCTTGTCGGCGCCGACGGCCGCCCGGTCGTCGCCCGCCGCGGCTCCCTAAAGGGCGGCACCGCGCCGGCGGCGGTGGCGCTCCCGAAGACGCAGCTCGGCCAGCCGAGCTACACGCTCGACCTGCGGGTCGTCTCGACGGTCAATCCGGGCTCGATCGTGGAGCTCGCGAGCCCGCCGCTCACGCGAGCCGGCTAGCCCTTGCGGCGAACGGTCTTGATCCCCCAGGCCTCGCCCGAGGCGAACAGCTCGTCGGGGTCGACATCGCCGAGCCACCCGAGGAAGTGCTGCTCCGGCTCGGCCTCCGTCGACCCGTAGACTGCGATGCGCCCGAGCTCGAGCGGCGCGTCCGGGTCGTCGCCACGCTCGAGCGCCGCCCGACGTTCCTCGACCGCGCTTCCTTCCGCGTACCCTTTCCCCATCCGGGGAGCCTACTCCCCGCGGGCCGGTAGCTCAGCTGGTAGAGCAGGGGACTTTTAATCCCAAGGTCGCAGGTTCGAGCCCTGCCCGGCCCATCCGCGTCGCGCATCTCAACGTTTTCATCGTTCGTAGCGCACGACGACCAGGGACCGGTTCTTGGAGGCGTCGGTGATCGTGACCGTGCCGCGGGCCCCGGCGTAGCGCCCGGTACCGCCGTCGATCGGGTAGGTCGCCCGCTTGTCCATCAGGTCGATGGCGCTGCCGATGGTCAGAGTGCCGCCGCCAAGAGATGCAGTCCAGTGGAAGAAGACGTACGGCTTCCGGAGATTCACTCCGAACCCGTTGACGACTCCGACGTGGCGACCATCGGTCGCGCTCAACGACTGCTGCGACACGTAGACGTCGCCGGGGCCACCGTTGTCCTTCTTGCCGATGTCGGCGAACGAGCTCCATGTCTCGCTCGCGTAGTAGCGCTCGACGATCGAACTGGCCGGCGTCGCAGGCGATGCCTTGACGAAGATGATCGCCGTGAGCAGTGCAGCCGAGACGTAGAGGGTTGTCTTCATGGCGCCCTTTCGTGTTGGCCGGCAGGCTGACCCCTCCCCCCAGAGAGGGGCCAGCCGCACGCGGTGGTCAGGTGCGAGTGCAGGACCAGAGGTCGTTGCGCGCGTTATAGATGTACGCGCCGCCCGGTTGCTGCGGGCACGGCGGCGTTCCTTGCTCGTAGATGTCGGGTCTGAGCAGATGCTGGGTGCCGATGAAGTCACCCGTCGCGAACTCGAACACCTTGAACTCGTACGAGGGTGCTCTGCTCTCGAAGCCGGGCGTTCCGGGGAGCGGCGGCAGGCCGACGCCTGGCGGCGCGCACAGCACGAGTGTCGGGTCGATTCGGGGCTGGATGCACGTCCAACCGACCGCAGACAGGTGACCCGGCGTGTTGCCACCGCCCGCGCTTGCCGTGACAGCGGCCGCTCCTGTAACCCACAGGCCCGCGGTCAAGGCGATTAGCACCGTACGTCTCCAACTCATGGTCTTCTCCTCTCGTTGTTGACCGTTCATGGCTTGATCCGCAGCACGCGGCCGTTGTCGTCGCGAACCCACAGCGAGCCAAAGCCGACAGCCAGCCGCACCGGCGTTCCTCGCAACCCCAGCCGACCGACGACCCGATCCGTGCGCGGGTTGATCCGCACGATCTGCTTCGCGTCGAGGTCGGCTGCCCACACCGAACCGAAACCGACTGCGACGCCGACCGGCGCGGACATCCCGCTCGCTGCTCCGGCCGGCTTGTTCGTCTGGCCGTTGATGCGCATCACGGAACCGGCGCAGTGGCCGCTTGCCGCCCAGACGGTGCCTCCACCTGCCGCGAGGAACGCACACGGCTGATCCGAGAGCTGCACTCTTGCGACGACCGCGTTCGTGGCGGGGTCGATGCGAACAAGACTGTCGGTGGTCGGAAGGCTCACCCAGACCGCCCCGCCGGCTGCCGCCACCGACATGTGGTCGGCACAGCAAACGTCAGCGGATCCGATTCGGATCGTCGCCACGACCTGGTTGGTCGTCGGGTCGATTCGAGAAACGCTGGGCCCGCCCTTGTTCACGACCCAGACGGCGCCCGGCGTCGTTGCGATCCCTTCCGGTTGAGGCCCGACGGGGATCGTCGCCGCCAGCGAGTTGTCGTGCGGATCGATTCGCAGGACGACGTTGTCGTTCACACGCGCGATCCAGAGAGCGCCGTTCCCGGCTGCCGCCTCGCCGCAGCTCCCGGGCAGGTCAGTGCACGCGATCTTCGACGAGAGGCGCGTGCGCGCGACGACGGTGTTCGTCGCCGGGTCGATCCGCAACAGGACCGGCACCGCGTCGCTCGTCGCCCACACGGCCCCCTCCCCCACGGCCAGAGCCCCCGAGTTCGAGGGGATCGCGATCTTGGCCACAACCGTGCCCGCTCTTGGACGCACGGCGCCACGCGCCGCAGAGCCGTGGGCTTCGATGACGCCTGCGATGGCGGCTACCAACGCTACGAGCGCCGTGACGCGAGTACGCGTCGTTGTCTTCATGGTCTCCTCCGTCGTCGCGGGATCGCATCTCACGCGGCGATCGAAGCACCAGGCGATTCGTGTGCCTTCGGGGATCACCCTGAGCTAGCGCAGATCGAGGGATAACCCCGAGCCTGCGGATAGAGGGTCAGCTCGTCGGTCGGATCCGCAACACGTGACCGCCGTCGTCGTCGACCCAGATCGAGCCGAAGCCGACTCCGAGGCGCACCGGATTCCCGCCGACATGCAGCCGCGCGACCACCCGGCCCGTGCGCGGGTCGATCCGGTCGACGTCGGCCGAGTCGATGACGGCGGCCCAGACCGAGCCGAATGCGAGTGCGAGCCCGACAGCATGCGGTTCGACCACCGATGCGGTGAGTGCGTGTGTGCGCGTGTCGATCCGCCCGATCGTGTCGGCACAACCGCCACCGGCAGACCAGACACCACCGCGATCGGCGGCCAGGTATGCGCAAGGCGAGTACGAGAGTTTGAGCGGCGTCCCGACGACGCGGTTCGTCTTCGGATCGACACGGACGATCTCGTTGGCGTTCGGAACGGCGACCCAGAGCGCGCCGCCGGCCGCGGTGAGGTTCATATGCTCGGAACAGCAATCGAGTTTCGGTCCGACGCGGACTGTCGCCACGACTCGGTTCGTGGCCGGGTCGATGCGTGAGACACTCGGGCCGCCCGCATTCGCGACCCACACGGCGCCGGGCGAGACAGCGATTCCGTCTGGTTGCGACCCGACCTGGATGCGCGCCGTCACCTTGTTCGTCACAGGGTCGATGCGCGAGACCGAGTTGCTGTACGGGTAGGAGAGCCAGACGGCGCCGTCCCCGGCGGCGGCCGCGTTGGGCGGAGGGACGTGGATCCGCGCGACGACGGCATTCCGAGCAGGGTCGATCCGCATCAGCGTCGCCTCGGCGTCGCTCATCGCCCAGACCGCGCCTTCGCCGACCGTGAGCGGACCGCCTCCGTAGGGCGCCGGGGCACCGCGCCCGAGCGGAATCCTGGCGACCACCTTGCTCCCGCGCGACGACGCATGCGTGTTCACGGCGGTCGTCTGGCCGCTACTCGCGACGACGGCCCGTGGCGCCGAGGTCGTCGAGGACGCGCTCACTCGGACGAGCGTGCTCGAGTCGAAGCTGCTCACCCACACCGAACCTCCTGCGGGCGTGACGGCGAGCCCAGGCGCAGCCTTTGCTGGTGGAGCGACGCGAATGAATTCACCGGACGTCTTCCCCGAACGCACGTCGGTGCGGCTCACGGTTCCGCCAACAGGGTCGCCGACGAACAGGTAGCGGCCGGCCCGCGCCAGCGATGCCGGCGCACCACCGACTCGAATCGCTTTGCCGACCGGCCGGAGCGTCCGCGGGTCGAGACGGTTGAGTTGTGCTCGGTCGCGGTCGACGACCCACACGCTCCCTCCGGCGACAGCGATCCCAACCGGGAAACCGCCAACGTGGACGGGTGTGACCTTCCGAGTCGCTTGGTCGATGCGAAACACTTCGCCCGCATCGGAGGCGGTTGCCCAAACAGATCCGCTGCCGACTGCAAGCCCGGACGCTCGGCCCGAAGAGAGCGAAAGCGGCGGTGCCTTCGGCGCCAACGTCTGTGGATCGAGGCGGAGGAGCGCTGCGGGCGTCACCTGCAGTACCCACAGACTCGCCCCATCCTCGGCGAGTGATCCCACCAACCCCGGAAACTGTCGGCGTGCAAGCACACGACCGGTCTGCCAGTCCAACGCGACGATCAGGCTTGGGCCCGATCCGCTGCCGCCGACGTGCTCGACGGAGGCGAGAAGCCGATTGCCGACGTGCGCCAGGTAGGAGGCCTGCCCACCGACGAGGATCCTCCGCTCGATCGTGTCGGAGGCGAGGTCGAGACGCAGGAGCGGTCGATCGCTCACAGGCTTGCCCGTCTCCGTCTGCGCGAGCCACAGGGCGTCGCTCCCAGCGGCCACCCACCCTGGGTGACCGGGAACACGAAGCGTCGCTGTCACCCCGCGCGTGGTCGCGTTCTCCCTCGATCGGTGCGTGATGAGCAACACGGAGCCGCTGACCGCGGCGACAGCGGACGCGACAACGACCGCGAGCCGGGACCTCATCCGTCAATGATCCATCGCGCGGCGCGGGGATTCCACCGAACTCACGCGATCCCAGGGAAAACCCTGAGCCGCCGCGGGAGGGGTGTGCGACGATTCGGGATGTGCCCAAGCGCGTGCTGATCGTCGACGATCACCAGCCGTTTCGGGCTGTCGCGCGAGAGCTGTTGGAGAGTGCCGGCTACATCGTCGCCGGCGAAGCCGCAGACGCGGCCGGAGCTTTGGCTGCAGTCGCCGTCCACCATCCCGACGCAGTGCTTCTCGACGTGCAACTCCCGGATCGCGACGGATTCGCAGTTGCGACAGAGCTCACCGCAGCCGACGGGCCCGCGGTGGTGCTCATCTCGTCGCGCGACGCAGACGACTACGGCCGGCGGGTCGCCGCCTCTGGGGCGCGCGGTTTCATACCGAAGTCGAAGCTCTCCGCGGCCACAGTCGCCGCCTTACTCGAGTGATGGCTTCGAACGCCGTCACTGCTTTGCCGAATCGAGACGCTCTCCGCGACCCTGTGTTGCTCTTGCCGCTCGCAGTCGCGGTCGGATTGGCGGTGGGGTGGATCGGCACGCAACAACACGTCGCGGGATCGCGCATCGCAGCCGACCTCGCGCTTTCGTGGGCTGTCATGGCGGCATCGCTTGTCGTGCTGGAGCGGCCGCGCTGGCGGCGGACGAGGTGGCTGCTCGCCTCGACGCCGTTCGCCCTTCTGGGCGCGGATCTCGAGTGGGTGAGCTCGCACGCGGTGTGGACGCTCGGCTTTCTGCTCGAGGGGTTGTGGGCAGCGCTCCTTGTTCAACTCGTCGTGACGTTCCCGGAAGGGCGTCCGTGGTCGCGGCTGGCCCGCACCGCAGTCTTCGGCGCGTACGCGCTCACGTTGGGCGGACAGGTCGTCGGCGCCTTGGTTGTGCCAGACACGCGCGATCTGCTCGCAGTTACCTCCGATCCGAGCGTCGCGCACGCGATCGACCGAGCGCAGGCGATTACCGGCGCTTGCGTCGCTCTCGGAGTGCTCGTACTCGTGCTGCAACGGGTGCGCGCCTTGGGCGGCCCAGCACGACGCGCCCAGCAACCGCTTCTCCTCGCGGCGGCCATCACGGCGGTCGCCGGTCTTGTCTGGCTGGGCTGGGTGATCGCAACAGACGCCCGCGCTACGACACTCGAGACGATCGCTCGCGCACTCGCCGTGACGATGCCGGTTGGGATCGTCGTCGGAATCGGCTCGTCGCGGCTTCGTCGACCGCAAGCATCCGAGCTCGTGGTCGAGTTGCGGAGCGAGGCAGCAGCCACGATGCAACAACGGCTCGCCCGGGCGCTTGGCGACCCAACGCTCGACGTCGCGTACCGCCTCGGCGATGGCCGCTATGTCGACGCTGCCGGCCGGCCAATCAAGCTGACCCAGCGAGCGGACCGTGCGGTCACGGCGGTGACCGCCGGCGGCGAGGAGATCGCTGCGCTGGTTCACGATCCGGCGTTACTCGACGAGCCGGCGCTCGTGGAGTCCGTTCGCACGACGGCCGCGCTGGTGCTCGAGAACGAGCGTCTAGCGGCCGAGGTTCGGTCGCAACTTGCAGAGGTGCGTGCTTCGCGCGGCCGGATCGTCGCGGCTGCCGACGCCGAGCGGCGGCGCATCGAACGCAACCTCCACGACGGCGCGCAGCAGCGGCTCGTAACCCTTTCCGTGACACTCGGCCTCGCGGCATCGCGCGCCGACAGCGCCACTGCAGGAGTCCTCGCGCGCGCGCAAGACGAGCTAGAGGATGCGATCGGAGAGCTCCGCGAGCTCGCCAGAGGGATCCACCCAACGCTTCTCCGCGACGAAGGCCTCACTGCGGCCGTCGAGGCACTCGCGAGACGCGCGCCAGTGCCGGTGACAGTCCAGAGCAACGCGCAAGAGCGCTTGCCGGATCAAGTCGAGCTCGCCGCGTACTTCCTCGTCTCTGAGGCACTCACGAACGTCGTCAAGCATGCCTCGGCGACGCACGCATCGGTGCTGCTCGAGCGCGAACCGACGACCCTCCGGGTCACGGTGTCGGATGACGGTGTCGGCGGCGCACGCATCGCACCCGAATCGGGTCTGGCGGGTCTGCGTGATCGGCTCGAAGCACTCGACGCGACATTGTCGATCGCGAGCGGAGCAGGCCACGGCACGCGCGTAAGCACCCTCTTCCCATGCGGGTCGTAATCGCCGACGACGCATCGCTCGTCAGAGAGGGCGTCGCCCGCTTACTCATGGACAACGGCGTGAACGTTGTCGACCAGGTCGGCGATGCAGACGCTCTGCTTCGCAGCGTCCGCGACCGTGGCCCGGAGATCGCCTTGGTGGACATCCGGATGCCTCCGACCCATACGGACGAAGGACTTCGTGCAGCCCGCCAGATCCGTTCGCAGTATCCCGCCACAGCTGTTCTTGTGCTCTCGCAGCACCTCGAGCCGGACTACGCACTTCAGCTCGTAGAAGCCAAGCCCGAACGAGTCGGCTATCTGCTGAAGGAACGCGTCGGTCGCATCGAACAGCTACTCGACGCCCTGCAACGGGTGACAGCGGGAGAGTGCGTCGTCGATCGGGCGGTCGTAGACGAGTTACTCGCGCGTCGCCGACACATGGATCCGCTCGATGTTCTCACGCCGCGCGAGCGCGAGATCCTGGCGTTGATGGCCGAGGGCCGATCCAACCAGGGCATCTGCCGCGCGCTCTGGCTCAGTCCGAAGACCGTCGAGACCCACATCAGAGGCGCGTTCGCAAAGCTCGGAATCAGAGAAGCGCCCGAGGACAACCGCCGCGTACTCGCCGTCCTCGCGTACCTCGGACGCTAGGCAAGGAACCCACAGGGAACACAACAACGTAGGCCGGGCTTAGGCACCTCGGGGATCCTGGAGTACGAATTGGAGTACCGGCACGTCTCCGCAAGCTGCGGTTCGCTTCAGTTCGCCGCACTGACGACTCCCGCTCTCTGCAGCAAGTTTCATTGAGTTGCATCTCGCCGCAGCGATCCCGCCCGGACTTTTAATCCCAAGGTCGCAGGTTCGAGCCCTGCCCGGCCCATCGCGATTTGCAGGGATTTCTTCAAAAACCCGTACGTCGTCCTGTACACGCACCATCGAAACTCGCTTGGAACCACGAGTTGCCGACATCGGAAGGGGACTTTAGTCCCACTGAGACGCGGATTCGTGACAGCAACTCGCAGCATCAGCTGCCCAGCCCCTGAATGTGAGCCCGACCGGATGCGCCCTGAACCGTTCGACCAACTCGGCAAGTCGCGCAGCGAACCCTCAACCTCGAGCCTGATCAAGGACAACCAGCGCTCGTGCGGTGCGCTTGTCGCGGGGCTATCGTGGTGACATGAGCGGCGACCTCGCTGTCACCATTGTGTTCGAGCCGGGCGAAGATGGCTGGATGGTCGCGTCGATTCCCGAGCTACCCGGCGTATTCAGCCAGGGCCGAAACCGATCGGAGGCACGGGCAAACGTCATCGACGCCTTGCGGCTCATGCTCTCGCCCGAGCCACCCGGCAGCGACGACAACCGAGAACGTGAGCACCTGCACCTGACGATCGCGGCGTGAAACGGCGCGATCTCGAACGCCACCTACGCGAACAGGGCTGTCGGCATGTCGATGAGGGAGGCAACCACAGCCGCTGGGCCGGCCCACGCGGTGCCCGCTCCGTAATCCCAAGACACCGAGAGATCGACTTCGCGCTCGTGCGGAAGATCTGCGCTCAACTCGAGATCCCTGTGCCGGTCGGACCTCGTTGAATGCGGCTCGCGAACGCGAATGCGGGGACTTACACCCTGAATCCCAGTGTCAGTGTGAGCCCGTCTTGCGGGCTCGCTCCACAGTGTTATGTGCCTTCGTGGCTTCTGTCCGTTCGGAGAGCTCCGCGAGCTCGCCAGAGGGATCCACCCAACGCTTCTCCGCGACGAAGGCCTCACTGCGGCCGTCGAGGCACTCGCGAGACGCGCGCCAGTGCCGGTGACAGTCCAGAACAACGCGCAAGAGGTCGCGAACGCTGCGAAGCAGAGCGTCTGCATCGCCGACCTGGTCGACAACGTTCACGCCGTTGTCCATGAGTAAGCGGGCGACGCCCTCTCTGACGCGACGAACTTCTCGGCGACCTCAGCGAGAGTCCTACGACGTAGGATCTGTAGTATATGACGCTGTGAAGGGTCAGGCGATCAGCGTGCGCTTGAGCGAACCGGTCGAATTGCTCGTCCGCGAGGAGGCTGAGCGAACCGGGCGCTCACGCAGCCAGGTGGTGGAGGAGCTCGCTGACGAGGCGGCGAGGCTGCGCCTCTACCCAGGGATCGGTTTCCGCGGCCCGGAACCGCGGCGCGCGTACGTGCTTGGCAGCGGCCTCGATGTTTGGCAGATCGTCGAGCTGCTCGAAGAGTACGGTGACGACCTCGAGGCGCTGGTGGTCGACCATCCGCTGCTCGACGAACGAACGCTCGCGCTCGCCCGTGCCTACGCGCAGCGCTTCTCGGAAGAGATCGAGCTGCACCGGCGCCGCCAGCACCGCTCGCTCGACGAACTGCGGGGACTCTACCCGTTCATCACCGCCTGAACGACCCCGCCCGCTTTGCGGCTGCTGCTCGACCACGACATCTCCGGGCCACAGGTCGGCGCCCGGCTCGCCGCGCGCGGCCACGACATGCGCGCGCTCGACGAGGAGCCACAACACGCCGGGCTCGCCGACGACGAGGTGTTGAGGCTTGCCACCGCCGACAGCCGGATCGTCGTCAGCCACGACGTCAACACCTTCCCGGCCCTCCTGCGCGACTTCGCCCACCGCGGCGAGCACCACGCCGGGGCGATCATCATCATCGCGATCCGTTCGCGCGACTTCGATCTGATCACCCGCGCCGTCGAGACACGACTCGCCCGCTACCCGCTGCAACAGCAGTGGCGCAATCTGACCGTGTTCGCCACCCCCGCCAGCCTCGGAGAGACCGCCGGCGCATAATCACGCTGCTCAACGCGAAGGCTATTCGCGGTGGTCGAGGATCCCGCGCCCAACCCGCAAATTCGACCGACCTTCCGCGACGCGATCGTTGTGCCGCCCCGCCGTCGTCATGCGACGGACGTAGCCCCGCTCCGGTGCCTGCGCGTCCGTTCGATCTGCCGCGTGTTTGCGGACGATCCGCAAAACCGGGACTGCGGTGTTGTCTGCCCCAGGCCCAAGGTCGCAGGTTCGAGACCTGCCCGGCCCATCCGTCGTAGCGCATCAGGGTTCGAGAATCAGCCCGAACCCGGATCGTCCTCTTCTGATCGTGGTGTCCTGCGCGTCCAGTCGCCTTCCCTGCCGCCGAGCGAAAGGCGCACGGTTCCACTGAGCGTCGTCGCGCGCCGCTCTGCCCTCGGTGGAGGCGCGACCTCCGGCCGGAGCTCACGCCGTGCTCGCCGCCAGAGCGCGTCCGCTCCCTCTGAGCGACCGAGCTGAACGGCGCTGGCCGACCACCTCACAGTCGCAACGTTCGCTTCCGTCGAGAGGTCTTGCATCACTGAGTCGAGGACGCTGTGCGCGCTCGCGGCATCCGCGTTCGCCATGACCGCTGCGAAGTCGCCGAGGCCGACACGGCAGGTGATGCCGCGATCGCCGACTGCCGTAGTGATGCGCAACGAGCTGTCGACGAGCGCCTGCTCGATCGACGCGACGTGGACGTCCTGCGCCGCAGGCTCGATCTCCGTCGCGACGAACAGCAGCAGGGCAAGCGGCTGCCCCGTCAGTCGCGCAGTCTCGACTGCACCGGCGAGGAGGTCGAAGAACTGGCGGCGAGGGAAGAGGCCCGTCGTCCGATCGGGCACCGCAAGCGACTGCAGCTGCTGGAACCGGCTCGCGTTTTGAAGCGCAGCACGCGCGTCGTCGGCGAGCGCCTCGAGCTCCGCGAGCTTTCGGTCGCCGTCCCCGGCGAGGTCGCGGCGCCAGACGGCGACGAGGTTGCCGATCGCATTCGTCTCGGCGTCTCGAAGGGGAACGACGATCGCCGTCCCGATCCACTCGGCGACCCCGGTGGTCGCTTCGCCGGACGGCCCGATGTAGCGGGTGATGCTGGGGACGACGGCCTCCGCCGCGAGCACCGATTCCACCCACTGCCGTTCGTGCTCCGCGAATCCGCCGACGCTGGAGATGGGCTCACGCCCGGGAGTGCCACTCATCCGCGCCGCGGCCGCGTCGCCGCCGCAGACGGTGAGCGCGGCGCCGACGATCTTCTGCAGGAGAGCCTCCGGCTCGACCGTCTCGTTGAGCTCCGCGAGCCTCGCCCACCGCTCCTGCCCGTGCCCATCGTCGGGAGGCAGCTCTCGCGGCCCCGCATCGGCCGGTGGCGAAAGAGGCCCGAATGCCATCGCGACGAGCTCCTCCAGCGAACCGGTGTCGAGATTCGGCGGCCGCTCGCCTTCCCAGTAGAGAGCGAGCGCGCCCGTCGTCGCGGGTTGCTCGACCGGGAGCACCAGGCGCTCCCGCAGCCGCTCGGTGAGGCCGGAAGGCGAAGAGGCCGACGCCGGTGCGAGGAGCTCGTCGGTCGCAGCGCGGGCGACCCGCAGGTCGAGACCGGAGCTGTAGGAGCGACGCCGGCCGCCGACACCAGTGAACGTGACAATTGCCGCATCTGCACGAGCGAGCTCGCTCGTTGCCGCGAGCAGCAAAGGCATGAGCTGCTCGTCCTCCTGGATTCCAAGAGCGGCGGCGTCGACCAGGGCTGCCTGAGCCGTTCGGCTTCCGTCAAGCCGCGCTCTGCCGCGCCGAAGCGCCTGCAGCACGGCCGCCAGCGCGACGACCGCACAGACGACGATCGCCGTCGCGCCACCGACGACGAGCCACGGCGCGACTGCGCTCATGAGCGGCACCCGATCATGGCAGGGCGATGATTACAGAGCGAAGCGGCGCGTAGACTCTCGCGCCAGCGTGAGATGGGCGGCAGCGGTGACCTGGTTCATCACCATCGACGGGGGCGTCGTCCTGGTGGTTGCGTGGCTCCGTGGCGGCGGGCTGAGACGTTCGCGCCGACGTGGCCCTCGCATCGGCCCCGAGCTCGTCGCCGTCCATCTGTCGCTTGCAGCGACGTCGTTCGGCCTCTGGATCGCCTACCTCGCGGACGGCGGCCGCGCGTTCGCCGTCGCTGCGCTCTGCATACTCGTCGGCGTCGCGACCATCGGCTTCACGATGTTCGGGATCTGGCTCGTCCACAGGGTGACGGCGCCGGCTCCGGTCGCGCGATCGGAAGAATCGACGCCGCTCGACCAACGCCTCCCGGTTTCCGTGATCGTCCTCCACGGATTGTTCGCCGCAACCACACTGGTGCTCGTCGCGATCGTCGTGCTGAGCACGGGATGAGCCGCCGCGACGTACACTTCCCCGGCCGTGCGTGACGCCGATCGTGGAGCGGTGGCGGGGTAATGGCCGGCAGCTCCCGAGCAGAGTCGGCGCGGCGCCTCGTCGAGCTGACCGGGCTCGGCATCGCCGCGACCTATTTCCTCGACCCGGCCCTTGGCGCCCGGCGCAGGCGCGCCGCCTGGAGCTGGGTCGCGGGCGCGCGCAGCGAGCGCGAGGCGAGGGAGCTCACGCCGGCGACGTTGGAGCTGCACACGGTCGAGCCGGAGCCGCTCCCTCCTGAGCCGCCGGAGCCGCCCGCGGAGCTCGTGCTCATCGACACCGAGAGGTCGAGTCCCGACGGGGATCGTCACGAGGAGGCGCAATGGCCCGGATGGGGTTGGCCGTTGGTGCTGACGATCACCGCCTGCGCGGTCGTGGCGTTCGCGGCTGTCGGCCTCGGAATCTGGGCGATCGAGCACCGAACGCCGACGGCGCGCACGGTGACGACGCCCTCCACCGCCGCCGCGCCGGTCCTCGCCGATCCCACGGCCCGCCGCGTCGTCGGCGAGGCGACCCGGGGCAGCATCCTCCTCAGGCTCAACCCGACCGGCGCAGCGCTCGCCGTCGACGGCCTGCCGCCGCTCCCTCCGCGCGCCCGGTACCGGGTGTGGATCCGGCGCACAGGTACCACGACCCCGGCCGGAACCTTCGCGGGGCAGCGCGCGATCCTCGCGCTCCGGCCGCTCGCTTCCGGCAGCCGCGTCACGATCACGCGCGAGCCCAGCGCCGCATCCGCCGCGGCTCCACGTGGGCCGCTGGTCGCAAGCGCGATCGTGCCGTAAGCGTCAGCACAAGGCGTTACCGGCCAGTCGGCGCAAGCCAGGCACCTCGCCGGCCGAGGTCTAGAGGCGAATTCGCGAAAGCCGGTAC
>JAICMG010000101.1 GCA_025929365.1 Frankiaceae bacterium
GACGATCTCGGCGTACTCCCGAGCGTCGTTTCGGTCGCTTGCGAGCACGAGACCGGCCGCGTCGGGCATCGTCGTCGCGCGCAGGTGGGTGATGCGCTCGTCCATCGCGGCAATCACGTGGGGAATCCACTTGCCGCCCGGATTGAGCGCCGTGCGCCAAGCCCGGGCCTCGGTGCTCTTCGTCGCCGGCTCTGACAGCGATGCCGCGATCACGTCTCCCGCGGAGTTCTTCCACCGCGACACTCCGGTGTAGGCCGCGAAGACCACCGGCCGGACGACGCCCTCGGCCAGCGCCTCGCCATACCCATAGGTGAAGTCCGCGACGCTGATCAACGCACCGTCGCTGGCAGTGTCGTAGCGGACGAAGGGGATGCGCTCGTCGGGCCGGGTCCGAAACGGAGTACCGGTCAGCGCGAGGCGACGGCTCGCGGTGTCGAAGGCGTTCCTCGTCGCCTCGCCCCATGACAGTCCGTCGCCGGCGTGGTGGATCTCGTCGAGGACGACGAGGGTCCGCTTGGCGCGGGTTCGCGCCTCGTGGAGGGCCGGCTTGGCTGCGACCTGTGCGTACGTCGTGACGTAGCCGTGCAGGTCGGCGCGGACCGGCCCGGTGTCGTTGCCCAGGGTCGGATCCAGCCGTAGCCCGAGCCGGTCGGCGGCGTGCGCCCACTGGGTGCGGAGATGGTCGGTCGGCGCGACGACGATGACTCGGTCGAGGACTCGCTTGCCCAGCAGCTCGCTGGCGAGGGCGAGCGCGAACGACGTCTTGCCGGCGCCTGGCGTCGCGGTGACCAGGAAGTCGCTGGGGGTGGTTTCCCGGTAGCGGGCAAGGGCTTCGGCCTGCCAGACCCGTAACCGCAGCACGACATACGACCCTAGGACGCGAGGTCAGGAACCGCTGGTGTCGAGGTAGCGGGCGACCCACTCGCCGAGCTCGCGGGCGCTTGCGTCGACGAGATCGGGCCAGGACAGTGATGCGTCGTCGGCATTGTCGCTGACATGCTTGACCAGCCGTACGCGGACCGCGGCCTTGCGGCAGGCCCAGGCGACCGCGAAGCCTTCCATGTCGACCAGCGCCGCTCGTTCGGCGAGTGCGGCACGAGCAATCACGTCGGCGATGAAGACGTCTCCGGTTGCGAGGACGACCTCCGAGCCGCCTTCGATGTCGATCGTGTCCTCGACCTTGATCCCCATGCCGGCGAGCAGGTCGGCGGAGAGGTCGTGGTTGATCACGCGTCCAGGGAGGTGCAGACCGCTGACCCCGTCGCGCAGGGCTCCGGCCGTCCCGATGTTCACGACCTCGAAGTCGTGAGGAAGCGGGGTTGCGGCACCGAGCCAGCCGGCCATCGCCGATGCAGCGGCCACCTTGCCCAGACCGGTGACGAGCAGCGGGACGCCGTCCGGGACGTAGCGCGCTTCCTCGCGGGTTGCTGCGACTACGAGCACGTCGGCGCGAACCACGTGTTGAACGTAGCGACCCGGCTAGGAGATCGCGTACACCCGGGAGTGCGCTGACTTGTGCGCGATGGTGCTGACCACCCGAACGAAGCGCGTCCGCGCCGTTCGCTGCACCACCACGTGGTAGCTGCCGTCGGCAGCGGTGTGGGCGCGGCCGGCCGATCGCCACGCGCCGTGGGCCGTCGTCGCGCTCTCGATGACCACGCCGCGGCTGGCCCGTCCCGGCAGCACCTTGCCGCGAATGCGCAGGCTGCGGGCTCCGGTCATGACATGGGTGAGGAAGTGTCCGGTGCCCCGCAGATGGCTGCGGTGCTTGGTGGTTGTCGTGGTGGTGGTAGTGGTTGCCGTCGTCGTGCTGCTGCCGAACTCGGTCTTGATCTGTGCCGCGGTCAGCGGGTTCTTCCCGTTCTCGATGCTCGAGAAGTTGTTGTCCCAGAAGCCGCTGATCACGGCGTCGTGCTGGCGCATCCAGGCGGCCATGTCGCGGACGAAAGCCGGATCGTCGCCGCCGCTCACCGTGCCGGAGCCGGAGTACGGCCGGCCGTTTCCGGACGAGCCGCCCCAACCGAGACCGAACTCCGCGATTGCCAGCGGCTTCGCGTGCTGGCCGGCGAACGAGGCGAGCCAGTTCAGGCCCCAGGTGCGGCTCTGGATGCCGGAGAACTCAGGCCCCTCTCCCGGGTAGTAGTTCCAGTTGATGTCGTAGACGTCCATCGCGACCACGTCGACGTACGCGTCGCCCGGGTAGTAAGCGCTGAAGTCGCCCATCGCCTTGTCGCCGCCGCCGTTGTCGCCCATCGCCGGATTCCACTCGAAGGAGAATGCGGCGCCCGACACTCCGCGCATCGCGGTCACGACGTGGCGCCAGTAGGCGACGAACGACGATGCCTGGCCGGCGGCGTACCACGGGTAGGACTTCTGGTTGAACTCCCAGCCGAGGCGCAGGACGGAGTTGCCCTGGCCGTGCGCGACGAGGTCCTTGGCGACAGCGACGAAGTACTGGTCGTAGGCGCCGGTCGCGCCGGTCGCGAGGGTGGCGCCGGAAACCGGGAGCATGGGGACGCCCCACACCATGCGGTAGCCGGTCCCGGCCCAGTTCGCGATGTTCCAGCTGTCATTGATGTCGGTCCACGACTTGTCACTGAGGTAGTCGCTGCCGATAGCGATGTGCGTCCCGATCCGCTGTCCGAGTGCGGTCACCTGGGAGGGGTCACCGACGGAGATGTACGCGGTGAAGGGGCTCGTTGTTGCTGCCGTTGACGTCGCGGGAGTAAGAAGACCGGAGGCGAGGTAGGCCAACACACTCAACGTAGACACCATGACAGCGCGGGCTGGGGCGCGCTTCATACATAAGTTGTCGAAACGAGATCGGCGCCGTTTGATGAGCCGGTCGGGTGGGCGCAATTCGTCCAGCTGGCTATAAAGTGCGGCATTTCGGCGCGCTGTGACAGCGTGGTGCCAATACCGTTGCGCCGAATGGTCGAACGGGGATCACCGAGGTGGTGGACGGGCTGGAGAGCGCCGACGGCTCGCGGTTGCGGATACTCGTCGATCAGTCCGGTTACGACCTGCGCAACCTCGGCGACGTCGCGATGCTGCAGGCCTGCGTCCGCCGGCTCCAGGCATTACGACCCGCTGCCCGGATCGCAGTGCTTTGCCACGATTCGGAGCTCCTCGCCAAGTACTGTCCGACCGCCACTGCGGTCCCGGCGGCGGGACGGGCGATACCGCACAGCGCACGCGCGCGCCGGATCTATCTCGCGGTTGCACAGGTGTGGAAGGTCGTCGGGCCATACACGATGAGGTCGGGCTCGGCAGGCGCGAGTGCCCCGCCCGCGCTGCGCGGCTGGCGCGATGCGCTCAGGTGGGCGGACATCGTCGTGGCAAGTGGTGGGGGATTCCTCACCGACACGTGGTGGTGGCACGGCTCGGGAGTCCTGTCAGTGCTGCGAGCGGCGCAGCGCATGGGCAAGCCGACCGCGATGTTCGGCCAGGGGCTGGGACCGCTCACCCACCGACTGCTTCGCCGGCAGGCCGCAACAGTGCTCCCTCGACTCGGCCTGCTCGGCCTTCGTGGTCGGGTGACCGCGCAGCCACTCGCCGGCGCCCTCGGCGTACCGCCTGATGTCGTGCTCGTGACGGGTGATGATGCGCTCGAGCTCGTCGACACCGACTCGGCCGCCGCGATGGGTGAGGCACTGGGGGTCAACGTACGGCTCGCCGCGTACTCAGGCGTCGACGCGAAGACCGTCGACCCTGTGGGCGAGGTCGTGGGGCGGCTCGTCGCCGATCGCGGCACCACCGCGGTGGTGCTGCCCGTCTCGCTGTTCGGCGGATCCTCGGATGCGACGGCGACGCGCCGGCTGCTGGCCGGGCACCTGCCACCCGACGCGGTCGTGCAGCCCGAGCTGGGAGACCCGGCCCAGCTCGCCGCGACAGTTCGGCAATGTCGCGTGGTGGTGACCGGCAGCTATCACGCCGCGGTGTTCGCGCTCGCGAGCGGAGTGCCGGCGGTCGGGCTGTCGAAGTCGGCCTACTACGACGCCAAGTTCAGCGATCTCGCCGACTTGTTCCCGGGCGCTGTCTGGCCGGTCCGCCTCGGGACGGCGAACACCGCCCGCGATCTTGGCGTGGCACTCGACTCTGCGTGGAGCCTCGCACCGGAGGTACGCGCCGGCTGTCGAGCCCGCTGCCGCGAACAAGTGGCGGCTGGGCGCGCGGCGTACCGGACGTTTCTCGAGCGCGCGCAGGTCTAACGCCCGCGGAGCTGCCCGCTCACGTGGTCGGCGAGCCTGAGCGCAAATGCCACGATCATGAAGGTCGAGTTGGCCTGGCCAGACGTCACGAACGTCGAGCTGCTCGCGACATAGAGGTTGTCGGTGCCGAACACGCACAAGTTGGCATCCACCACGCCATCGTTCTCGCTGGCAGCCATCCTGGTTGTGCCGGACTGGTGGAAGCCACCGCCGAGCCGGTCGGCCACCAGTGCCCCCGGGTCGCCGGAGAGGTACTCGAGACGCCCTACCCCGGCGTCGCGAAGCGCGCGGTCCAACAGCTCATGTGCACGAACGACGCCGTCGACGTCGGCTGATCCGAACCGCAGGTCGATGGCGAGCTTGGGGCGACCGAGCACGTCGCGTTCGTGAGTCAGCGACACGCGGCTGTCCGGCTGCGGGAGGTGCTCGGCGTGGTACTGCAGCGGGTAGATGTTCGCGGGACTGTAGGAGAAGAAGCCCGGCGCCCGCCGGCCGCGGTGCAGGAACCGTCGCGCGCCGAAGCCGGCGACGAAGTGCACGGTCGTGAGTGGATGCCGCGCCAGGTTGCGCACGTGCTGACGCTTCGGAGAGATCTCGGTATGGCCGTACGGCGCGCCTGGCACCACGACGCCGGTGAGGGAGAGCCGTTGGGCGTCGGAGGCGAATCGCGGTCCGAGCCGAGACACGAGCGCGAGGTAGGCAAACGACAGATCACCGCGCCGGTGGCCGGCATCAGCGAGGTCGGGATTGGTGAGCCAGGCGGCGAAGTTCGGAATCTCGGCGCGCTGTTGGAGATCGGCGCTCAGCGTGAACCGGCGTCGCACGTAGCTGCCGTCGACGTCACGCTCGTAGTCATATTTCGTTGCGCGCGGCGGCGTCGAGAAGTGGGCCCGTGCGACGACGCCTTCCACGTGGGCCATGTACCAGCGGCCGAGGTGCCCGGAGTGGTTGCCGAGCTGGCCGCCTTGCGGTCCGGTTGAGCTCATGAGGAGGCGGGTTCCTTCAAGGCCGCCCGCTGCGATCACGAAGCTGCGCGCTTCGATGGTGACTCGGCCGCCCGCAAGGGTGCGGCAGCTCAGCGACTCGACGCGTCGGCTGTGCTCCTGACACCTCACGTCAGTGCACGTGACCCCGGTGAGCAACCGCACGTTGCGCATGTCCCGGAGCTGCTTGCGGTAGACGGCGCCGAAGTTCGTCGGCAGCGACCACCGCTCCAAGTCGGTCGTCTTCACGCCGTCGCGATCGACCAGACCCGGGACGATCCCGCCCGCGAGCGAGGGGATGTCGGCGATGGTGAAGACCGGCCGGCCACACCGCATCCAGTCACAGGCCCGGCCGAAGTAGGCGGAGATCTCGTCGTACGTCACGGGCCAGCGCACGGATCCGGCAATGGGGCGGGAGACGAAGTCCACCGGATCGAACGGGACGCAACGGCCACCCCAGATCACCGACGTGCCGCCGACCTGCCGTCGGATGGCCATGGACATCGGAGCATGGCGGCTGCGATCCCACTCCGCTGCCTCCGAAAGCGCTTGCGCCGCCGGCTCGAAGTGCTCGGCACCGGTTTCGATCAGTACGACGTCGAGACCCCGCTGGGCGGCCTCGAGGGCGACGACGATGCCTGCCGGCCCGGCACCGACGACCGCGAGATCGGCGGCGAACCGCGCCTCGCCGCCGAAGGTCGTGAGGTCGTCGATCATGCGGATCCATCAGTGCGGTGCTGGGCGGCTGCGTCGACCATCGCACGTAGTACGGCCGACTCAGCCGGGTCGTCGGCTGCTGTCAGGGCGTCGACCGCCGCGCCGACTCGTTCCGGCCGAGTGGTCGAGAACAGCACCACTCCGTGTGCGTTGCGCCGCACCGCCTCGCGCAGCAGGAGCGCGGCCATCGTCTCTGCGTCGAGCCGGTCGCCGAGTCGGTCACTCCATTGCGCGGTTGTGCCGGAGGCTGCCAAGTAGCGCAGCAGCGCCGGCAGCGCCCGCGCCAGACAACCGTAGGTGATGAGGGCGCGGTCGGTCGCGACCGTCGTGAGAGCGCTCAACACGTCGTCGTGCTGTTGCACGACCGGCGCATCCTCGAGGACGCGCTGGGCGTCGGATCCCGGCGGCGGCAGGTCGCCGGCCACCCCCCACGTCCGGATTGTGCCGGCTCGCACCTGGTCGTCGAGGTAGCCGACCAGGTCTCCCGAGCGGCTGATCGCGGCGCCCATGGGGTCGTGCAGTGCGAACACGTCGACATAGTCGGTGCCCAGTTCACGCAGGCTGCGCCGGAGGCTTCGCGCCGCGGCGCCCGCGTCGTAACCCGCGGACGTGTACAGCAGCCGGCCGAGGGTTCCGCCCGATGGACCCGACCCGGACTCGCCGGCCGCGTGCTGCAAGCCTGGCCGCCGCGCGAGCACGGCCCGGACCGGTGTCTGGAGGCGGGCTGCGGTCCTTCCGAACGCCGAGGTCCCGATCCCGAACTTCGTCGTCACGGTGAGCTCGCTGCGCTTCGACCGCAGGTACGGCGCGAGCTCGGACTCGGCACGACCGAGGCCGTACATCGGCGCGGTGTCGAAGTGCCGGATACCGGCGGCCAGCGCCGCACGCAGGACGGCCGCCCGATCCGCACGACGCGGGAGCCGGTAGAGACCGGCACAGCCAAGACCGATCGCTGTCGTCGTGACGCCGGTCCCCGGCAACGTGCGCAGCTGCATCGCGTCAGGCCTTGCGTCCCGCGCGCCGCTCGCGGAGGTAGGCGCCGGCGCCCTCGGCGAACCCAGCCCGGCCGGCCCGGATCAGATCCTGAGGGAAGTCCGCGGGCAACGCGCCGATGCGCCGGTTGCCGGCGCCGGGACGGACCTGCGCGATCGCGGTCGGCAGGACTCGAAGCAGCTCAGCGGCGCTCGTGAGTGGGGCCGTCGACAGCATGCTCACCAAGAATGCCGACAAGCCTGCGCTGTAGCCACGGAACTGCTTGCGCAGCTCCTCGTGCTCGCGGCGGTGGTAGTGCCATGTGATCGCGGCGGGCCAATGCAGAACCGCGCCCCCGCCGCGGAGGATCAGTGCCAGCGCCCTGGTCTCCTCTCCGCCGTGCGTTCGCGTGCCCGCGCCGAGGTACGGGTCGAAGCCCCCGATCGCTCGGAGCGCCGCTACCCGGAACGCCATGTTGCCGCCCGCACCGAAGCTGGGAAGCGGGTACATCGGACTGCGCACCGTTCCGGCAGCAACCGACAGCACCTCGGGATCGAAGCCGCGCCCTTTGTTGAACCCGCCGTACTGCTCGAAGCGCACCTGAGCGTCCGTCGCGAGCTCGGCCGGCAGCATGAGCCCCGATACCGCCGCCGGACCGGATGGATGACCGAACCCTTGTTTGAGTCGCTCCACCCAGTACCGGTCGGCAGTCTCGTCGTCGTCCAGCCAGGCAACGAGCGTCGACGACACCGCGGCTAGTGCGGTGTTTCGCGCCCGCGAGAGTCCCGGCTCCGGCTCGATGAGGTAGGTGCAGTCGGGCAGCGCGACGTCGGCAACGACATCACCGGCGGCGGAGCCGCCGGCGACGTTGTCGACGACGACGGTCCGGAATCCGGAGTCGGTCTGCTGGCGCAGGCTCTCGAGTGCGCGGCGAAGGTCGGTCGGTCGCTCGCGCGTGCAAAGCGCCACCGTCAGGTCGCTGTCGCGCGGTGGATCGGGAAGTGAGGCGCCGCGGCGGGATGTCGCCACATGACGCGCGGCTTCCCGCAAGGCGGTGAGGCTTGTCGCGTCGTCACGTGAGACATCCCAGAACGACGTGCCGACCGGCACGCCGCCGCGTCGCAACAGGCACCAGATCGCGCCAACCCGCGACGTGTCGATCACGTCGTCATGTGGTGAGGGGGTGTCCGCGTCGAGCGCGATGTCGAGGACGAGGGCCGGCGGCCGCAGCGCGGCGAGCTCGAGGGGTCTCACGACGGATGCCTTCCCGTGCCGCGGAGGGTGGCGATGACCGTCGGCGCGAACAGAACCGCCTCGACCACGTACGCGACGAGCAACCCGGCGGCGGCGCCCGTCACCTTCCCGGTCACGGCTCCCACGATGACGCCGGCGATCTCCGCCGCGGCGGCGAGGCTGGCGAGGCGCGCTGCCCGCCGCATCCGTCCTCGTACTCTCGCGATCGCGACGTAGTGGGCCTTCACCGCGGAGGGCAAGGTGCCGAGACCCAGCAGTGCCATCGCCGGAGCAGCCGACACGTAGCTGTGCCGGAACACGTCGAGGATGAGATGCGAGCCGAAGAGAAACACCAGCGCGGAGACCACCGAGAGCATGACGCACACGCGCATCGTCTTTCGAGTCTCGCGGGTGAGCGAGGCTTCGTCGCCCGGCGCGATCGCGAACAGCGCCAGTGACAGCTGACCGGGAATGATGTTGACGAAGCTCGTGACGAACGACGCCGTGTAGAAGCCGGCGTTGGCCGCGGGTCCCACCACCGTCGCCACCACGAGCGGAGGGACCAGCCGGGGGGCGAGCACGGCGACGTTGAGCAGGTGATGGCTCCAGATCAGCCGACGCTTCGCGAGCAGGTTCGCGAAGTCGGGACGCCAGGAGCGATCCGCCGGGACCTGCGCGAGCAGCCGGATCGCGAGTGCCAGTGACAGCGCGGTTCCGATCAGCCACACCAGGATGACCGGCATGGCGTTGCTCGCTTGCGATGCGGAGATCGCGAGGGGCAACAGGAGCAGCTTGGTCGCCGCGAAGACGGTGTTGCGAGTCAGCTGGATGTTGCCGCGCAACAGACCGATGCATGCGTCGTCCATGACGAGCCCCGCGGCGGTCGTCCCTGCCAGCAGAACGAAGATGATCAGCTGGCCGGGGCTTCGCAGCACCGGGGCGAGATGGGTGCTGTTGTGACCGAGCACGAGCCCGGCGCCAAGTGCCGCGAGCGCTGAAGCAGTCGCCGCGACGAGGCTGCTTGCTGAGATCAGCCTGCGCAGCTGTGTCTTGTCGGCCGACAGCTCGGCGACCGACAGCGTGCCGAGGCCAACGATGCCGATCGTCGCGACGAGCTGGCTTGCCGACTGCGCTGCGGAGGCCCGCCCTACGGCCGCCGGGGTGAGCAGCTTCGCGGCGAGGAGCCAGAAGACGAAGCCGAGCAGGCTCGTCGCGATCGTGCTGGCGTAGAGGTACGCGGCACCTTGGAGCACCGGGCTGGCCCCGAGTGCGGCGGTCATCCGCCGGATCGGTGGCCATGCCCGGTCACCCCGCGTCGACCCGTCCACTGGGCCCCATTGTCCCGAACCCGACCACGAGGTCCCTAGGACCTTGGACCGAACGGGTGAAGGTAATTGGTCCAGGTTTACATCGCGAGCTTTGGCAGCAGACTGTCAATAGGGGAGCTAAGAGCCGACGGGCACTTCCTGGTCGCCATTGGCCCGTCGAGGAGCAAAGGCGAAACCGACCCTGATCTGTCACTACGACGGTTAGGGATTGGCCCGACAAATGTCTTCCCGCATCCCAGAGCTCGCAGACCTTGAAGCCACGCTTCTCCTGCCCACGGTGAGCGTCGTCGTTCCCGCGCTGAACGAGGCGCGGAACCTCGAGTTCGTCCTGCCGAGGATCCCGGACTTCGTGTACGAGGTCATCCTCGTCGACGGGAACTCGACCGACGACACCGTTGCGGTGGCGCGACGGCTGCGCCCGGACATCAAGGTGGTCCAGCAGAACCGCCGCGGCAAGGGCAACGCGCTGGCCTGCGGGTTCGCCGCCAGCTCCGGAGAGATCATCGTGATGCTCGATGCCGACGGGTCGACCGACCCGGCGGAGATCCCCGCGTTCGTCGCGTCGCTGGTCGCGGGGGCGGACTTCGCGAAGGGGTCACGCTTCGCCGGCAGCGGGTACTCCCGCGACCTCACCTTGGTCCGCCGGATCGGCAACCTTGCGCTCAACTGGCTCGTCAACGTGCTGTTCGGGACCCGGTTCACCGATCTCTGCTACGGCTACAACGCATTCTGGGCGCGTTGCCTCCCCTCTTTCGGGATCGGCGTGGGCGAGGCCGGCGGGGAGGTATGGGGCGACGGCTTCGAGATCGAGACGCTCATCAACGTGCGGGTCGCCCGGTCCGGGGCGCGCATCGCCGAGGTGCCGAGCGTCGAGAGCAAGCGGGTGTACGGCGAGACGAACCTCAACACCCTGCAGGACGGGTGGCGGGTGCTCCGGACCATTGGTCGCGAGTTCCGGGCCGGGCTGCCCCGGATCTCCGCCAGGGCGCTGGGGGTGGCCCGGCAGCGGCCTGCCCTCGACGACCGGATCCGTGGCGAGGCCCACGCGTGGCCGCTGTTGAGCGACGAGGCGGCGGCTTGACCGGGCAGCCCCAGCCGGCCCCCGCGATGGATCGCCGTCGTCCGGTGACGACCGGTGACGTTCTGGCTGCCGGGGTGTCGGTGGTTGTTGCCTGTCACAGCGAAGCGAGGCTCGGCCTGCTCGAACAGTGCGTGGCGGCGGCCCTCGCGCAGCAGTTGACGCCGCGCGAGGTCGTCATCGCGGTCGACAACAACGAGCTGCTGTACCACCGCGTGCGCGCGATGTATCGCTCGAACCACAAGGTGGAAGTCGTCGAGCACACCGGGACCCGCGGCGCGTCGGCCGCGCGCAACACCGGGGTGCGCGCCGCCCGATGCCCGATCATCGCCTTTCTCGATGACGACGTGGTTGCAGACCCGGCCTGGCTGCGCCGGCTTGTCGCGCCCTTGGAGGATGCGACCGTGGTCGGTACCGGGGGCAGCGCGGTTCCCCGGTGGCAGACCAGCCGGCCGCGGTGGTTCCCCGAGGAGTTCCTCTGGATCGTCGGCGTGAGCTTCAAAGGCATGCCGGACGCGACCGCCGAGGTGCGCAACGTCTGGAGCGAGAACATGGCGGTTCGCCGCGCGCCGTTCCTGGGATGCGGCGGCTTCCGCGAGGGATTCGGCAAGCGACACGACGTCTCGCGTCCCGAGGACACCGAGATGTGCATCCGGTTCGCGCGGCGCCGCGGTGACCGCTGGCTCTATGTACCGGAGGCCCGGATCGAGCATTATGTGCCTGAGATGCGAGCGAGTTTCGGCTTCTTCGTTCGCCGTTGCCACAACGAGGGCCGCGGCAAGATCGAGATGCGCCGGCTCACCCGCAGCGGTCTGAGCTCGGAGCGCGCCTATGCCCTGCGTACCGTCCCTGCCGCTCTCGCACGCTATGCGTGGAGTGCGGTGCGGGGCGACGTGTCGGCAGCGCTGCGCTTCGGAGCCGTGGGCATCGGCTGCGTCGCCGCCTTGATCGGGGCATTGCAAGCCATCGTTGGGGGGCCGGTCGAGCCAGAGGAAGTGGCCACCCCGACGCCGGTATTGCAGTCCCGTGTCGGATGAAGC
>JAICMG010000038.1 GCA_025929365.1 Frankiaceae bacterium
GCCCATGCAGCATGCGTCCGCGCACTTTCGCGCGACCGGGCATCGCTACATCCAGAGCTACGAGCCCGGCGAGGACTGGTTCTGGGACTACGAGTCCAACCAGTACGTCGAAGGGCCCACTCTCGCGTCGCCGAGCAGCCACCCGCCGGACCAGCCCGTACCCGGACCGGCGGGCCAGGTGCCGGACGAGTGGGAGTCTCAGCTTCACTACTGACAAGGAACGCGGCCTCACGCGACGACGGCGAAACGGCCGAGCCGAGTAGGGCCTGGGCGATGAAGGCGTGACGCGCGGATCGACCACGATCGGGAATGCGGGTGCTGGCATTCGGCGTGATCCGGCTCGCAGCGTTGGTCCTGGTGACATTGCGCATGGGGATCCTCGGCCTTCTTCGTGGTGCTCGGCGTCATCCAGCTCAGCCCACGAACGGTGAAGACGTGGTAGACAGCCGCGGTGGGCGTCCCGGTGCTGGAGCGTCCGGCCGACCTGACGGCCGACTGGCTGACGGCTGCCTTGCCGCTGCCTGAGGGCGCGCGCGTGACGGGGTTCAGCACCACGACGGTCGGCACCGGACAGATGGCCGACACGGTGCGGATCACGGTCGACTACGAGCCGGCCGGCGCAGGTCCCGCGAACGTGATCGGGAAGTTCGCCTCCTCGGATCCCAACAGCCGCGCTGCCAGCAAGCTGGTTCGTTGCTACGAGATCGAGGTGTCGATCTACAACGAGCTCGCCCCGGTGCCCGGTGTCCCCGAGCACTACTTCGCAGCATGGAATCCCGAGACCGACGCCTTCACCCTCCTCTTGGCCGATGTCGCGCCCTGCACGCAGGGCAACGACATCGCGGGTTGCGACGAACTGGTCGCGACCGAGGCCATGAAGCGGCTCGCCGCGATCCATGCGTTCGCCTGGGACGACCCGGCGCATGCGGCGCGCGAGTGGCTCAACCGTGTCTCACCGGAGAACACCGCGAACGTCGTGGCGATCATGACCATGACCGCGCCGTCGTTCTTCGAGCGCTTCGAGAAGCATCTAGCACCCGAGCACCAGGCCCTGGTCGAGCGGGTGATCCCTCAGGTGAGCGGCATCGTCGAGGCCTACGACGGGCCGCGGACGCTTGCCCATGGCGACTACCGGCTCGACAACATGCTCTTTCCGGAGGGCTCGACGGCGCCGATGATCGTCGACTGGCAGACCGCGGCATGGGGACCGCCCGCCGCCGACGTCGCGCTCTTCCTCGGCGGCAGCCTCACCACCGAGGCGCGTCGCGCGCACTGGAGCGAGCTGCTCGACGTCTACCACCAGACGCTGGTCGCGGAGGGCATCACGTCGTACTCCCGCGAGCAGCTCGAGTACGACGTACGGCTGTCCGCGTTCGGGGGTGCCGTCATGGCCGTGATGTCGGCGATCCTCGTGGTGCAGACGGAGCGAGGCGACGAGATGTTCGCCGAGCTGTTCCGCCGTCATGCACAACACGCCATCGATGTCGACGCCGAGGCGCTGCTACCGGGGCGCGTGCCGTGACCGAGCACAGTGCCGATGCGGCCGACGAGAGCCGCCACCTCGCCGAAGCCGACCAGCTCTGGCAGGAGTCCTGGTACGCCGACGTCGTCACGCCGGATGGCGCGATCGCCGCCTACATCCGGCTGGGGCTCTACCCGAACCTCGGTGCCGCCTGGTGGCACGTCGCAGTGGTCGGGCCCGATCGACCCGTCGTGGTGTGTCAGCGCACCGACCTCGAGGTGCCGCCCGCGGGCCTTGCCGTGTCGACCGAGGATGTCGACATCGAGCTGGTGGTCGACAAGGAGCTCGAGTCCTTCACCGTCCGCGGCACGATGACCGGATCGCGTCACCCGGAGGCAACCGACATCTACGACGGCAGGCCGGGCGAGCCGGTCCGGCTCGCACTCGACCTCACCTGGGCGACCGACGGAACGCCGTATCAGTACGCCGTGACCACGCGCTATGAGATTCCGTGCGCGGTGACGGGGACCGTCACCGTCGACGGCCAGCAGCTACGCCTCGACGGTCCTGGGCAGCGGGACCATTCATGGGGCGTTCGTGACTGGTGGAGCTTCGGCTGGTGCTGGTCGGCGGGCCACCTCGATGACGGAACGCACACGCACCTGACCGAAGTGCGCGCCGAGGGCGGACCGTTCTACGCGGGCTACGTCCAGCGAGCCGGCGAGGTGTCGCCGGTCGCGCGCGGGTCGGTCTCCGAGGACGCCGACGCGCACGGGTTCCCCCATCACGCCACGGTCGGTCACGACGATCTCGTGACGGAGGTCGAGCCGATTGCGTTCGGGCCGATCCTGCTGCGCTCGCCGGACGGCCGCGTCGGACGGTTTCCCCGCGCATCCGCCCGATTCCGCGCGGCAGACGGCCGCCCCGGGGTGGGGTGGATCGAGTGGAACCAGCCGCCGGCACCCGGAGCGGAGTGAGCCATGTCGACCTTCACCACACAGCCGTACTTGCCGGAAGACGCCTCGCAGTTCCTCGACTACATGCAGCGGATGATGGTCGAGATGATGCGACTGCAGCACGAGGGACGCGTGCCGGATGACAACGGGACCAACAACCTGCTGGCCTTCTGGCGCACGTTGATCGCTCAGGTTCGGACCGACGTCGCCAAGGTCGGCGCCGCGTCGAGGAAGCCGATCACCTCTTCGATTCCCATGACGGAGGCGGAGTACAAGCGGAACTGGGCGATGTACGACACGTTCCTGCAGCTGCTGCAGATCCTCGACATGCGAGGTGCCGTCGACCTCGAGGCGACCGATGGCGTGATGCGGGTCATCAGCGCGATGTACAAGGGGACGCTGGCCTGAGCGCCGAGACGGCGTCCCTATTGGCAGCCTGCCAGTAAGCCGATTAGGGTGCTCGCATGACGGGCTCCCGGCTTCCGCTCGACGGCGCGCACTGGATCGACCACGTCGGGCGTCACGCATTCGCTGCCCCTGACGACGTCGCGATCCGGTTCCAGGGCGCGTCGATCACGTGGGCCGCGCTGGACGAGCGAATCCGTCAGGTCGCGGCCGGGCTCGCGGCCCGCGGGATCAGCAAGGGCGATCGCGTCGCGATTCTCATGACGAACCGGCCCGAGTTCGTCGAGACGACGCTCGGCGCAAACGCGGTGGGCGCGATCGCCGTACCGCTGAACTTCCGGCTCGCCCCCGACGAGGTCGCCTACATCCTCGGCCACTCGGGCGCGCGCGTCGTGGTGACCGACTCGTTGCTGCAGCCGCTCGCCGTCGCGGCGGTCGCGGCAAGCGACGACCCGCCGCTCGTCGTCGTCACCGGACACGAGGGCGCACTCGCCGACCGCACCATCGCCTATGACGAGCTGCTCGCCGATGCGGGCGCGGCCCCCGACGTCGAGATCGGCGAGCGCGACGTCGCGATGATCATGTACACGTCGGGCACGACCGGCCGGCCCAAGGGCGCGATGCTCACGCACCTCAACCTGCTGATGCAGTCGATCACCGCGATCCGCACCTCGCGGCTGCAGGGCGAGGACGTCGTGTCGCTGTGCAACGTTCCGCTCTTTCACATCGCGGGCATCGGGGGGATGCCGTCGTCCCTCATGATCGGCGCGCGGACGGTGATCATGCCGACCGGGCTGTTCGACGCGGAGTCGACGCTCGACATCGTCGAGTCGGAGCGGGTGACGACGTTGTTCCTCGTGCCGGCGCAGTGGCAGGTGATGTGCGCGCATCCGGACGCCACGCGTCGGTGCGCGTCGTTGCGCACCATCGCCTGGGGCGCGGCGCCGGCGAGCGTGAGCTTGCTGGAGGACATGGCGCGCGTCTTCCCGCACACCGAGATCATCTCCGTCTTCGGTCAGACCGAGATGTCGCCGGTCACGACGTCCTTGCCCGGCGCGGACGCGGTTCGCAAGATCGGCTCGGTCGGCAAGGTGATCCCGACGATCGTCGCCCGCGTCGTCGACGACGAGATGAACGACGTCGAGCCCGGCGACGTCGGTGAGATCGTCTACCGCGGCCCCACGTTGATGGCGGGTTACTGGAACGACCCGGAAGCCACCGCGGAGGCGTTCGCGGGGGGCTGGTTTCACTCGGGTGACCTGGTGCGCGCGGACGAGGAGGGCTTCCTCTACGTCGTGGACCGCAAGAAGGACATGATCATCTCGGGCGGGGAGAACATCTACTGCGCCGAAGTCGAGAACGTCCTCGCCGCACATCCGGCGGTTGGCGACGTCGCGGTGATCGGTGTCCCGCACGACAAGTGGGGCGAGACTCCCGCCGCCGTGGTCGTCCCCGCCGATGCCGCGGCCCCACCCACTCTCGACGACCTCGTCGAGTACTCCCGTGATCGACTCGCGTCGTACAAGAAGCCCACGGTCCTCGCCCTCGTGGCCGAGCTCCCCCGCAACGCCTCGGGCAAAGTGCTCAAGCACGAGCTTCGCGCGCGTTTCGCGAAGGGCGAGATCGACGCATCGTGACGGCGACGAAGACCGCGCCGCGGTGGAGTCGGCTCGAGCACGACGAGCGTCGTGAGCAGATCCTCGCGACCGCTCGGGCGTTGTTCACCCAGCGCCCGTACGGCGCCGTGTCGACGATCGAGATCGCCGAGGCAGCGGGCGTCACGCGCGGTTTGCTCCATCACTACTTCGGCACGAAGCGGTCGCTGTACCTCGAGGTCGTCAAGGATCTCGTCGACTCACCGGTGCTCAGCGTGCTGAACGCCCTCACTGCGGCCGCCTCCGAGGAGGGGGCTCCGACGTGGGAGGCCGGCGTTGCGCTGTGGCTGGACGTCGTCGAAGCCAACGAGGACGCCTGGCTGGCGGCGATCAGCGCCGGGGAGACCGGGAGCGACCGTGCGATGCACGACATCCTCGACGAGGCGCGTGAGCGCACGGCGACGCAGGTCATCGCGGTGCTCGGCCTCGATGAGAAGCGCGTCCCGGAAGCCCGGGCACTGGTGCGGGGCTTCGGCGGCTTCGCGGAGGAGATCACCCGCGAGTGGCTGCAGCGCAGGCGGCTCACCAAGGAACAGGTCCGGCTGCTCCTGGTCGGTGCCTTGCCTGGAATGGTGGCCGGACTCCTGCCGGAGGTGGTGAGCGCACGTGGGCTTTGACATCCGTCGCTACATGGTCGGGGTGGGCAGCGAGCTGCCGGGGCCGGCGAACGTCATCATGCAGCTGAGCTGGCCGGAGGTCGGCTACGGCGTGATGGAGAGCAAGGTGGAGTCGGGGAGTGCGATGAAGCACCCCTACAAGCGCGCCCGGACGACGTTCACCTACCTGTCGGTCGCGATGCTCGGTGACGACGAGGACCGCCGCGCCTTCGCGAAGGCGGTCAATGGCCAGCACGCGCAGGTCCGCTCCGATGAGAACAGTCCCGTCGCCTACAACGCGCTGGATCCGCAGCTGCAGCTGTGGGTCGCAGCCTGCCTCTACTACGGCATCGTCGATCTCTACGAACGGATGCACGGCCCGATCCCGGACCAGGACGGCTTGTACGCGTACTGCTCGAGGTTCGGGACGACGCTGCAGGTGCGACAAGACATGTGGCCCAAGGATCGCGCCGCGTTCGCGGAGTACTGGGCGGCCGGCGTCGCCCGGGCGAACATCGACGACAAGATGCGGCGCTACCTCGACGCGCTCACCCGGCTCGAGAACCTGCCCGAGCCCTTGCAGCGGCTCAACGCCGAACGCTCGCTGTTCTTCACGAAAGGGTTCCTGCCGCCTCTCTTCCGCGAGCAGATGAACTACACGTGGTCCGACGCCGAGGAGACGGAGTTCAACCGCCGGCTGCGCCGTCTCGGGCGGATCGATCGGCGGCTGCCGACGAATGTGAAGCTCCTGCCGTTCAACGCACTGCTCTGGGACATGCGCCGCCGGCACCGCAAGGGAACCCCACTGGTTTGACGAACCTCTAGGGATGCGCAGCTTCGCAAAGATCGTCGTCGCGGCGATAGCGCTTGTGTTGCTGCCGTGCGTCGCGGCAGCTGCACCGTCGGATCTGGGCAACGGCAAGACGACGCACGGTGTCACCAACTTCAAAGGTGACCGCTTTCCGTACCTGCTCTACACGCCGACGTCGTACCGGGCGGGACAGGCTGCGCCCCTCGTGGTGATGGCGCATGGCTGCCAGACCACGGCGGCACAGGAAGAGCAGATCACCCGATTTGACAAGCTTGCGGACAGGTACGGATTCGTCGTCCTCTATCCGGAGGTGGATCCGATCGGGAAGGCCACGCCCGGTCCGTTCGCCAACTGCTGGAAGTTTCTCGACCCGGCCGTGTACTTCCGCGGCTTCGGTGACACCGCCGCGATCGCGCAGATGACACATGAAATGATGCGTCTGCGAGACATCGATCGGCAGCGGGTCTACATGGTGGGTGTGTCCGGCGGTGGCTTGATCACCTCGGCGTCCGCCGCGGCGTACCCAGACCTCTATACCGCGGTGGGCATCGTCGAGTCGGCCGGGTACGCCGACGGTCCGTGTTTCACAAACGGCGTGGGGACGCCAGTGCAGGCGAGCGCACAGCTTGCCTACGAGGCCGAGGGTTCGTATGCCCGCGTCGTACCGATCTTCGTGATCGGCTCGACCGGCGACCTCGCGTTCCCGGCGCCCTGTGAGAAGAAGGCGCTGCAACAAGGCCTCCGCACCGACAATCTCGTGATCAGCGGTAGCCAGGACGGGCCAATCTCGCTGTCGGCGGCGTCATCTCGCGGCGGCCGGGTCCGGAAGGGCCGCGGCTACACGGTCAGCACGTTCCGCGATCCGAACGGCTGCCTGATCGGCGAGCAGACGATCATCGACGGGATGCCGCACGCGTGGCCCGGCGGCAGCTCGCACGTGGGCGGCTACAGCGACCCGACCGCGCCGGACGGCGCGACGATCGCCTGGAAGTTCTTCCGGCACTTCACGTTGCGTGGGACCGCGATGCCGTGTGCGACGGCGTAGCCGTCGGGGCTCGATGCCTAGCCGCTGGTCGCCTCGCGCAGCCGCTTGAGCATCCGCGTGTTCTCGGTGATCTGCTTGTGAAAGTCGCGGTGCGCTGAGGCGTGCGACGGGTAGAGCAACGCGCCGCACTCGAGGCAGAGCGTCAGGCTCTCCCCGCCCACCTGTACTGATCTCGTGGACATGGTGGACAGACTAGGCGCCTACGGCGTGGACGCCGCCGTCGACGTGCACCACCGAGCCCGTCGTCGCCGGAAACCAGTCGGACAGCAGTGCGACGCAGGCGCGTGCGGCGGGCGTTGCGTCATCGACGTCCCAGCCCAGCGGTGCGCGCTCCTTCCAGACTTGCTCGAACCCGTCGAAGCCGGGAATCGCCTTCGCCGCCATGGTGCGCAGCGGACCGGCCGCGACGAGGTTCACGCGGATGCCGGCCGACCCCAGATCGCGGGCCAGATACCGCGCCGCCGACTCGAGCCCCGCCTTCGCAACCCCCATCCAGTCATAAGCCGGCCAGGCGCGCGTGGCGTCGAAGTCCAGGGCGACGATGGACCCGCCGTCACCCATGAGCGGACGGACCGCCCGCGCCAGCGACACGAGCGAGTACGTCGAGATCTGCAGTGCCGTCGCGACGTCTGACCACGGTGTCTCCCCGAAGCCGCCGCCGAGTGCGGTTGCGGGCGCGAAGCCGATCGCGTGCAGCACGCCGTCAAGGGACGAGGCGTGTTGGCGGATCCCGCCGGCAAGGTCGCTGAGCTCGACGTCGGAGGTCACGTCGAGTGGGAGCACCGGGGCCGGCGCCGGGAGTCGTCCGGCGATGCGCTTCGTCAGCGACAGGCCGCGTCCGGCGCCCGTGAGGATCACGTCGGCACCTTCGGCCTGCGCGAGCGTGGCCACCTTGAACGCGATCGACGCCTCGGTGAGGACACCGGTGACCAGGATCGTCTTGCCGCTGAGCAGCATCTAATGCCCCATCCCCAAGCCGCCGTCGACCGGCACCACGGCCCCGGTGACGTATGACGCCGCGTCGCCGGTGAGGAACCTCGCCACGGCGGCGACCTCCTCGACCGACGCGGGCCGGCCGATCGGGGTCCGCTCGATGATCGCGCCGCGTTGCTGCTCGGTCAGTGCGTGCGCCATGTCCGTCTCGACCAGCCCCGGAGCGAGCACGTTCGACGTGATGCCTCGTCCGGCGTACTCGCGCGCGACCGACCTGGCCAGCCCGACCAGCCCGGCTTTCGACGCGGCGTAGTTGGCCTGACCGGCCTGGCCGACCGATCCGACGGCACTGGACACGAACAGCAGCCGCCCGTAGCGCGCCCTTGCCATCGCGGGCAGAGCAGCCCGGGCCGCAAGCCAGGAGCCGCGCAGGTTGGTGTCGAGCACCTCATCCCAGTCGTGCTCGGGCATGCGCAGCATCAACCCGTCGCGGGTGATGCCGGCAGCGCAGACCAGCACCTCGACCGGCCCGTGAACGGCGGAGGCGGCCGCGACCGCCTCCGTCACCGACGAGGCGTCGGAGACGTCGCACTTCACGGCGAACAGGTCGTCAGGTGCCGCGCTCGCGTGGTGCGTGACGGCGACGCGGTCCCCGGCGGCGGTCAGCGCCCGCGCGATGCCGTAGCCGATGCCCCGGTTACCACCCGTCACGAGAACCGAGCGGCTCACAGCGGAATGTTCCGGTGGCTGCCGCACCGCCGCGGATACCCAGCCAGCGCCATGCTCACTGCGCTGCGCGTCGTGTCGGCGCCGATCACTTCGTCGACGAGCTCGAGGTCGAGCGCGCGGCCGACGCCCCCGGACGTTGCCTCGTGCTCGGCGGCGAGGGCGATCTCGAGCTCCGCGCGCTCCGGCTCCGGGACGGCTGCCAGTGCCTTGCGGTGAAGGATGCGCACCGCGGCGATCGGACCCATGACCGCGACCTCCGCGCTCGGCCAGGCGAAGACCTTGGTCGCACCGAGTGACCGAGAGTTCATCGCGATGTAGGCGCCGCCGTACGCCTTGCGGGTCACGACGGTGACGCGCGGCACCGTCGCCTCCGCGAATGCGTGCAGCAGCTTTGCGCCGCGCCGCACGACGCCGTCCCACTCCTGCTTCACTCCGGGCAGGTAGCCAGGGACATCCACGAGCACCACGAGCGGAACTCCGAACGCGTCGCACATGCGGACGAACCGCGCCGCCTTCTCCGCGCTCGTTGCGTCCAGGCACCCGGCAAGCCGGAGCGGGTTGGTGGCGAGCACCCCGATCGGGCCGCCCCCGAGCCGCCCGAGCGAGGTGACGATGTTGGGTGCCCACTTGGGGTGCAGCTCGATGCCCGGCTCGTCGAGCAGCCTGGTGACGATCGGCCGCACGTCGTAGGCACGTCGCGGCGAGTGCGGCAGCAGCTCGGCCATCGGGCGATCGGCGGTCGGCCGGACCCGAGTCCGCCGGTCCGCGAGCAGGCCGACAACCTCTCCGGCCTTCGCGATCGCGGCGCGATCGGTGTCGGCAACCAGGTGGACGACGCCGCTTCTGCGACCGTGCGCGTCGGGCCCGCCCAGCTGCTCCATGTCGACGTCCTCGCCGGTGACGCTGCGCACGACGTCGGGGCCGGTCACGAACACGCGACCCGCCGGACCGAGCACGACGACGTCGGTGAGCGCCGGCCCGTACGCCGCTCCACCGGCTGCCGGACCGAGCACGACGGACACCTGCGGCACGCGTCCCGATGCGCGCGTCATTGCGGCGAAGATGCGACCGACGCCGTCGAGCGACGCCACCCCTTCGGCGAGCCGGGCCCCGCCGGAGTGCCAGATCCCGACGATTCCGGCGTCGCGTCGCAGCGCCACCTCGTACGCCGTCGTGATGACCGCGCAGCCCTCGACCCCTAGCGCGCCGCCTTGCCGCGACGGATCGGTGGCGAAGGCGACGACCTCCGCGCCGCCGAGCTTGCCGACGCCGGCGACTACGCCGGAGTCCGCGGGCGCGTCGGCCGCGACCGGCCGCCACGCGCCGAGCAGCGCGCTGAGCCGGGCCCGGGGGTCGCGGTCGAGATCGACAGCGGCCACCGTGACAGCGGCGGGTGCGACGTCGAGCGTCGTCATCACACCTCCGTGAACGCGAGGGCGACGTCGTGACCGCCGAAACCGAAGGAGTTCGACAGCGCCGCGCCGCCGGGCGCGAGCGGTCGCGGTGTCACCCGGACGAAGTCGAGCACCGCCTCGTCGTCGGGGTCATCCAGGTTGCGGATCGCGGGGACAACGTGATCTCGCAGCGCAAGACACGTGACGCCCGCCTCCAGCGCACCGGCCGCCCCGAGCAGGTGGCCGGTGCACGACTTCGTGGCGGTGACGGCGATGGTGTCGATCGCAGCGCCGAACATGCGCCGAAGCGCGTTGGCCTCGGCGACGTCTCCTGCCGGCGTCGATGTCGCGTGCGCGTTGACGTGCGTGATCTCCTCCGGTGCGAGCGCGGCGTCGGCGAGGGCGAGGGACATGGCCCGGGCGGCGCCGGTCCCTTCGGGATCGGGTGCCGCGACGTGGTGCGCGTCGTTTGCCACGCCGGCACCGGCGAGGACGGCGTAGGGCGTCGCGCCGCGCGCGGTCGCGTGCGACTCCGCCTCGAGCACGAGCACGGCGGCACCTTCGCCGAGCACGAAACCGTCGCGCTGCTTGTCGAACGGCCGGGACGCCGCGACCGGAGCGTCATGTCGCGCCGACAGCGCGCGCATCGCGGCAAAGGCGGCGAGCGGCAGCGGATGGATGGCTGCTTCCGCGCCGCCGCACACGACGATGTCGGCGCGGCCCGCCCGGATCAGGTCGAGGCCCAAAGCGAGCGCTTCGGCCCCCGACGCGCAGGCCGACACGGGTGAGTGCGCGCCCGCGCGGGCCGACAGCTCGAGTGCAAGGGTGGCTGCCGAACCGTTCGGCATGATCATCGGAACCGTGAACGGCGACACCCGACGAGCACCGCGGGTGCGCAGCACGTCGTACTGATCGAGCAACGTCGTGAGCCCGCCGATGCCGCTCGACATCGCGACGGCGAGCCGTTCCGGCGCGAGCGAGGGTGCGCCCGCGTCACGCCAGGCTTCGAGTCCGGCAACCAGCGCGAGCTGCTGGCTTCGGTCGAGGATGCGCAGCCGCGGCCCCGGCAGGATGTCCGCCGGCTCGATCGAGGCCCGGGCGGCGATCCGCACCGGCAGGTCGGCGGCCCAGTCCTCGTCGAGCACGGACGCGCCGGACTGACCGTCGAGCAGCGCGCGCCAGGTCGACGGTGCGTCGCCGCCGAGCGGAGTGGTCGCACCGATGCCGGTCACGACCACCCGGTCGGTGGCACTCATCAAGCCGGTACGCCGGCCGCCGCGAGGAACTCCAGCACGTCGCCGACCGTCTTCAGCTTCGCGAGCTCGGAATCCGGGATCGAGACGTGGAACCGGTCCTCGGCCATCGTGGCGATCTCGACCATCGACAGCGAGTCGATGTCGAGGTCGTCGACGAAGGACGCGCCGGGAACGACGCGTGCGGCCGGGATCCCGGTTGCCTCTTGCACGATCTCGCCCAAAGCGGCGAGCTGGTTCTCATCTGACATGCGGAGCTTCTCCTTGTGGTCAGGGGACGGTGACGACGGAGCCGGCCCAGGTCAGGCCGGCGCCGAAGGCGAGGGTCAGGGCGAGGTCGCCGGTCGCGACCTTCCCTTCGCGGCGCAGCCGCGCGAGGGCGAGCGGCACGGATGCCGCCGAGGTGTTCCCGGTCTCGACGACGTCGTCGGCGACGACGGCTTGCGAGGCGCCCAGCTGCTTCGCGATCGAGCTGACGATGCGCAGGTTCGCCTGGTGCGGGACCACGGCGGCGAGCTCGTGCGGCTCGACCCCGGCCGCTTCACACACCGCGCGTGCGGCGGCTCCCATCTCGGTCGTCGCCCAGCGGTACACGGCGGGACCGTCGAGATGCAGCCGACGGTCGTCATCAAGTCCGATGAGCTGCGCGTTCGCGCCGTCGCTGCCGCAGACGAGCGGTCCGATGCCGGGGGAGTCAGCCGGCCCCACGATCGCGGCGGCCGCGCCGTCGGCGAACAGGATCGCCGAGGCGCGATCACTCCAGTCGACCCAGTCGGACAGCCGCTCGGAGGCGGCCACGACGACGTACTCGCTCTGCCCGTGCCGGACCGCGTCCGACGCGGCTGCAAGGCCGTAGCAAAAGCCCGCGCACGCCGCGTTGAGGTCGTACGCACCCGCCGCCCTCGCGCCGATCGCATGCGCGACCTGCGCCGACCCGCCCGGGACGTGCTTGGTCATCGAGCAGGTCGCGAGGATCACCTGCCCGACGCGGCTCGGATCGACGCCCGCGTCGGCCAACGCTTTCGTCGTGGCAGCGGAGGCCATCGCGACCACCGAGTCCTCGTCGCCGCCGATCCGGCGCGACGCGATCCCGGTGCGCTGCCGGATCCAGTCGTCGTTGGTGTCGAGAGTCTGGGCGAGGTCGTCATTGGTGACGACGCGCGCCGGTCGGTACTCCCCCAGACCGACGATCCGGCTGAATCGGGAGGCGCTCGTCGCCACGATCACCGCGCGCCAACCGGCACGTCCGCATGTTCCGCGATCAGATCGCGAGCTGTCCCGAGATCGTCCGGCCCGTGGAGCGCCAGCGTCGTTATCTCGGGGGCGGTCCGGCGCAACATCGCGGTCAAGGTGCCGGCCGGCGGCAGCTCGATCACGGCCGTGACGCCGAGGCGGACCAGCGTGTCCATGCACAGGTCCCAGCGCACCGGCAGGCAGATCTGGTCGACGAGCCGCGACAGCAGGTCCTTCCCCGAGGTGAGGAGACGGCCGTCACGGTTGCTGACGACGCCGGGCCGCGAGTCGCTCGGCGTGATGGCGACGGCCGCTCCGGCGACGGCGGAGCGGGCGCGTGTCATGAGCGGCGAGTGGAAGGCCCCGGCGACAGCGAGCCGGCGGACCCGGGCGCCGTCGGGCGCCGCGGCGGCGAGCGCCTCGAGCGCGACGTCCGTGCCGGCGGCCACGACCTGCCCGCTGCCGTTGTGGTTGGCCGCGACGCAACCGGCGCGCTCGATCGCGGCAAGGACATCCGCGGGGTCGCCGCCGAGGATCGCCGCCATGCCGCTCGGCGGATCGGCTGATGCTGCCGCCATCTCGCGGCCGCGTACGGCGACGAGGCGCATCGTGTCGGGGACGGTGAGCATGCCCGCGAGGCATCCGGCCGTGAGCTCTCCGACGCTGTGCCCCGCCAAGACCACGCCATCCGGCAGCTCGAGCACCGCGGCGGCCGCGATGCCGGCGGCGACGATCAGCGGCTGCGCGACGGCGGTGTCGGTCATGGCCTCGTCGGGCAAGGACGTGCCCGCGGCCGAGAGGTTGCGGCCGGCCGCGGCCGAGCACTCCGCGAGGCGGTCGGCAACGGACCGGTCACTGAGCCACGGGGTGAGGAAGCCGGACTTCTGCGCCCCTTGACCGGGCGCCACAACCGCGAGCACCGGGCCACACTGTCGGTTACCAGTGAGTCGGTCAGCCATCGAGGCGACCGAAAATGCGGCGGCCTTTTTGTAGGCTTCCTACAACTCGTCCGTGGTGCCGTCCATCCGCCCGAGGGCGATCGCGGTCTGTACGACGTACCGCTCCCGCGCGTTCGCCAGGTCGTAACCGGAGATTTCGGCGATCCGGCGAGTCCGGTAGCGCACGGTGTTCGCATGCACGAACAGCGTCCGTGCGGCAGCCTCGATGGCACCGCCGTTGTCGATCAGGACGTCCGCGGTCTCGAGCAGTGTCGGCTCGGCCACCAGCGCGACGTACACGGTGCCGACCAGCGTGCGGGTGGCGCGGGTGTCTCCCGCAAGCGCGCGTTCCGGGAGAAGGTCGTCCGCCGAGACGGGGCGTGGACCGCCGGGTCGCGCGGCAACGGCTCGCAGCGCGGCGAAGACATCCTGCACGGACGTCGCGGCATCGACGAGACCGTCGACGACAGGGCCGACGACGACCGGGCCGTCCGCGAAGGCGGGCAGCAGTGCCCGGGTGACGCGCTGGATGCGAGTGCTTGCGCCAGCGATCACGACCAGCCTGCCGGTCTGTACGCCGGTGAGGACCTCGGCGCCCGCCTCGTTGCCGAGCCGTCGAGCGTGGGCGAGCACGCGCTCGGTGTCGTCGGGGGGCGCGCTTCCGGCCATGACCACAACGTGAGCGGGGTCGCTCCACCCGACCGCCGAGGCGCGCGATCGCAGCGAGTCGCTCACGTCGCCGCGAACGATGGCGTCGACCACCAGCGCCTCGAGCCGGGCGTCCCAAGCGCCGCGTTGCTCGGCGGCTCGGGCATAGACCTGGGCGGAGGCAAAGGCGATCTCGCGTGAGTAGCGCAGGACCGCATCCCGTGCCCACGCCACCATCGCTGGGGTCGCGAACTCCTCGACGGACTCCTCGACGACGTCGACGGCGACCCTGACGAGCTGCACGGTCTGCTCGAGGCTGATGACCCGGGTGAGCTCCTGCGGTGCGACCGCGAAGACGTCGGCGCTGATCGTCGGCCCGGCGCCGGGATCGCGGATCCATGCCGCGAGCCCTTGCACGCCCGCCTGCACCAACAGCCCCACCTGCGAGCGTGGGAGTGGCGACATCGTCTGGAACCAGGGCAGCGTCTCTTCCATCCGGCGAAGCGCGCGTGTCGACAACAGCCCGGACACCTGGTCGACCTTGCGCGCGGTCGCCGCGACGCGGGAGGCAGGCGGTCGTGCGGTGGCGGTCGCCATGGCCGCGAGGATGTCAGATCGGCGGGAGCGGGGCTTCCTACCGACTAGTAGGAACCGGCCAACTCAGCCGTCATGGTGACAGTGCGATGGTGGGTCGATGTCGAGGGCAGGGTTCTCGGCGAAGAAGCCGTGCGGTCGAAGCGTGAAGCCGGTCACCTCGACCGGCATCACCGGGAAGTCCTCGGGCCGGACGACGTGGGTGGACCCGAACGTGTGCCAGAGGACGACATCGGTGTCCACCACCGGCCGCTGTTGCTTCACCCACGTCGGGAGGCCGGTGAGGCCGGGGTTGAGGTTCGCGTAGTCGCTCGCCGCGTGCATCTCGCCGGGGTGGTAGGCCGTCACCCAGAGCGCATGGCGGGCGAAGGCCGCGCGTCTGGCGACGCTCGTCTCGTCGGTCGCGATCATCGTCGGGGTGGACGCGGGAACGAGCTCGTAGCCGACCGGCTCGCCGAGCCCGTTGCGCACCGAGGGGTTGATGATCTTCCAGCGCCGGCCGGCCGCGGCATTGCCGTCACGAGGTCCCTCGGTGTCGATGACCGTCTCCGACTGCTCCCAGGTGTGACCGCCCGTCGGCACCACCTCGGTCTCGACGATCGAGTTGCCCCGCCCGTCGATGTCGAGGTCGAGCCGCGCGCAGAACAGGTGCTGATGATGCGCGCCGGCGAGCCCCGGCAGCACGAGGCGGGTGCCGACCGGTGCGGTGCCGTCGTCGTTGGTCCGCTCCGTCTGGATGATTCCGGAGAGCTGCACCTCGAGCTGGATCCGCGCGTCGGTGTAGAAGTACCAGCGGAAGGCGTACTCGTAGTTGCCGGCCGTGATCACGGAGTTGACCACGAAGCGGCGGCTGCGCCGGGACTCCACGCCGCCCGAGTGCAGGTCGGTGTGCTTCCAGGCGAGGCCGTGGTCCTCCTCGTGCAGGCACACGGCGTTCTTGACGAGGTACGGGTTGCCCCAGTCGTCGGCGAAGACCTGGTCGGCGTAGGTGATCTCGCCCACGCAGTCGCAGCCGAGGGTGAGCGAGTTGACGAACTTGCCCATCGACAGCTCACCGGCGTCGAAGGTGTTCTTCCAGCGCGTGCTCGGGCTCAAGCCCGCGTAGGGGACCACCATCTCCGACACCGACAGCCGGTGGGCGATGGAACGCCCGCGGTAGGTGACGTTCTGGATCACGAGCCCGGTGACCGGGTGGACGCTGAAGCGCAGGCTCCAGCCCTCCCACGAGACGTGGTTGCCGGTCACGACGAACGACGTGCCGTGCGGCTGGGTGATCTCGATCGCCTTCGCGGTGCCGCGCGGCGGCCGGGCGTGCTCGCCGTCGTAGCGGCTGAGGGTCCGCGGCACGGGACGTGGGTCTATGTCGAGGACGTCGATGACCTCCTTCGTGTCGAGGTCGACCGTCGCGACGAGACCGTCGAGGGGGTGGGCGTACCCGTTGTCGGCCTTGTCCGCGCGCCAGTAGCCCACGACGCGAGCGATCCGCCGGGTGCGCCCGTCGTCGAGGGTCTCCCACGGCTCGTCGAACCGGCCTGCCGGCCAGGGGTCGAGCTGCACCGTCGTCATGTCGTCGACACCACGCGTTCGGCACCCGGCGATGAAGCGCGGATCGTTGCGCGCCGCCTCGCCGGCGGCGTACAGCTCCATCGCGCCGTACGGCGGGTGGGAATCCTCCGCCATCTCCAGCGAGTCGATCGCGCCGCGGGATACCGAGACGACGACGTTGTACGCGATCCCCGACTGCGGGCATCGCAACAGGTAGCGCACACGGCGGTCGACGGGGGCCCCGGGAGAGTGCGCGGCGAGTTCGTCCTTCGTCGGCTCGTGCAACGCGGCGACGTGCACGACGATGTGATCGGGGATGCGCTCGTCGGCGCGCCAGATGGCGGTCGCCGTCCGCACCTCCTCGACGGTGAGCGGGTCGAGCGGATGCGGCTGGGTGGGAGCGGCTTCGGTGGTCACCGGTCGCTACCTGACGCCGGCGTCATGTTTCGCACCTGCACAGCATGGCAAACCCGCGGTGATCGGGACACGGCTGGTCGGCCACGCGAGGTCCGTCTCAGGCCATCGCCGTCGCGATCATCGCTTGTTCGCGGGCGCGGCCTTCGCCCGAGCCTTCATCTGCTTCTTGTACTCGCGAACCTTCGTGAGGGAGGTGAGGTCGGTGATGTCGGCAACCGACAGCAACGACCCGCGCTTGCCGAACTCACCCGCGGCCTCGCGCCAGCCGCGTGGTGTCACGCCGTACTGCTTGCCGAGCAGCGCGACGAAGATCGCCGCCTTGTGCTTGCCGAACCCCGGCAGTCGCTCGATGCGGCGGCGCAGCTCGCTGCCGTCCTTCATGCCGGTCCAGATGCCGGCCGGGTCGCCGTCGTACTCCGCGACGATGATGCGGCACAGCTCCTGCACCCGACCCGCCATCGACGCGGGGAAGCGGTGGATCGCCGGCGGCTTCGCGAACACCGCAGCGAGCTTCTCGGGGTCGTAGTCGGCGAGCTCTTTGACGTCCAGATCGTGCCCGAGTCGCTCGGTGAGGGTGAGGGGGCCGGTGAACGCGTGCTCGAGCGGGATCTGCTGGTCGAGCACCATTCCGATGAGCAGCGCAAGTGGGTCGCGCGAAAGGAGCGCGTCGGCATCCGCGCGCTGCGCCAGACACAGGGAAGGCACGCGCTCACCGTAGCGCCGTAAGGCGCCCCGGCGGCTAGTGAGGTCGGGGTCGATCAGCTGACCGTGGCGAAGAGCGCCCAAGTGCCCGGTACGCCCTTGAGCCCGTGCTCGCCGGCCGCGCGGAACTCGATGCCGGATCCGACGACGAGGTCGGTCACGGTCCGGGAGACGAGGACCTCGCCCGGTTGCGCGAGACTCTGGATCCGCGACGCGATGTGCACGGCGATCCCCCCGATGTCATCACCGCGGACCTCCACCTCACCGGTGTGCACGCCTGCCCTGACGTCGAGCTCGAGCACCTTGACCGCGTCCCTGATCGCGGCGGCGGCGAGCACCGCGCGCGCAGGGCTGTCGAATGTCGCCACCGAGCCGTCCCCGGTGGTGTGCACCAGGCGGCCCTGGAACCGCTCGATCTGGCGGCGCACCGCCTGGTCGTGACGGTCGAGCCGCTCCCGCCATCGGCTGTCGCCGAGCTCTGCGGCCAGCCGCGTCGAGTCCACGATGTCGGTGAACACCACGGTCGCAAGGACACGGGTCGGCGCGGTGCCGATGCGGCGCCCGGCGACGAACTCCTCGATCTCGCTGAGGATGGCGTCGACGTTTCCGGCCTGCATGGCATGGTCGTCGCCTTCGAGCTCGACCAGCTTCGCGCCGGGGATGTTCGCCGCCAGATACCGCCCGTGCTCGATGTCGACGAAGCGGTCCCCGCGACGATGCAGCACGAGTGTCGGGGTGGAGATCGCCCCGAGGACGTGACGCACGTCGAGCTCGATCCCGAGCCGCGCGAGCATCCCCGACTGGGCCGGGCTGATCGAGAGCTTCTCCATGCGCGTCGTGTATGCGACGTACGCCGCATCGTCCACCTTGCTCGGCGCGATGACCCGCAGCATTGCGCCCGTGCCCCAGGCGCGGGAGGAGAACTCCGTGAAGCGTGTGAGGACCTCTTCCGGCACTCCGTGCGGATAGTCCGGGGCCTGCTTCAGCCGGGCGTAGGTCCCGTACAGCACGAGTGAGGACAGGCGGTCCGGTTCGGTCGCCGCCAACAGCATCGCCGCGGGGCCCAGCGAGGTGGACGCGTAGAGGACCGCACCGGTCGTCGCTCCGGCCGCGTCGAGCACCGCCGCCATGTCTTCGGCCTGTCGCTCGACGCTCGGCAGGTCGTTGAGGGCGAACGGGTCGGAGACCCCCGAACCGCGCTGGTCGTAGACGATCAGTCGGCCGAGGGCGGACAGCCGGGCGTACCACTCCGCGACGCCGCGGTCCTCGCGCCAGTCGACGCCGAGGTTTGTGCCGACCCCTAGCGCGAAGAGAATGTCCGGCCGGCCCTCGCTGACCACCGCGTAGCCCAGCGTCGTACCGTCCCGGCTCTGGACGTACTGGATGTCCGGAGGCCAGTCCACGGGAGAATCCTGCCAGCCGCGCCGGGTCAGAGGTTGAAGGCGCCGCGCATGCTCGTGGCCGACGCAGCGGCGCCGAGGTGGGGGAGGTGCAGCAGGTCCTCGGTGGTGCGCAGCAGCGAGTAGTGCGTGAAGTGCCGGTGCGACCGCGTTCCCGGCGCCACGGTCGGGGCTATGACCACGGTCGCCACCTGGTTGCTCCTGGCGCCGTAGTCGTTCTCGTCCCACGTCACGAAGACCACCGTCCTGCCGGCCCGGTAGAGGGCGGAGGTCGTCACCCGCTTGAGCCAGTAGCCGAGCCAAGAGTCGGCGGTCGACGTCGCGCAGTCGTGTCCGTCGTCGCACAGGTTCGGCGTGATGAAGGTGAAACCGGGGAGGTGGCCTGCGTCCAGGTGGCGCGAGAACCGCCCGTCGGTGCCGCCCATCGCGAGGTCGTGGGTGCGACAGGCCGCGTGCAGCCTCGTGTAGTAGACGGCAGGGTTGTGGCGGGCGGCGTACCGGCCGTACGACGCCCGGTCGCACGGTCGGGCCATGTTCTCGGCGTACGCCGCCCATCCGGCCGCACCCCGCGCGTCGAGCTGGCCGAAGAGCGAGCTGCTGCGCACCGGGCAGCTCGACGGCTCACAGTCGCTCGTGATCCGGTGCGTCGAGCCGGAGGTCGCGGCGACGTAGTTGGGCAGTGACGGGTGGGTGATCGCGTCGTAGTTGGTCGCGGTCCCGCATCGCTTCGCGAACGACGCAAGGTGGCGCGCACCGCCCGCCTTGCCGAGCACCTGGCCGTACGACCGGTTCTCCATCCAGATCCAGACCACGTGGCGGTAGGCGGCCGTCTTCTCCCAGCCGCACGGAGCCTCGTGCCCGGATGCGGCGTATCCGCTCGCCGGGTCCTGCACCAAGGCCCGCTGGACCGTCAGATCCGCGCCGGCGCTGCCCGAAGGAGCGCGGCTGCACGCGTTGGCCATCGGCAGCGCCGCGGCCGCTGCAAGGAGCAGGCGAAGGGTCCGCCGCATCACGCCCATACGCTAGGCCCGTGGAGATCTGGTACAACCCGAAGTGTTCGAAGTGCCGCGTCGCGAAGGAGGCGATCGAGGAGGCCGGTCTGGCCTACAACCTTCGCTACTACCTCGAGGATGGGCCGAGCGAGGCCGATCTCCGGGACGTGATCGAGCGGCTCGGTCTCGAGCCGTGGGAGATCTGCCGCACCGGCGATGCGTCGGGCTTGGGCGTCGAGCTGCCCGCGACGAAGGACGCCGCGCATCGCGAGGAATGGATGGCGACGCTGCTCGCTCACCCGGCGCTGATCCAGCGGCCGCTCGTGGTCGCTGATGACGGCACGGCCTACGTGGCGCGCGACCCGGACGCGGTCGCCGCATCGATCGACCACTCGCGGTAGCGCCCGGCGTCGCACGTCGTGCGACTACCGGCCCTCGCCATGCGTCCGGGTGAATGCCACGTCGGTCTCGCTTGCGAGCGTGATGACCAGCTTGAGCGCGGGTAGTGCGCGGCCGGCCGCGACGCCGTGCCCGGCCCACAGCGAGAGCACGGAGCTGTCTCCCGCTGCGGCCGCCCGCCGGCGAAGCTCCCGAGTCAACGCGTTCATCACCGGGTAGGGCGGCACCGGCACGTCGGCGAGCGCCTCACTCAGTGCGTTGCGCACACCCCGAGCGGCCCGGCCCGAGAACGCCTTCGTGATCACCGTGTCGGTGTCGCGCGCCGTCTCGAGCGCGGCGCGGTACGGCGCGGAGGTGCCCGCCTCGGGACACCTGAGGAACGCCGTGCCGAGCTGCGCAGCGTCGGCGCCGCCGACCAGGGCGGCGGCGATTCCGCGGCCATCCATGATGCCGCCGGCTGCGATCAGTGGCAGGTCCACCGCGGAGCGCACCTCGCTGACCAGCGTCTCGATGCCGACCAGGCTGTCCTCGGGTGCTCCGATGAAGCCGCCGCGATGGCCGCCGGCCTCGGTCCCCTGCAGGCACACCGCGTCGACGCCCCCGGTCTGCTGAAGCGCGACGGCCTCGGCAAGTGAGGTAGCGGTCCCGCACACCGCGATGCCGGCGCCACGCAACGCGGCAAGGGCGTTGTAGGACGGAACGCCGAAGGTGAAGCTGAACATGTCGACCCGTTCGTCGAGGATCACCTCGAGCTGCGCGTCGAAGTCCTCGGCGAACGGCGGCGTCAGCGCAATGTCGAGGTCGTACGCCGCGGCGAACGGCTCGAGTGCCGCCAGCGCCGCGGCCACCGCCGTGTCGTCGATCTCGACCGGCGTCGGCACGAACAAGTTGACGCCGAAGGGCTTGTCGGTGAGCCGGCGTACCTCGGCGATCGCGGCCCGGATCCGATCGGGGCTGTCGTAGCCGCAGCCGAGCACGCCGAGACCGCCGGCTTCGCTGACCGCCGCGACGAGAGCAGGTGTCGACGGTCCGCCCGCCATCGGCGCCGCGATGATCGGCAGCCGCACGCCGAGCAGCTGCGTCACCGCGGTGTCCCGCCACGTGGCCGTCATGCCCGCCTCCTTTCAGACCGGAGTAGCACACAACCTGCCCGCGGATCCGGACATCGCGGGGCAGTGGTCTCATCCGTCACGGTTCCCGCTGGCGTTGTGTGCTACTTCGAACCGGCTGACAATGGCGACATGAGCGAGCCAGCCGAGTCCGCCGCCCCGTCGACCGCTGCCGGGCGCAGCCCGGCCGAGGTCGTCAGGTCCTTCCTGACCGCGCTCGCGGACGGCGACGCGCAGACCGCGATCGATCTCGTCGCCGACGACCTGGTGTACGAGAACGTGTCGTTGCCGACGATCCGCGGGAAGCAGCGCTTCGGCAAGGGGCTGCACGACTTCAACCGGCGCGGGATCGGGTTCGACGTACGAATCCACCGCATCACCCAGGACGGCAGCACGGTGATGACCGAGCGCACCGATGCGTTGAGCTTCCGCCGCTTCCGCCAGCAGTTCTGGGTGTGCGGTGTCTTCGAGGTGCACGACGGTGTGATCACCCTGTGGCGCGACTACTTCGACTGGCGTGACATCGCGATGTCCGGCGTGCGCGGCCTGCTCGCCATCGCCGTGCCGAGGCTGCGGGCGACCATGCCCGGCTCCTGACGCACCGCACCTCGCGCCGGAGCGCGAACGGCCCGACGGCTACGGCGAGCTCACCTATCTGCTGCACGTAGGGCAAGCGCGCTGTCAACCTCTTCACCTCGTGCGGCGTTGAACTGACGGTGTAACCGAGAAGAAGAGGACCTGACGATGCCACGCTCACGCTCGCGGACGATGCGCCGCCAGCTCGCCGTACTCACCGCGAGCACCCTGACGTTCGGTGTGTGGAGCGTTGCGGCCGCCGTATCGTCTCCTGCCGCGTCCGCGGGCTCGCTCACCTGCTTCGGGCACCACGCGACGATCCTCGGGACGGCGAAGGACGACGACATCGTCGGCACCCCGGGGTCGGACGTGATCGTCACCCGGGGTGGCAACGACACGGTCAACGGCGGGGGCGGCGACGACCGGATCTGCACCGGTTCCGGCAATGACAGCGTCCACGCCGGCCCGGGCAACGACCTGATCGACGCGGGCAACGGCAACGACTCGGTCGTCGGCGGGTCCGGCAGCGACACGATCCTGGGCGGGTCCGGCAGCGACCGGCTGTACGGCAACCTCGGCGCCGACGTGGTCAAGGGCGGCGCCGGCGACGACTTTCTCAACGGCGGTGGTGGCGCGGACCGGCTGACCGGCGGCGCGGGCAACGACTATCTGCGAAGCGGAGCGGGCAATGACAGCGTGGCCGGCGGTGCCGGGAGGGACTCACTCAACGGTGGGACCGGTGAGGACAGCCTGAGCGGTGGCAGCGACAACGACCAGCTACAGGGTGGTTCCGGTACCGACGTCCTGCACGGCGACGATGGGGATGACGGCCTGCACGGTGGTCCGGGCAACGACAAGTTGTACGGCGACGGCGGTGACGACCAGCTGCAGGGCAATGACCCGTGTGCGTGCTCGGTGCCGCACGCCCGCGGCAACGACGTACTCATCGGCGGAGCGGGCGTCGACACCGCTGATCTCTGGCGCCAGGCAGGTTCGGCCACCGGCATCACGGTCGACCTGCCGCACGGACGCGCTACCGGTGACGGCAACCAGACACTCGTCGGCATCGAGTCGGCAGCGGTGTCGAGTGGATGCGTCGTCCGGCCTGGCGGCTCCGCAGCCTGCAACCACAACCGGCTGATCGGTGACGGGAACGACAACACCCTCGAGTCGCAGGACGGCGTCAACGACGTCACCGGAGGTGCGGGGAACGACACGTACGACGCGGGCTACGGCACGGACACCTTTGACGGCGGCTCCGGGACCGACACGATCGACTTCTCGAACGTGTACC
>JAICMG010000144.1 GCA_025929365.1 Frankiaceae bacterium
GAAGCTCGACTACGACCCGGCGGACTACTACGACAACCTGCGTGAGGTGCTGGACGTCGTCGCCGCCAACACCGATCCCGGCGAGTTCCGTGACGGCCTGCACGAGAAGTTCCTCAACACGATGCTGCGCAAGGTCAGCGGCGCGGCGAAGCCGGGCAGCGACGACCGACTCGCAGCTTTCGTCGCCGCGATCAGATCAGTGATCGGCGACTACTTCAGCCCGCGAGTGATCCAGCGCCCGCCCATCCTGCGTCGCCAGCTCACGGCAGCGATGCTGAGCGACAAGCCGAAGATGATCCGCTGGCTCAACCGTCGCTACGCCCGCTTCAGCGTGCAGGTCCGCTCCCTGGCGGCGAGGCCCGTGGACGGCGGTCGGTGGCAGGTGTCCGCGTCGGCGTCGCTGGTCTTCCGTGACGGAACGCCGGTCCGGTTCCGTCCGGAGGGCGACGCCTGGCGCATCGACAAGCGGCTGCGGGTGGCCAACCTCGATGTTCGGCCCGACTCGACCGAGGAGCTGCTCACGAGCGCGACCGGCGATGTCGTGCTGCGCTCCGCCGCAACCGGGGTCGAGTGGCTCGGCCCGACGGTGCTCACCGCCAACCTGGAGCCGACGGGCAAGAACGACCGGCGGCACCTGGTGGTGAGCGGGGTGGTGGAACTCGATCCCCAGACCTTCGCCGCCGGAGGGCCGGTGCCGCAGGGGACGTGGCACGTCCACCTGCGGGTCACCGCACTGGGCACCAGCCGCCGCGTGCCCGTGCGCAAGCAACGCGGGATCGAGGTCTCGCGGCCGCTGCTTCGCTCCCGCAGCGCGCCGAAGCTACGGTTTCGCAGCGACGGGAGGCTCGTCCTGGTCGTGCCGCCCGGCTAGGTACGCCAGATCAGGACCAGCGCTCGGTCGTCGCTCGCGTTCGGCGACGCCTCATCGAGGAGGCGGCGCGCCCCGCCGTCGAACCCCCGCGGAATGAGCCGCTCCGCGGCGCCCAGCAAGCGATCGATCCCGACGGCGAGATCGCGCCCCGGCACCTCGACCAGGCCATCGGTGTAGAGCAGCAGGGCGTCGTACGGCCCGAGCTGGGACTCGACCGAGCCGAACTCCCCGTTCGTCAGCAAGCCGAGAACGGTGCCGGTCGGCTCGACGACCTGCCAGGTCCCCGCCCCGCCCGAGTAGTGCACCGCAGGCAGATGGCCGGCGTTGGTGATCCGGTACCGGCCGGTGCCCAGCTCGAGAGTCAGGTGCAACGCGGTCGCGAACCCCTCCTCCCAGTCCTGGCGGAGCAGGTACTCGTTTGCGGCGGCGAAGAAGCGCTCCGCTGAGACGGCGCCGAGCAGGCCGCCGAGCGCACCGGACAGGGTGAGTGCACGAGTGCCTGCCTCCAGGCCCTTGCCCGACACGTCGACGAGCACGAGCTCGAGGCAGCGGCCACCGTCGGTGAGGGCCGACAGCAAGAAGTCGCCACCGAAGCTGGCCCCGCCGGCGGACTGCTGCTCGACCTCTGCGTGCCAGCCCCGCGGAAGAGCCGGCAGGTCTCCCTGCAACCGCAACCGGTCGCGCAGCTCGAGCAGCATCGCCTCGCCGCGGCCGGCCGACAGACCCAGGCGCTGCCGGTCTCGCGACTGCTTCACCGCGATCGCCGAAACGAGCGCGACGACGATGTAGGACCCCGGCCGAATCGTGCTCGGGCCCACGCCCAGGTTTTCCGCGATCACGACGGCGTACGCCCCGGCGATCACCGCGGCAAGCGGGATCGGCTCGAGCAGGACCCCGCCGAGGATCACCGGCACGACGACGCTGAGCGCTGGAAAGGCGTTCGCGCCGAACTGGACGTTGAGCGCGAGGACAAGGCCGGTCAGCGCGAGCACGACCCCGAGCGCCAGCCACCGATCGCGCTCGGACTCCGGCGCGGCCAGCAGGCTGAGCTTTCGACGGGCGCGCGCCGCAATGCTGGCGCCGTCGAGCCCCCGCTGCTCCATAACTCCGCGACCCTAGCCGCCGTGCCTTAAGGTCAACAGTCCTCGCGGCGGGGTGGCAGGTCGCCGGTCTGCTCGTACTCGGTCAGCAGCGCGATCCGGCGCACGTGCCGTTCAGCGTCGCTGAACGGCGTCGACAGGAACGCCTCGGCGAACCCGACGGCGACGTCCTCGTCGTACATCCGCGCGCCCAGGCTGAGCACGTTCGCGTCGTTGTGCTCTCGGCCGAGCTTCGCCGTCTCCGCGCTGAACGCGAGGGCACAGCGAACGCCGCGGACCTTGTTCGCCGCGATGGCCTCACCGTTGCCCGATCCGCCGATCACGATCCCGAGGCTGCCGGGGTCGGCGACCACCTTGGTGCCGACCAGCAGGCAGTACGGCGGGTAGTCGTCGGAGTCGCGCAGCTCGTACGGCCCGCAGTCGACGACCTCGTGACCGAGCTCGGCAACGCGTTCGAGCAGCCGTGCCTTCAACGTCCAACCGGCATGGTCGGACCCGATATAGACCCGCATTCGTTAGAGCTGCATCGACTTCGGCTGCAGGAACTCCTCGATGCCGTAACGACCCAGCTCGCGGCCGATGCCGGAGCGCTTGTAGCCACCGAACGGCGCGATCGGGTTGAACGATCCGCCGTTGACGTCGACCTGGCCGGTCTTCATCTTCTTGGCGAACGCGACCGCCTTGTCCTGGTCGCCGGCCCACACCGCGCCGGCGAGGCCGTAGACCGAGTCGTTGGCGATCTTCAGTGCCTCGTCCTCGTCTGAGTACTTGATGATCGACAGCACCGGGCCGAAGATCTCTTCCTGCGCAATCGTCATGTCGTTGGTGACGTCGGCAAAGACGGTGGCACTGACGAAGTGGCCCTTCTCGTGCGGGCGCTCCGCACCTCCGGCCACGACACGGGCGCCCTCCGCGATCCCCTTCTCGATGTATCCGACGACGCGCTCACGTTGCGCCCCGGACACGAGCGGGCCCAGCCGCGTGGTCTCTTCGTTCGGGTCGCCGGTGGTGTAGGCGGCTGCGCCTTCCGCAGCGATCGCGACAGCCTCGTCGTACTGAGACTCGTGCACGAGCATCCGGGTCCACGCCGTACAGGTCTGCCCGGAGTTGATGAAGCAGTTGGCCAGTCCGACCTTCACGGCCTTGGTCAGGTCGGCGTCGGGAAGGATGACGTTCGCGCTCTTGCCGCCGAGCTCCAGCGCCACCTTCTTCACCGTCGGCGCGGCCAGCTCGGCGACGCGCGTGCCGGCCCTCGTCGACCCGGTGAACGACACCATGTCGACCTCGGGGTGCGACGCGATCGCCTCGCCCACCGTCGGGCCGTAACCGGTGACGAGGTTCACCACGCCGGGGGGAAGCCCGATCTCGTGAATCGCCTCGAACAGCAGGTACGCCGACAACGGCGACACCTCGCTCGGCTTGAGCACCACCGTGCATCCGGCCGCGAGGGCGCCGCCGATCTTGGCGGTGACCTGGTGCAGCGGGTAGTTCCACGGCGTGATCGCGCCGACGACGCCGACCGGCTCGAGCACGACCGTCGAGTTGCCGATCTGCTCGCTCCAGCGGATCTCGCTGGCGCCGCTCGCCGCCGTCGCGATGTCGGACAGCGGCAGCCCGGCCTGCACGAGCTGCGCGAACTTCAGCGGCGAGCCCATCTCGGCCGAGATCGTGCGGGCGACCTCGTCCATCCGGCTGGCCATCGCCTCCTGTAGCCGGGTGAGGTACTTCGCCCGCTCGTCGACCGGAGTGGCGGCCCAGCCGTCGAACGCCGCGCGCGCGGCGCGAACCGCGCGGTCGACGTCCTCGGCCGTGCCCGCCGGCACCTTGCCGATGATCTCCTCGGTTGCCGGGTTCTCGACGTCGATGAAGTCCTTGCCGGTCGAGGCGACCCACTGGCCGTCGATGTAGAGCGTGTCGTGGTGGTAATCCAGCTCCGTCATGCGCTGAGCGTATTCCCTCCCGTATACCGTCGCGAGGTGACCGAGGTGGCGGCCGTCGTGTTCGACCTGGGCGGGGTCCTCGCGGAGGTGTCAGGCGTCGCCACGATGCGCGAGCTGTCCGGCATCGACTCCGATGACGAGCTGTGGCGACGCTGGCTGCACTGCGAGTGGGTACGCCGCTTCGAGCTCGGCCAGTGCACCCCGGAGGCGTTCGGCGAGGGCATGGTGGCGGAGTGGCAGCTGCCACTGACCGGGCCGGAGTTTCTCGCCCTGTTCGGCGACTGGGTGCAGCAGCCCAGCGGCGGCGCCGAGGAGCTGGTCGCCGAGACGGCCGAGCACGTGACGGTCGCGATGCTGTCGAACATGAACGCCGTCCACTGGGAGCGATCGGTCGCGACCTGGCCGCTCGTGAACCGCTTCGACCACGTCTTCATGTCGTTCCAGCTCGGGAAGATCAAGCCTGACGTCGAGGTGTTCGGTCATGTTGCCGCGGTGCTGGCGGTCGAGCCGAGGCAGATCCTGTTCCTCGACGACAACGCCATCAACGTCGAGGGCGCCGTGGCCGCCGGCTTCCGGGCCGAGCGGGTGCGGGGCGTCGCCGAGGCTCGCGCAGCGGTGGATCGCGCGCTCAGCTTTCAGTCGAAGCTCGGCCGCTGATCCCTGGTGCGCTTGATCTCGTAGAACCCTGGCGTCTGCGCCACCAGCAGCACGCCGTCCCAGAGCTTCCCGGCCGCCTCGCCACGCGGCGCGGGCGTCACCACCGGACCGAAGAACGCAGTCTCCTCGACGCGGATGATCGGCGTCCCGACGTCGAGACCCACCAGCGCCATGCCCTCGTCGTGGGAGGCCCGGACCGCAGCGTCGTACGACGTGTCGTCCATCGCGTCCGCAAGCGCCGCAGGGAGCCCTGCCTCCGCCAGCGCCGCCTCGACGGCCGGCCGGTCCTTCGCCATCTGCTGCGGATGAAAGCGCGTGCCCAGCGCGGTGTAGAGCGCCCCGACCACCTCAGGTCCGTGCGCCTGCTCCGCGGCGACGCACACCCGCATCGGCCCCCACCCGGCCTCGATGCGCGCGATGTAGTCCTCGGGAAGGTCACGTCCTGCGTTGAGGATGGCGAGGCTCATCGGTCGCCACCGGACCTGGACATCGCGGACCTGCTCGACCTCGACCATCCAGCGCGAGGTCAGCCACGCCCACGGGCACAGCGTGTCGAACCAGAAGTCCGCGATCGTCGCCATCGCAAACCACGCTAGACCGGACCGTGGGAGACTCCCGCGAATGACCGCGGAGAACCTCACCCTCGCGGAAGCCGAGGAGCGTCGAAGCCTGCTCGACGTCGCCTTGTACGACGTCCACCTCGACCTCACCGCCGCCCTCTCGGAGCCGCGACGATTCCGGTCCGCGACGACGGTCACCTTCAGCTGCGGCAGCCCGGGGGCGACCACCCACGTCGACATCACCGCCGACCTCCTCGAGTCGGCGACGCTCAACGGCGAGCCGATCGATCTCGGCACCGCCTTCACGGGCCAGCGACTGGAGCTGCCACCGCTCGCGGCCGCCAACGAGCTGACCGTCGTCGCGCAGTGCGTCTACTCGCGCACGGGCGAGGGGTTGCATCGCTTCGTCGACCCTGTCGACGACGAGGTCTACCTCTACACGCAGTTCGAGACGTTCGACGCGCATCGCATGTTCCCGTGCTTTGACCAGCCGGATCTCAAGGCGATCTTCCGGTTCGTCGTCGATGCCCCGGAGCACTGGCGAGTGCTGTCCAACATGCCCTCAATGCGAGACGGCAGCCGCCACGCCTTCGACCCGACGCCGCGCCAGTCGACGTACATCACCGCTGTCGTCGCAGGACCGTACGAGGGAACGACGTCTCGTCACGACGGGATCGATCTCGGCGTCTACTGCCGGCGCTCGCTGCTCGAGCACCTCGACGCCGACGACATCATCGAGGTCACGAGACAGGGCTTCGACGCGTTCCACGAGCTGTTCGAGACGCGATACGGCTGGCCGAAGTACGACCAGGTCTTCGTCCCCGAGTTCAACATGGGCGCGATGGAGAACGCCGGCTGCGTCACATTCACGGAGGACTACATCTTCCGGTCGCGGACGACCGACTACTCCTATGAACGTCGTGCCGTCACCGTCCTCCACGAGATGGCGCACATGTGGTTCGGCGATCTCGTGACGATGAAGTGGTGGGACGACCTCTGGCTGAACGAGTCGTTCGCGGAGTTCGTCTCGACGTACGTCACCGCCGGCTACACCCGGTGGCCGGACGTCTGGACGTCGTTCTGCAACATCGACAAGACGTGGGCGTATCGCCAGGACCAGCTCGCGACCACGCACCCGATTGCCGCGGACATCCCTGACATCGAGGCGGTCTCGACCAACTTCGACGGCATCACCTACGCGAAGGGCGCCTCGGTCCTCAAGCTGCTGGCCAGCTGGGTGGGCGAGAAGGCCTTCTTTTCTGCAACCCGCGCCTACTTCGCCGAGCATGCCCACTCGAACACGACGTTGCAGGACCTGCTCAACGCGCTCGAAGCGGCGAGTGACCGCGACCTGTCGGCGTGGACGAAGGCATGGATCCAGACCGCGGGCGTCAACACGCTGCGGACGGAGTTCGAGACCGATGGGGATGGCCGCTTCACGTCGTTCGCGATTCGCCAGGAGGCGATCCCGGAGCACCCGACGCTTCGCATGCATCGACTCCGGGTCGGCCTCTACGGCGACGATGCGGGGGCGCTGCGCCGCCAGCACCAGGTGGAGATCGACATCGACGGTGAGCGCACGGAGGTCCCGGTGCTCGTCGGCCGACGGCGCCCGGACCTGGTGCTGCTCAACGACGACGACCTCACCTACGCCAAGATCCGGCTCGACGACCACTCCTGGCGGACGCTGGTCGGCTCGATCGGGCGCCTCGACGATTCCCTCGCTCGCACTCTGTGCTGGACGGCGGCGTGGGACATGACGCGCGACGCCGAGGTGAGTGCCGGGGACTACCTCGAGCTGGTGCTCGCGGGCGTCGCCCAGGAGACCGAGATCGGGACGGTGCAGAGTCTGCTTCGGCTCGCCGCGCAGGCGATCGACCCGTTCGGCGACCCGGCCCGCAGCGACGAGCGACGTACCCGGCTTGCGGCGCGCGCGTTCGACCTGCTCGACGCGAGTGCCGCCGGAAGCGATCTGCAGCTCGCCTTCGCCCGTGCCGCCGCGACCAACGCGACCTCCGATCCCCAGCTCGCCCGGGTGGCGGCGCTGCTCGACGGAACCGAGGCGCTCGAGGGGCTCACGGTCGACACCGACCTGCGGTGGCACCTCCTGCACCGCCTGGTCGCGACCGGGCGAGCCGACGAGGTCCGGATCGATGAGGAGCTCGCCCGCGACAACACCTCTGCCGGCCGCTGCCACGCCCTCACCCTCCGCGCGTCCCGGCCGACCGCAGCCGCGAAGGCCGAGGCGTGGCGCCAGGTCGTCGAGCTCGACGCGCTGCCCAACGCGGAGCAGGGCGCGACCATCGCCGGATTCGTCAGCTACGAGCAGCGCGATCTGCTGGCGCCGTACGTCGACGCCTACTTCGCAGCCATCGCCGAGATCTACCGGACCCGGTCGTCGGAGATGGCGCAGCAGGTGATCGCGGGGCTGTATCCGTACTGGGCGACCGAGGCCGCCACCATTGAGCGCACCGATGCCTACCTGCGCGACGAGCAGCCGGGTGCGGCACCGCGGCGCATGCTGCTCGAAGGCCGCGACTTCCTCGCTCGCGCGCTGCGGTCAAGGGAACGCGACACCGGTTCCTGAACCCCGCGATTGCCGCCTGAGGACCTTCTAGCGTCTTCAAACGGCAATGGCGA
>JAICMG010000204.1 GCA_025929365.1 Frankiaceae bacterium
AACGTCACGAGGCAGAACGAGTCCTCACCGACGATGTCGGTGATCGGAGTCGTGGTGATGCCGGGCGTCTCCATGTCGACGATCAGCGCGGTGATGCCGTCGTGCTTCGCGCCGCGCTCGAGCGCGGTCGGGTCGGTGCGGACGAGGAACAGGCCCCACTTCGCGATGTGAGCGGTGGTGATCCAGATCTTCTGCCCGTCGAGGATGTAGTCGTCGCCGTCGCGGGTTGCCATGACCCGCAGGTTCGCGAGATCCGAGCCGGCCTCCGGCTCGGAGAATCCCTGGCACCAGTGCTCCTCGGCGTGCAGGATGCCGTGCAGCCACCGGTCCTTCTGCTCCTGGGTGCCCCAACGGATGATCATCGGACCGATCTGCCAGATGCCGTTCGTATTGAAGATGCCGGGCGCCTTGGCCTTGGCCATCTCCTGGGAGTAGATGACGTTCTGCATCAGGGTCGCCTCGCGGCCACCGAGGTCCTTCGGCCAGTTGATGGCCGCCCACCCGCCTTCGGCCATGACCTTCTGCCAGGCCTTGCGTTTCGCGTACAGCTTCGTCATGCCCGGGATCTCGGGGATGGGCTGCTCGTCGAAGGCCGCGATGTTCTTCTCGAGCCACTCCCGAAGCTCGGTCCGGAACGCCTCGTCCTCGGGCGTGTACGCGAAATCCATGGCCCTGAACCTATCGCGGCGCAGATTCACGGTGGGCACGTTCCCTGACATTTGCGTCAGGGTTCGCCAGACCCCAGGATGTCGACGTGGACTTCGACTTCAACGACGACCAGAAGGCCCTCCGCGAGGCGGTTCGCGACGCTCTGGGGGGCATGGTCTCACCGGCAGCGCTGCTGGCGATGGCGAGCGAGGGCGGCGCGATGCCCGACGACCTGTGGGCCCGCATCGCCGCCCTCGGCTGGACCGGTCTGCTCATCCCCGAGGAGCACGGCGGGCTCGGCCTAGGGCTCGTCGACATGACGGTGGTCTGCGAGGAGATGGGCCGCGTGCCGCTGCCGGGGCCGTACTTCTCCTCGGCGGTCCTCGCCACCCTCGCGGCGCTGCGGCTCGGCGCCGACGAGCTCTTGGCGGACCTCGCGTCGGGCGCCAAGCGCGGCACCGTCGCGGTCGAGGAGGTCGGCGGCGCCGGAGACCCGCTCGGGGACGTCAGGGTGCACGCGACCAAGGCGGGTGACGGCTGGACCCTCGACGGTCTGAAGCCGACGGTCACCGACGGGGCGAGCGCTGACTGGATCGTCGTCGTCGCCCGTGATGAGGATGGCCTGGCGGCCTTCCTGGTGGAGGGCGCGGACGTCGAAGCGGTGCCCGGTCTCGACCCGACGCGGCAACTGGGCCGGCTCGAGCTGGTGGGTACGCCGGGGCGCCGGCTCGGTCCCTCGGGCGATCAGACGGCCCTGATCCGGCGCATCGTCGACGACGCAGGGGTGATGCTCTGCGCGGAGCTCATCGGTGCCTCCGAGGCGACTTTCGAGCTCGCCGCGGAGTACTCGAAGGCGCGGGTGCAGTTCGGACGGCCGATCGGCACCTTCCAGGCCGTCAAGCACATGGCGGCGGAGATGCTGCAGGACCTCACCCTCGCGCGGGTGATCACCCACTACGCGGCATGGTGCTCAGACGTCGACGCCGAGGACCGCGAGCTGTCGGCGAGCATGGCGAAGTCCTTCGCGCCGGAAGCGGCGATCGCGGTCACCAGCACGAGCATCCAGATCCACGGCGCCGTCGGGTTCACGTGGGAGTGCCCGGCGCACTTCTACTACAAGCGGGCGAAGGCCACCGACCTCGTGCTCGGCAAGCAGGGCTGGCAGCGCCACCGCGTCGCCGACCTCATCCTCGGCGCGGCGAGCTAGACCCCCGAGCCCAACGGCGGGGCCGACCCTATCCGGCGTTACCGTGCGTTCGTGGGCAGGCGCAACTTCCTAGTCGAAGGCGTGTCCTGCGCAGGCAAGTCTTCGGTCTGCAAGGAGTTGCAGCGCCGGGGCTACCAGGCCATCAACGGCGACACCGACTTGGCGTACCAGGGGAATCCCGAGACCGGCGAGCCCACGCCCGGTCGCACGCATGAACACCACATCTGGCGCGTTGAGGCTGTCGAAGCGCTGGCCGCGGACCGCGAGAAGGCGGTCACGTTCTTCTGCGGGGGGTCGAGGAACTTCTCGAAGTTCATCCACCTGTTCGACGGGGTGTTCGTCCTCGACATCGACGAGAACACGCTCGTGCGACGATTGGGCGAGCGGCCGAACGATGAGTTCGGGGCAAAGCCAGCCGAGCGCGAACTCGTCATTCGTCTACACCGTACGGAGGACATACCGAGCGGGGTGCTTATCGATGCGACGCAGCCGCTGGACGGCGTTGTCGACCAGATCCTTCGGCTCGCCGCGGCGCAGGACTCGTAAGTGATGTTCGGGTTCGCCCGATCACGACCCGGTTGGTTGCTGGCGGGCGGCGTTACCGTCGCCGCTTCCAGTCCTCAGCAGCGACGGCGAACCTCAGAACGTCGTGGCGTCGGCCATTCCACATGGTCTGCTCTCCGGTGGGGCCCTCCAACAGGAACCCGGCCCGCTCAGCAACACTGATCGAGGCAAGGTTGTCCTCGACGACGGTGAGGAAGACCCTGCTGGCGCCGAGATCGAATAGCCAGTGTGTCAGTTGTAGAACGGCCCGCGTCGCGATGCCTCGCCCTCTCGCTTTCGGGGTGAGCCAGTACCCGATCTGGGTCATGTCGCCGGGTGACCACCCGTCGATGCCGCACTGCCCCAGCGAGACGCCAGTGACGGCATCGACGATGACGAAGGGACCCAACGGTCTGCCCAGCGGGTCGGTTCTCAGCCGATACGACTCCCGGTCGCTGACTTGCGCTTGGGCCTCAACGGCGGTGTAAGGCCGCGACCGCGACAACGAATACCGCTGAATCGCCGGATCCGCGGACGCCTCCACGAGAAAGCTCGCATCTTCTGGCACCCATGCTCGCAACGTGATCACACCGTCGCTCATGACGGGGACGTCCATGCGGACCGACACAACCCGCATGTTGGCATGCGTCAGCGAGCTGCACGCGACTCAATGGTCTTCGCACCGGAGCTGGAAGTGCCGTTCCAGCTCGGCGCCGCGAGCTAGGAATGCAGCAGCGGGTGGTGTTGCAGCTCGCGCTTCAGCACCTTGCCGGTCGCGTTCCTCGGGAACTCGTCGACCAGGTACATGCGGCGCGGCGCCGCATAGTCGGCGACCCGCTCCTTGCACCACGCGATCAGGTCGTCGACGGCTGCCGCGCCCGGTTCGGTGAGGACGACGAACGCGACGACGTCTTCACCGAGGACAGGGTGCTCGACTCCGACGACAGCCGCCTCACGCACTCCCGGGTGCTCGTAGAGCGCTGACTCGACATCGGTCGCGTGGATGTTCAAACCGCCGCGGATGATGACGTCCTTCGCTCGCCCCATGATGTAGAGGTAGCCGTCCTCGTCCAGCTTGCCGAGGTCACCGGTGCGAAGCCAGCCATCCTCGTGGAACATGTCCTGCTGTTCCGCGGGGACCTTGTAGTACTCGCGCAGCTTGCCCGCCGGCTTCACCTGGACGTTGCCGACCTCGCCGACAGGGACCTCGCCGTCTTCGTCATCGACGATGCGTACCTTCGCCGGCGGCACAGCGAGACCGACCGACCCGGGCCGCTTGACGAGCTCGCCCTTCGGCATGAAGAAGTACGCCGTTCCCGCCTCGGTCATCGAGTACGAGTTCGTGACCATCGCGTCAGGAACTTGCTCCTGCAGGGCGAGCAGGGTTGCCGGCGCGATCGGGGCGGAGCCGACCGACACCATCTCGACCGCCGACCAGTCCGTCCTCGGCATCTGCGGGTCCGCGAGCAGCAGCTCGACCATCGCCGGCACCAGGAACACGCACTTCGGTCGTTCGGTCTCGATCAGCCGCAACCACTCGCCGGTGTCGAACTTCGGCAGGTAGAGCGTGTACATGCCCATCCGCATGGGCTGGTAGACGAAGGTCAACCCGGAGAAGGTGAACATCGGGCAGGCGTGCAACCACGGCCGGCCGGTCCACCGCGGCTCGGCGGTGATGATCATCGCGGCATTGCTGTGGCGGATCGCGACGCCCTTCGGCGCGCTGGTCGTCCCCGACGTGTAGAGGATCTCGGCGAGGTCATCGCTGTCGCGATCGACCTGGATGTCCTCGGCGTCGTCGGTGAGCAAGGTCTCCCATCCCACGCCGTCAGGCGCGAGATGGGCCAGCTCCGGCGCGACGACCGTCACCGCCGGCTCGCAGTGCTTCAGCACTCCCTCGACGAGGTTCGCCGCCATCCGCACGTTGACCGGTACGGCGACGCCACCCGCT
>JAICMG010000055.1 GCA_025929365.1 Frankiaceae bacterium
ACGGAAATCGGCCCGGTCGACGGGTCGGACGGATCGGGATGGCAAAGCCTTCGCAGCACGGCCAACCGCCGGCCGACGGTGTCGGCGCGCGGAGACAGCCGCTCGTGCGGCAGCGTCTCCCAGGCAGGGAAGTCGACGACCTCGTGGGCCGGCAACAGCGACCCGAGCGCCGAGACCAGATCCTGGCTCTCGCGCTCCGTCGCGGTGATGGCCAGCACCGGACGGCCGGCAGCCGCGACCGCGGCGATGGCGAAGGGCCGCAGACCCGGCGGGCCGCTCACGTCGAGGGTCGACGTACCGCCCTCGGCAAGGCGCGCGAACGCGGGGTCCGAGCGGAGGAGGGAAAGCAGCGGGAAAAGCGACATCTCGAGCCCCAGGCTATGGGGCGGTCAGGACGTCAGATCTTGGTGACCTTGACCGCAGTGCCGTAGGCGCAGATCTCGGTCCACATGTCGCCCATCTCGGAGGTGTCGAAGCGCATTGCGATCACCGCATTGGCGCCGCGCCGCTCGGCCTCCTCGACCATGCGGCCCATGACCTCGTTGCGGCTCTCGTAGAGCGCCTTGGTCATGCCCTTGAGCTCGCCGCCGAACATCGACTTCAGCCCGGCGCCCATCTGTGAGAACGCGTTCCGCGAGCGGACCGTGAGCCCCCAAACCTCACCGAGCACCTCGTCGACGCGGTAGCCCGGCAGGTCGTTTGTCGTCACGACGATCACGTCCACCACCCCACCCACCGCCCTTTGGCGGTGTCGACTTCGTCGACCCTGTCCGATGGACCCTATCCCTCAGGTGTTGAAGGCGTTCTGTGCGGCGACCAGGCCCTGAGCGACGAGCAGCTCGACGGCATCGGCGGCCCGCTCGACCTGCACGCCGACATCCGCACGGGCCGACGCGGGGAAGTCACGGAGCACCCAGTCGGCCGGATTCTGCCGGCCCGGAGGGCGACCTATGCCGAGCCGCACGCGATAGAACTCGCCCGAGCCGAGCGAGGCACGTACCGACTTCAGCCCGTTGTGGCCGTTGTCACCCCCACCAAGCTTGATCCGCATCGTCTCCGGCTCGAGGTCGAGCTCGTCGTGGATGACGACGAGGCGGTCCAGCGGGACCTTGAAGAACTTGACGAGGCCGGCGACCGGGCCGCCGGACTCGTTCATGAACACCCGCGGCTTGGCCAGGACGCAACGGATGTCCGCCATCCGCGACTCGAGCACGTCGGCTCGGGCCTTGTGGGCCTTGAAGCTCCCACCGGCTCGGCGGGCGAGGACCTCGACGACGAGGTAGCCGAGGTTGTGGCGGTTGGCGGCGTACTGGGCCCCGGGGTTGCCCAGCCCGATCACGAGCCAGGGCGCCTCACGCGATGTCTGGTGGTCCGCCCTCGAGCGGCCGAACAAGGGCGCCGCTACTCGGCGGCCGGCTCGTCCGAGCCGCCCTCCGCTGCGGGAGCCGCGGGAGCCTCGGCGGCCTCGCCCTCGGGCGCGGTCCCGGCTTCGGCCGCTTCGCCCTCGACGGCCTCGCCGGCACCTTCCGCGGCCATCTGCTCGGCCGTCGGCGCGGCGACGACGTGCAGGACGAGCTGCTCCGGGTCACCCGACAGCTCGACGCCGTTCGGCAGCGCGACCTGGCTGGCATGCACCGAATCACCGATCTCGAGGCCGTCGATGGAGACCTCGAAGCCCGACGGAATGTTCGTGGCCTCGGCGCTCACCGCGAGCGTGGTGAGGGACTGGTCGAGCATGCCGCCCGAGACCACATCGCCGACGACGTGGATCGGGACTTCCACGTTCATGCGCTCGCCGCGACGGACGAGGATCAGGTCGAGATGCTCGATCGCGCCGCGGACGGGGTCGCGCTGGATCGACTTCGGCAGCGCCAGCTCAGACCCATCGGCGAGCTGAAGGTCGAGCAGCACGTTGGCACCATCGGTGCGAAGGGCGTGCTCGAACTCGCGGCTCGGCACCGAGATGTGGCGCGGGTCGGTGCCGTGGCCGTAGAGGACGGCAGGAATCTTGCCCGCACGACGGGTACGACGCGCGCCGCCCTTGCCGAACTCGGTGCGCGGCTCGGCGGCGATACGGACCTCGGGCACAGCAATGACTCCTTGGCAGGCGACGCTGACGATCAGCGCAGGGAAGCGCGAACGAGTCTAAGCGAACGCCTGAAAATGCGCGAAACCAGCGCCGCCGTTACCTAACGGCGCTCAGCGGGATGAGCGGCAAGGCTCGCAGAGAGCGCCGTGGGCATACGGCCCACAAGTGACCGAGAACGCCGCCGATCGCCCGCTGAGCGTCGTTATGCGTTTCCGTCGAAAAGACTCGTCACTGAGCCGTCCTCGAAGACCTCTCTGATCGCGCGGGCGATGAGCGGGGCGATCGACAAGACGGTGAGCCGGTCGTAGTGGTGGTCGTCGGTCAGCGGGAGCGTGTTGGTCACCACGACCTCGGAGATCCGGCTGTTCTTGAGCCGGTCGATCGCCGGCTCGGAGAACTCCCCGTGGGTCGCGGCGACCACGACCTCGGTCGCGCCCGAGTCGAGCAGGATGTCGGCCGCCTTCGTGATCGTGCCGCCGGTCGCGATCATGTCGTCGATCAGCAGGCAGCGCTGCCCGTCGACGTCCCCGACCACCCTGTGGGCGACCACCTGGTTGGCGACCTTCGGGTCGCGGGTCTTGTGCACGAACGCCACCGGCGCGCCACCGAGACGGTCGGCCCAGCGCTCCGCCATCCGGACCCGGCCGGTGTCCGGGGAGACGACCGTGAACCCGCCGCCGTACTTGTCGGCGATGTAGTCGGCGAGCAGGGGCAGCGCGAAGAGGTGGTCGACGGGGCCGTCGAAGAAGCCCTGGATCTGGGCGGTGTGCAGGTCGACCGACATCAACCGGTCGGCGCCCGCGGTCTTGAACAGGTCCGCGATCAGGCGCGCCGAGATCGGCTCACGACCGAGGTGCTTCTTGTCCTGGCGGGCGTACGGGTAGAACGGCATCACCACGGTGATGCGCTTGGCGGAGGCGCGCTTCAGCGCGTCCACCATGATCAGCGCCTCCATGATCCATTTGTTGATCGGCGGCCCGTAGGACTGGATCACGAACGCGTCGCACCCGCGGACCGACTCTTCGGGGCGTGCGTAGATCTCACCGTTGGCGAACTCCCGGATCTGGGTCGGGCTGACCGCGATGCCGATGTTCTCGGCGACCTCGTCGGCAAGTGCGGGGTGGGCGCGGCCGGAGAACAGCAGCAGCGTCTTCTCGCCCTGGGTCTTCATGCCGGTCACTTCGCGCCCGCTTCCTCATCGTTTTCGACCGGGGAAGTCGGGTCCATTGTCCCCTGTCCACGCGCCCGCCGCGCGGCCTTTGCCGAGGGCGAGCCCGGACGCCGCTTCTCCACCCAGCCCTCGACGTTGCGCTGCTGGTTGCGCTCGATCGCCAGGGCCCCTGGCGGGACGTCCTCGCTGATCACCGAGCCGGCGGCGGTGTAGGCGCCGTCACCGACCTCGACGGGGGCGACCAGCATCGTGTCCGAGCCGATCCGGACGTCGTCGCCGATCACCGTCTGGTGCTTGTCGACGCCGTCGTAGTTGACGAAGACCGTTGCCGCGCCGATGTTGGTGCGCTCCCCTATCTCGGCGTCACCGACGTAGGACAGGTGCGGCACTTTGCTGTCCTCGCCGATCTGCGCGTTCTTGGTCTCGACGAAGGCGCCGACCTTCGCGCCGCGACCGAGCTTCGTGCCGGGTCGCAGGTAAGAGAAGGGTCCGACGTCGGACTCGGGGCCGATCTCCGCCGACAGGCAGTGCGACTTCACGACCTTCGCACCACGGCCGACCTTCGTGTCGCGCAGCGTGCAGTCCGGGCCGACCTCGGCGCCCGACTCGATGTGCGTGGCGCCATGCAGCTGCGTGTTCTGGTGGATGACCGCGTCGGGCTCGATCGTGACGCGCACCCCCATCCATGTCGTGGCCGGATCGGTGATCGTCACGCCTTCGCGCATCCAGTGGGTGACGATGCGGTCGCGCATCGCGCGGCGTACCTCGGCGAGCTGCACCCGGTCGTTGACACCGAGCGTCTCGACCTCCGGCGCGGAGACCGCTGACACGATCTCGCCGTCGCTGACGAGCAGGCCGATGACGTCGGTGAGGTACTCCTCGCCCTGCGCGTTGTCGTTCGTCACCCGAGCCAGTGCGGCTCGCAGCCGCGCGCCGTCGAACGCGTAGATGCTCGTGCCGACTTCACAGATGGCGCGCGTCGCATCGTCGGCGTCGCGCTCTTCGACGATCGCCTTGACCCGGCCGTCGGCACCGCGGACGACCCGGCCGTAGCCGTGCGGGTTCGACAGCTCGCTAGTCAGCAGGGTCGCGGCCGCGGCGCTGTTCGTGTGCTCGGCGAGCAGGGCGCGCAGCGACTCCGTCGTGATGAGCGGCGCGTCGCCCGGTACGACGACGACGGTGCCTTCGCCGGGGACGTGCGCCGCCTTCAGCGCCGTACGGACCGCGTGGCCGGTGCCGAGCTGCTCCTCCTGCACGACTGCCGTCGCGTCGGAACCGATCTCGGCCAGGTGATCGGTGATCTGGTCACGCAGGTGGCCGACGACGACGACGGTATGCGCTGCCTTGAGCGGCTCGGTGGCCGCCAGGACATGGCCGAGCAGGCTCCGGCCGCAGATCGCGTGAAGGACCTTGGCCAGCCCGGACTTCATCCGCTTGCCCTCACCGGCGGCAAGAACCACCACAGCAGCAGGCGCGTGGTCAGTCACGGTGAGCTCCCATAGGCGGATAAGGCCGTCAGCCTATCGACGCCAACGCGGCAGCCACCGCGCACCGAATCCCTGTTACCGCACACAAACGTTGTCCGAGTTGTCATGTGAGTCGCAATCACTGTCTCAGATGGCAACCCCCGTCACGTTTGTGTGCTGCTTCAAGGGGTTTGGCAGCTCCCCGGCGAGGATTCGAACCTCGATCGCATACGCCTGTAGCTCCCGGGCAGGGATTCGAACCCCGATCTCAAGGCACCAAAAGCCTGCGTCATGCCGTTAGACCACCCGGGATCGCGAGACGCAGCCTACGGCGTCGTTGCTGGTGGAATCCGCGATCCGAATCGACGCCGCGGCATGGAAGTCCGAAGGATTGGGACACTCGACCCGTGCCGTCTTGGGATCCAGGTGACCGATGGGATCCGGGCAATCCGGAGAACCGCGATCGGACTCGCAGACTGAAATCTGAGCTGCGCGCCCTTCTCCTGACTTGGGATCCCATCGATGTTGCCGACGTTCCAGAGGCTCAAGACGAGTACGACGGCTACATCGGTCCGCTCTTGCACTTGCTGCACGGAGGCGCCTCGGTCGACGAAGTCGACCGGTACCTCGGCGAAGTCATCCTGGCCGGCACGGGCATGTGGCGCGAGGACGATCGTGAGCGCGCGTTCGCCGAATCGCTCACCGCCTGGTGGACGCAAGCGACCGTCGAGAAGCCGTAGTCAGGCGGTTGCGGTCGCGAAGAATCGCTCCACGGTTACTGGCGGGTACGACGCTTCTTGATCTTCGTCCACAAGAGCCATGCGACCATTGATGACGCGCCAGCCGAGAGGAACAGGTGGATGACGCAGACCCTCGACAACCCGATTACCGCAACAGACGGCACCAGCGGCCCGTTGCCCGAGACCGGGTTGGCGCGCAGCAAAGCGGCTGCTCACGCCGAGCAGGTCATCCTCGTGCTGGTCATCACCGTCCCGCTGCTGGCGGTCGCCGCGACTGTGCCCGTCGCCTGGGGCTGGGGCCTCGGCTGGCACGACGTCGTGATCGCCGCCGTCATGTACGCGATCTCGGGCCACGGCATCACGGTCGGCTTCCACCGCTACTTCACCCACGGCGCGTTCAAGGCCAAGAAGGCACTGCGCGTCACCCTCGCCATCGCCGGCAGCCTCGCGATCCAGGGGCCGGTGATCCGCTGGGTCGCCGACCACCGTCGCCACCACGCCTACAGCGACAAGGACGGCGACCCGCATTCGCCGTGGCGGTACGGCGCGAACCTGCGTTCGATGATCAGGGGCCTGTGGCACGCCCACATCGGCTGGATGTTCGACATCGAGCAGACCAACCACGCGCGGTTCGCCCCTGACCTGCTCGCCGACCGCGCGATCGTGCGGATCTCCAAGGCGTTCCCGTGGCTTTCCGCGGTCAGCCTGCTCACGCCGCCGCTGGTCGGTTACCTGTGGTCCGGCTTCGCCTGGCAGGGCGCGCTGTCGGCGTTCTTCTGGGCCAGCCTCGTGCGGGTCGCGCTGCTGCACCACGTCACCTGGTCGATCAACTCGATCTGTCACGCAATCGGCACGAAGCCGTTCGCGTCGCGCGACGAGTCGCGCAACGTCTGGTGGCTTGCGATCCCGTCGATGGGCGAGTCCTGGCACAACCTGCACCACGCCGACCCGACCGCGGCCCGCCACGGCGTCCTCAGAGGTCAGCTCGATACATCAGGCCGCGTGATCTGGGCCTTCGAGAAGCTGCACCTGGCGTACGACGTCCGCTGGCCCTCCCCCGAACGCATCCAAGCCAAGCTCGCGGCCTGACCGCCGAGCGGTTAGACGATGCGCGCGCCGGGGGCGGGGCCGGTGGCGCGGCGTACCGTCCGGCACACGTCGTAGCCGGCAAGCGCTGAGGCGATCCGCACCGCGTCGCCCGGCGTACGCGCCAGCAACGCCACCGTCGGGCCCGAGCCCGAGACGATGCCGCCAGCCGCACCGAGCTCGCGGCCGGCATCGAGCACCCGGGCGAGGTTCGGTCGCAGCTGCAGCGCGGGCGACTGCAGGTCGTTGCGCAGCGCCAGGCCGAGCGCGACCGGGTCGCCGGCCAGCAGTGCTGCGATGACGCCGTCCGCCACCGACGGCTCGTCCGGCTGGTTGTCGCCTCGCTGCCGATCGAGTTCGGCATAGACGGTCGGCGTCGACAGCCCCATCTCGGCGACGGCGAGGACCCAGTGCCACTCACCCCGGCTGAGCACCGGCGAGACGACCTCGCCGTGACCGGTGCCGAGGGCCGTTCCACCGTGCAACAGGAACGCGACATCGCTGCCGAGCCCTGAGGCCAGCCGCTCGAGCTCGCGCTGCGACAGGTGTGCCCCCCACAGCGCATCAGCCGCGACGAGCGCGGCCGCCGCGTCGGCGCTTCCGCCGGCCAGCCCGCCACCCACCGGGATGTCCTTGCGCAACGTGATGTGAGCCGCCGGATCGACACCCGCGACGGCCGCGACCGCGCGCACCGCCTGCGTCGCGAGGTTGTCCTCGTTCAGCGGCACCTCGTCGGCGTGCTCCCCCTCGACGTCGACCGTCACGCCCTGCTTGTCGGTGCGTTCGACCGTGACCAGGTCGAACAGGCTCACCGCGTGATAGATCGTGTGCAGCTCGTGCTTGCCGTCGCTGCGGAGCGGGCCCACCCCGAGATGCAGGTTCACCTTCGCCGGGGCCCGCACCGTCACACTCTGGGCAGACACCCGCCCGATCGTACGGCTACGAGAGCAGGCGGATCTCGGTCGACGGGAAGTGACGCCAACGATCGCGCGTCGTCGGCGCAACCGCGCGCAGAGGTAGCAGCGACCGCAACGTCGAAACTTGCCGGGCGCAGGAGCACGGGAGGGACCTTGAGGACGCGAGCGGTTGCGGTCTGCGTCGGATGCGCTTCTTTCTTGGGGACCCCGCCCGCGGTCGCAGCAAGCCCGGGCCTGACCAGCACCGCCCTGAGCGCGACGAGAGCCGCCGCACCCGTCGTAGGCCATCGTCGCGAGCTTTCGGTCCCGAATGCTGTGGCAGACCATCTGGCACTGTTCGGGCGGCATTGGCTTGCCTATGCCACCGGCTCGTCGCAGGCGAGGACCACGGACTTGGAGCTGGTCAACCTCGCGACCGGGGTGCGGCGGGTGGTTGCGCGTTCGCAGTGGCCGCGTCACGGCGTGCTCGACTGGGTAGAGGGCACGGGCAACTTCGTGTCCTGGACCGATGAGGCATCGATTCCCTCCGACGGTGACCCTTACGTCCGCTGGACGCTTCACGCTGAGGACTTGCTCACCGGACACCGCTTCCTGATCGCGCGCAGCGCGCCCGGGCACCCGTCGCCCACCCCGATCCCGCGCGCCGGCGACGGCTATCTCACTTGGGGAAAGGTCGTGGGTCAGCACCTCGCGCTCTACGCCGAGCGTCTCAGCACGCAGCGGCGGACGCGGGTCGTGCGGTCCGCGACCTATCTCACCGACAGCGGGGTAACCCGCGGCTGGCTGGTCTACGACACGGGTCGCAGATCACGTTTGATGGAAGCTCCGCTGACCGGTGGCCAGGATCGCGAACTGCCACGCGCCGAGCGCGCCGCGAACCCGCGCGCCGACTGCGGCAACGTGGTGTGGGAACTACACAGTCAGGCAGGGGACTACGGCGATCCGGTCGCACTCTACGAATCACCGGTGCGGCAACCCAGACCGCTCCGCGTGATCCACGGCGCAAACGCCGGCAACGCCGTGGTTGGGGCGGACTTCATCGCCTACTGGGACTACCACGTCAACGTCAGGCTCGCGGGACTGACCCACGACGCCGCCAGCCAGGTAATCGGAAGCAGCGCCGACGTGCCCGCGCGGATGACGGCCACCTGCCACCGACTCGCCTTCGCCGTCGACCAGCGCGCCAACCGGTCTCCTACCGACCCCCTCGGGCCCCCGCCGAAGCCCAAAGTCTTCATCGAAGTCGTGACGATCAAATAGCAGCCCAACGCCGGCATGGGCGCGCCCGCGAGTCAATGTGCCGACTACGGTTGCTTGCGTTCCGCGATCCTGGCGAAGGCGGCAACGTCGAGCTGCTCGCCCCGGGTCGCGGGATCAACTCCGGAGCCGAGCAGCGCAGCCTCGGCCGCCGCTGACGACCCAGCCCAGCCAGAGAGCGCCGCGCGCAGAGTCTTGCGGCGTTGCGCGAACGCGGCATCGATCACGGCGAACACTTCCCCGCGGCTCGCGGTAGTCGACGGCGGCGTACGGCGCGCGAACGACACCAGTCCCGAATCGACGTTGGGCACCGGCCAGAACACCGCCCGCGGCACCGGACCGGCCCGGCGAGCCTCGGCCCACCATGCGAGCTTGACCGTCGGCGCGCCGTACACGCGCGATCCTGGCGCCGCGGTGAGCCGATCGGCCACTTCTGCCTGCACCATCACGAGCCCGCGCTGCAGTGTCGGCAGGACCGCGAGCAGATGAAGCACCACCGGAACCGCGACGTTGTAGGGAAGGTTCGCCACCAGCGCGGTCGGCTCGACCGGCAACGACGTGATCCGCAGCGCGTCGTCGGCGACGACCTGCAAACGCTCGACCAGCTGCGGCGTACGCCGGGCGACCGTCCGCGGAAGTGCCGCGGCCAAGGTCGAATCGATCTCCACCGCCACGACCGACTCGACGAGCGGCAGCATCGCCAGCGTCAACGAACCCAAGCCAGGGCCCACCTCGAGCACGACATCGTCGGCGGTCAGCGCGGCGGCGGCCGCGATGCGCCGCACCGTGTTGGCGTCGACGACGAAGTTCTGGCCGAGCGCCTTGCGCGGCCGGATGTCGAGGTCCGCGGCGAGCGCCCGAACCTCCGCCGGCCCGAGCAGGTTGTCCGACACCTACCAGCCGAAGACCCGGGCCGCCGTGGCGGTGACAGCCGCGGCGATCTCGTCCTCGCTCACGCGCTTCACCTCCGCGATCGCGCGCACCGTCAGCGGGACGAGGTACGGCGCGTTGGGCGCGCCGCGGTGCGGCATCGGCGTCAGGAACGGCGCGTCAGTCTCGACCAGCAGCTGGTCGAGTGGCGCGACCGCGACCGCCTCCCGCAGGTCCTGCGCATTCTTGAACGTGACGTTGCCGGCGAAGGACATCACGTAGCCACGGTCGGCGCACTTCCGCGCGAAGTCCGCGTCACCGGAGAAGCAGTGGAAGATCACGCGCTCCGGGGCGCCCTCGCTCTCCAGCACCCGAAGCACATCGTCGTGAGCTTCGCGGTCGTGGATCATCACGGCCTTGCCGGTGCGCTTCGCGATCGCGATGTGGCGGCGAAAGGAGGCCTCTTGCGAGTCCCAACCGCCCTCCTCGGTGCGGAAGTGATCGAGGCCGGTCTCGCCGATCGCCACGACCCGCGGCGCCGCGGCGAGCCGTTCGATCTCGTCCCAGATCTCCTCGTCGGCGGCGTGCGCCTCATTGGGATGCACCGCGACTGCGGCCCACACGTCGTCACGCGACTCCGCCAGCTCGACGCTCCAGCTCGACGACGGGACATCGATGCCGATCTGTACGACGCGCTCGATCCCGGCCGCCTTTGCGGCTGCCATCGCGTCGGCCACGTCGACCTTCATGAGGTCGAGATGACAGTGGCTGTCGAGGGCCGGCGTCGCAAGCGGCGGCGGTGGCGGCGGCGCCTCGCCCTCGCGCTTGACGCTGCGATCCCGGCCGGAGGCTGATGTCGTCACTCGCCGCTCATCCGGGCCAGCTCCTCGTCGACGACCGACACGTCGAGCTTCGCGAACAACGGTGTCGGCGGCGCGACCGGGTTGCCGACCTTCAAGGGATCGCGCCGCCATCGGACCGTTGACTCGTAGTCCCCGGCCAGCACCGGATACCCCGGGCCGCCGTCGAGATCGTCGACCTCGCGCAGCTCCGGCTGCGGCGCCAGCACACCGTCACGTCCGAGCAGCTCGTGCACCTGCTGAGAAGTGTGGGGCAGGAACGGCGCAAGCATCGTCGTGCAGTCGCTGACCGCCTGCAGTGCGACGTGCAGGATCGTCGCCATCCGCTCGGGTTCGGACTCCCGCAGCTTCCACGGCGCCTGCTCCGACAAGTACTTGTTGGCCTCGGCCACGACGCGCATCGTCTCGCTCAGCGCCGCGCGCATCCGCGACCGCTCGAGATCCGCTCCCACCGTCGCGAACGCACCATTCGTCGCGTCGAGCAGAGCATGGTCGATGTCGGTCAGCTCGCCGGCGGCGGGCAATGACCCGAGGTTCTTCGCGGTGAACGACAGCGACCGGTTGACCAGGTTGCCCCACGCCGCCACAAGCTCGTCGTTGTTGCGACGGACGAACTCCGACCACGTGAAGTCCGTGTCGTTCGACTCCGGCCCCGCAGCCGTCAGGTAGTAGCGCAGCGAGTCCGGCGAGTAGCGCGACAGGAAGTCACGAACATAGATGACGACCGAGCGGCTCGAGGAGAACTTGCGCCCCTCCATCGTGAGGAACTCACTCGACACGACCTCACTCGGCAGCTGCAGCTCGCCGAAGTCTCCCGGCGAACCACCATGCGCGCCTTTTCCGTCGTACCCGAGCAGCTCGGCCGGCCAGATCTGGGAGTGGAACGTGACGTTGTCCTTGCCCATGAAGTAGTACGACTCGGCCGCCGGGTCGCACCACCACGCCCGCCACGCGTCGGCGTCGCCAGTACGCCGCGCCCACTCGATGGACGCGGACAGATATCCGATGACGGCGTCGAACCACACGTAGAGCCGCTTGCTCGGGTTGTCCTCCCAGCCGGGAAGCGGGATCGGCACCCCCCAGTCGATGTCGCGGCTCATCGCCCGAGGCTTGAGGTCGTCGATGAGGTTCAGCGAGAACTTCAGGACGTTGGGGCGCCAGTCCTTGCGGGTCTGCAGCCACGCACCAAGTGCGTCGGCCAGCGCCGGGAGGTCCAGGAAGAACTGCTCGGTCTCGACGAACGACGGCACCTCGCCGTTGATCCTCGACTTCGGGTTGATCAGCGCGTCGGCATCGAGCTGGTTGCCGCAGTTGTCGCACTGGTCGCCACGCGCGCCGTCGTACCCGCAGATCGGGCAGGTGCCCTCGATGTAGCGGTCGGGAAGGGTGCGCCCCGTCGATGGGGAGATCGCGCCTTTCGTGGTGCGCTCGATCATGTAGCCGTTGCGGTGAAGCGTCCTGAACATCTCTTGCACGACGGCGTAGTGGTTGCGCGTCGTCGTACGCGTGAAGAGGTCGTAGGTCAGCCCGAGCTGCTGCAGGTCCTCGGCGATGACCCGGTTGTAACGGTCGGCGAGCTCGCGCGGCGTCACGCCCTCCTGGTCGGCCTGCACGAGGATCGGCGTGCCGTGCTCGTCGGTCCCGCTGACCATGAGCACGTTGTTGCCGGCCAGCCGGTGATAGCGGCTGAACACGTCGGACGGCACCCCGAAACCCGCGACGTGGCCGATGTGGCGGGGGCCGTTCGCATACGGCCAGGCCACCGCGGTGAGGATCTGCCGAGCCATGCGATCAGCCTATTGATCCGCGCTTGCGGATATTCGCCGAAGCGAGTGTCGGAGCCGGGCTGCGCCGCAAAAGGCGCCGAAAATAGTGCGAAGCCCCTCCGTGTATGAGACGGAGGGGCTTCGCTCGTGTCCCTACTGCACCGGCGAGCCGATCGCTCGACTGCCGTGCGTTGCAAGGACCCGGACTCCGAAAGCAGAAGACCCGCTTCGATGCCTCCGCTTTGCCCCGCCCCGGTTACCCGAAGCAGCTGCTCCGCGATGCGATCCGATTGCCCGAACCGCTCGCTCCGTGAACCACCTGGTTGCCCAGGCGACTCGCGTCGCGTCGTACCTGGCGTTCGTGGGAAGCGGCCCGTCCGGTTGCCCGGATGAACCATCCCTCGTGCCCGAGTCCGTCGCACTCCGTTACCGAAGTGCTTCGCATCTGGCGCTACAGAAGATGTTTTGAGGTTGCCCTCAGAAACCCCCACTGCGTGGTCTCCGTTTCCGGTGACAGACGGATTTGTAGTGGGTTGCGAGAGCGCGCGCAAGGGGGTTCTAGAAGTAATTTTTGATACACAGCGGTGTCCACAGCCAAGCCCCCGGTTGTCCCCCGTCGATGAGCGACAGGGTGAACTCATCCACCGGGATGTGCACAAAATCTGTGGACTGTCAGGACAGCAGGTTCTTCGTCGCCGCGTCGTAGACGACGCGTCGCGGCAGCCCGGTCGCCCCTGACACCGCGTCGACCGCGTCCCGCCGGGTCATGCCCTCGGCGACCTTCGCCTCGACGTCTCGGCGGATGACCGTCGGGTCGACAACGGGTGCCTGCGGCGGCGCGCCGGCCACCACAACCGTGACCTCACCGCGCACCTCATGGCCGGCCGCCCACGACGCAAGCTCCGACAGCTCGCCCCGGCGCACCTCCTCGTGCGTCTTCGTGAGCTCTCGGCAGACCGCCGCTCGCCGGTCACCGCCGAACGCGGTCGCGAAGTCGGCGAGAGTCGCGGCGAGGCGGCGCGGGGACTCGAAGACGACGAGTGCCCGCGGGTCGCCGGCGAGTGCGCTGAGCCGAGCGCGACGCTCTCCGGCCTTTCGAGGCAGGAAGCCCTCGAAGCACCATCGGTCGACCGGGAGGCCGGCAACCGCGACGGCGGCCGTGACCGCCGAGGGCCCCGGCAGCACCGTGACCGGCAGACCCCTGGCGACGGCGCCGCTGACCAACGCGTAACCGGGGTCGGAGACCAGCGGCACTCCTGCGTCGCTCACGAGCACCACCGTCTGACCGGCCTCGACGGCGTCCAGCAACGCCGCCGACCGGTCGCGCTCGACCGCGTCGTACACCGCGACGACCTTCCCTGAGAGGGCGACGCCCAGCGCGCTCGCCAGGCGGCGCAACCGCCGGGTGTCCTCAGCCGCGATCACCTCGGCGTCGGCGAGTGCCGCGCGCAGCCGGGGCGAAGCGTCGCGCGGGTCACCGATAGGCGTTGCGGCGAGGACGAGTGGCACAGCCTCATTCAAGCGGTAGCCGGGTCCGGGCTTCATACGATGAGCGGATGGCGGCGTCCACCGATCTCGAGGACGCCCCGCGCGCACAGTCGAGGTCCTCGCTCGAAGCGCTCGATCGGATTCGCTCCCGGCTCGTCCGTCCGATGCCGAACGACGGGATCTGGGGCTGGCTGCTCCCGATCGCGATCACGCTGCTCGGCGGCTTCGTCCGCCTCTGGCGCATCACCCGTCCGGGCGGTCCCAGCCTTCATCAGAGCTCGAGCATCGTCTTCGACGAGACGTACTACAGCCACGACAGCTGGTCGCTGCTGCACCACGGAGTCGAGACCGACGGGCTGATGAAGACGGCGGCCTTTGTGGTGCACCCGCCGCTCGGCAAGTGGATGATGGCGCTCGGCGAGGCGCTGTTCGACCACGGCAAGACGGTCACGTTCAAGCACACGATCTATCCCGCCAGCCCGCTCGGCTTCCGGTTCATGGGCGCCGTCGTCGGGACGCTCGCCATCCTGATCACGGCGCGGGTCGCCCGCCGGATGTTTCGGTCGACGGCCCTCGGCGTGGTCGCCGGCGCCCTGGTCGCGCTCGACGGGCTCGAGTTCGTGCAGAGCCGCACGGCGATGCTCGACATCTACCTGCTGTTCTGGGTCATCGCGGCGTTCGGCTGTCTGGTTGTCGATCGCGACTGGGGTCGCCGCAGGCTCGCGGAACGGCTCACCGGGCCGCTGGGCCCGCGCGAGTGGGGCCCCCGGATCGGATTTCGCCCCTGGCGGCTGGGTGCTGCGCTGTGCATCGGAGCGGCATGCGCGACGAAGTGGAACGGCGCCTACTACATTCCCGCGCTCATCCTTCTCGCTCTCGCCTGGGACTTCGGCGCGCGCCGCACCGCCGGCGCAACCGGCGGGCTGTGGGTACCGGACGGCGTCGGAGGGCAGCGAAAGCGGCGGCGCTTCGACGCCTGGATGTGGTGGAACGCGGCGTGGCGGTCACTCCTCCCACTCGTCGCGGTGTTCCTGCTCCTGCCGGCGGTCGTGTACGTGGCGTCGTGGACCGGCTGGTTCCTGTCGAACGGCCACTACGCCTACGACCACGACCTGTACGTCCATCCCGGCCAGTCGTGGCTGGCCCATGACTGGGCGGTGCTGCACGGCTGGTGGCACTACCAGCGCGAGATCTGGCATTACGACGTCACGCTCCACGCCTCGCACCCGTACCTCTCGCGGCCATGGGGCTGGCTGCTGCTGGAGCGGCCAGTCGCGTACTACTACCAAACCCCGGGCGGGTGCGGCGCCTCGTCGTGCGCAACGGAGATCCTCGGCATCGGCAACCCCGCCTTGTGGTGGGCGGCGATCCCGGCGCTCATCGCCACGATCTGGGTCTGGATCTCGCGGCACGACTGGCGTGCCGCCGGAGTGATCACCGCCTTCGGCTTCGGCTACCTGCCGTGGATCTTCCAGGAGCTGCAGGTGGTGCACACGGACCCGGCATGCAGCCCGGCCGGAGACTGCCACCGCACGATGTTCCTCTTCTACATGCTGCCCAACGTGCCGTTCATGGCGCTGGCGGTGACGATGGCCATCGGCCTCGCGCTCGGGCGCAGGTCCCACTCGGAGCTACGCCGCGCCGCCGGCGCCACCGTCGCGAGCGCCTACCTCGCGATCGTCGTGATCCTCTTCTACTTCTTCTATCCCGTGCTCGCAGCCCGCAACATTCCCCAGTCGCAGTGGCATCGCCGGATCTGGTTCACCCACTCATGCGACGCGAGCGCGAACCGCAACGAGCATCACGAAGACGCACCCTGCTGGATCTGAACCGGGTCGAGATCCAGATCCGAGATCACAACCTCGCGCGGCGCCATCTGAACCCCCGCGCGCACCCGTTCGATACCGATCGCGATGAGTACGGCCGGCACCAGCAGCAGACAGGCCGCGACGCCGTCGAGCCAGTAGTGGTTCGCGGTCGCGACGACCACGAAGATCGTCAGCCCACCGTGAAGCAGCCCCAGCCATCGCCAGCGGCTCGAGCTGCACCGGACAATCGCCAGTGAGATCAGCACCGCCCATCCGACGTGAATCGACGGCATCGCGGCGTACTCGTCGGCAAGGCCGGAGCCGAAGGCGGCATACACGGACTGCCCGTAAAGCTGGGCGGTGTCGATCAGGCCGGTCCCGCCGATCAACCGCGGCGGAGCCACGGCGATCATCTGGATCAGCAGGGACATGGCCGTGAAGGCGGCGATCGTGTTGCGCACGAGCGAGTAGCGATCCCGGTGCCGCAACCACAGCCAGACCAGGAACACGACCATCAGCGTCAGGTGCGCCGTGTCGTAGTAGTAGTTCGCGGTGCGCACGATCCACGCGTGTCCGATGATCAGGTCCTGCACCGATTTCTCGCTCGGCATGTGCAGCACGCGCTCGGCGTGCCACAGCCACTTCCCTCGGTCGACTCCACCGGCCGTGTGGCCCCGGGTCAGCGCGTTCGCGACCTGCCACAGCGCGAAGAGCGCGCACACCACGGCAACTTCGAACGAGGCCGCCGCGACGAACCTGGCGCGGCGACCCGACAGCCGATGCGCGCACACACAGATGCCGAGCATCGCGAACGCGACGATCGTCGCGGAGTGCGCATCCAACCGCAGCCACGACACGACCAGACCTTACGGCTTGGGCCGGCTACCGAACCGGCTGCGCGGCCTGCCTCGCATCGGCCGACGGGATCGGCGGCGGCGGAGGACCGGCCGGCGGAAGCGCCACGCGCACAACCGCTCCCCCGCCGGCGCGGTTGCTGATGGAGACGGTCCCGTTGTGGCCGTCGACCACCTGCTTGACGATCGACAGCCCAAGACCCGACCCCGGCAGCCCGCGTGCCTCCTCTGCTCGATAGAAGCGGTCGAAGACCTGCTCGAGCGCGTCCTCCGGTATTCCGGGTCCGTGATCGGCGACCGTCAACACCCCACTGCTGGTCAGCGAAACGTCGACCTCCGAACCCGCCGGGCTGAACTTGCCGGCGTTGTCCAACAGGTTGGCGACGGCTCGGCTCAGCCGAGCCGGGACGCCGCGTACGACGACCGGCTGGCTGTCGTAGCGGAAGACGAGTGACTGCCAGTGACGGCGAGCGCGGTCGACCTCGTGGGAGACCAGGTCGTCGAGCGCGACGTCCTCGAGCGATGTCTCCGGCGCCTCGCCGCGCGCGAGCTCCACGACGTCGGCGACGAGGCCGGTCAGCTCGTCGAGCTGGGTCACGATGCCGTTGAGCAGAGACCGGCGCTGATCGAGGGAGAGCCGATCGACGTCATGCAGGACCTCGACGTTGGTACGCAGGCTCGCGAGCGGCGTACGAAGCTCGTGACTGGCGTCGAGGATCAGCTGGCGCTGCTGGTCGAGTGAGCGCTCGAGCGCATCGAGCATCGTGTTGAACGTCGACGCGAGCCGGCCGAGCTCGTCGCCGCCGTAGTCCTCGATGCGGGTGGTGAGGTCGCGGGTTACCGCGATCTGCTCGGCAGCCGACGTCAGCCGGGCGACCGGGCGCATGGTGCGCCTCACGACGAACCACGTGCCGCCGGTCGCCATCCCGAAGCCGAGCAGCACGAGCAGCAGGAAGGCGAGCCGAAGCTTGTGGAGCTCGTTCTCCGCGGCGGTGAGCGGAAGCGCGACCTGCAGCGCGACAGTGACGAGCTGCCCGTTCGACAGCTGCGCGGTACGCCGCACGGTGAGGATGCGCATCGGCGAGCCTTCGACACCCTGCGTCCGAAGCCAGCTCCCACCGTCGCTGGCGATCGCCACGTCGCGGGCGTTATGCGGCAGGGGCAGTCCGTTTGCCTCTCTGATCGTGTTGCCGGCGATGTCGACGACCTGCACGCTGCCCGCGCTCTGGTACGGGTCCCTGGCGACCTCGGGCTGGAGCGATTGCGGATCGAACCGGATCGAGTGCTGGTTGGCAGCCTGGTGCCGAAGCTGCCCGTCGATGTTGCTGTACAGCTCGTGGTGGACGGCGATATAGGCGACCGCCACCACCGCGATGATCGCGAAGGTCGCAGCGAACGCGGCGGCGGCAGTGAGCCGGGTGCGGATCGGTGCGTCGCGCCAGCGCCGGTCCACGCCGGATAGCCGGCCGACAACCCGACCAGCCACCTCACTCATGCGTCGCCGCGCAGGACGTAGCCGACCCCGCGCACAGTGTGGATCAACCGGGGTTCCCCCGCCGCCTCCGTCTTTCGGCGCAGATACCCGACGAACACCTCGAGGGAGTTGCTGGTCGGCTCAGACTCCCACCCCCACACCCGATCCATGATCGTCTCGCGGGGAAGTGGCCGCCCCGCGTTGCGGAGCAGCAGCTCGAGAAGTGCGAACTCGGTCCGCGTCAGGTCGATGGCACGATCACCACGGCGGGCGGTGTGTGCTGCCGGATCGAGCTCGAGATCTTCGTACGAGATCGCTGCGGTGTCGTCCGACTCCTCGACCGACGTACGCCGCAACAGCGCACGCAGCCGCGCCCGCAGCTCTTCGAGGGCAAATGGCTTGGTGAGGTAGTCGTCGGCGCCAGCGTCGAGACCTGCCACCCGGTCGCCCACCTCGTCGCGCGCAGTGAGGACGAGAATCGGCAGCTTGTCCTTCTTGCTGCGCAACGTCCGGCAGACATCGAGCCCGCCGACATACGGCATCATCACGTCGAGCACCATCACGTCCGGGCGATGCTGGCTGACCGCCTCGAGCGCCTTGGCCCCGTTGCTCGCCGTCGTCACCCGGTAGTCGTCGAGTTCGAGCGCACGAGTCAATGCCTCCCGGATCTGCGGATCGTCGTCGACGACCAGCACCTGCGGTCCGGAAGGCATGGCTCAGTGTCCTTAGCTGCTAGCCGCGTTGGCGAGTGTGACGTGCACGGTAGACGCGTGGCCATTGCGCACGTACGTCACCGCAACCCGATCACCCGGCTGGAAGCTGCGCACCGCCGCGATGACCGCGTCCGCGCCCACCGTCGCGTGCCCCGCGACCGCGGTGATCACATCGCCTCCCTTGATGCCCGCTTTTGCGGCGGGCCCGTTCGCCGTCACCGACCGCACGAGTGCCCGGTCAGCTCCATTGGCCGACGTCGCGTCGGCCAGCTGGACTCCCAGCAAAGGATGGGTCGCGTGGCCGGTCGTGATCAACTGCGACGCGATCGTCCGCGCCTGGTCGATCGGGATCGCGAAGCCCACACCGATGTTGCCGCTCTGCGAGCCGAGCGCGTCTGAGCCCAGCGAGGCGATCGCCGAGTTGATGCCGATTACCTGGCCCGCCGCGTTCACGAGCGCGCCACCCGAGTTGCCGGGGTTGATCGCCGCGTCGGTTTGAATCGCGTCGATGACTGTCGGCTGCGAGGGCTGCTGGCTCGACCCGCCATTGCCGAAACCGAAGCCGAAGGGGTCGGTTTGCTGTGGTTGCTGATCCTGCGTCTCCACCGGTCGGTTCAGGGCGGAGACGATGCCGGCCGTCACCGTCCCGGTAAGGCCAAGCGGCGATCCGACGGCAAGGACGGGGTCGCCGACCTGGATCTGCGAGCTCTGGCCGAGCGTTGCGGGAATCAGCCCGCCCTTGGAGACCTTCAGCACCGCGAGGTCGTCGAGCGGGTCGGTGCCGACAATCCGTGCTGACGCGCTCGAGCCGTCGTTGAAGGTCACGGCCACCGTTGCGTTGCCACCACTCGCCGCCGACACGACGTGGTTGTTC